>JARCMD010000370.1 GCA_030248885.1 Leptolyngbyaceae cyanobacterium MP9P1.79 | reverse complement strand
TATAAGGGCGAAGCATTGGGTAAGAGATCTTGAATGGCTGCACAGATTATTGCCCCAATGCTTCGCCCTTCCGGTGCCTGGCATGAACTTTTCTAGAAATCTTCTTAGGATCGTGAATTTAATACCTGTAAAATCAGGTTTCCAAGGTTTGAGTGGGACACTCTGCGACCCACTCAAACCTTGGATTTTATTCAATTCCTGATCCTAAGGCCCTGTCTGAGACGATTGCTTCACAGGGCGACTGAGCCAATCGCTACCCAACTGAATCGTGATATCCGAGTCTAAACTGCCCGTACTTTCGATTCGCACCTCGCCCAGTCCCAAAGAACGCCGCAGTTCTTCAGCGGCTGCTCCGTTTCCTTGCTGCGCCACAATCCGAGTCTGCGTCAACGATTCAGTCCACGGGCGATCGACATACACATTGGGATAGCCCCCCCGCTCCAGCGCCGTAACCACAGACTGAACCGCCTGAGAATTTTGGGTACTGTCTTGAATAGATATTCTTAATGCACTGGGACTCGTTACCGTGGGGAAAGCAGCCCCAAAATCAAAATACTGAGCCACCATGGTCTGAATGCGCTCTGGACTGGGCAACCAATAACTCGCATTATATTCACCTGGGGCGCTAAATTCACCCGGCACCATGAGCATCTGCACATTCGATCGGTTCATTTGCGCTCCAAACCCCACCAAAGCCAACAATTCTTCCACAGTTAAATTGGTGTCTATGTGAGATTGAATCACAGACAAAATACTAGGAAACCGCGCCAAAGTCATTGGGTTCAGCGTCTGCTCCATTAGGGAGCGTATCACCATCTGCTGGCGCTGAATGCGACCAATGTCACCATACTCGTCATATCGAAAGCGCAGCAATTGCAGCGTTTGGTCACCATTGAGGTGCTGCTTGCCGGCTTTTAAATTGATATACAGGTGTTGACTGTCATCCTGATACTTGATGTCCTTAGGCACATAAACCGTGACACCACCCAAAGCATCAATCAGTTTCTGTACACCCTGCACGTTAATGCGGATGTAGCGATCGATGCCAACGCCCCCTAAAAGTTGGCTCGTCGCCTTAGCACTTAAAGCTGGACCACCATCCACATTCGCCTCATTAATCTTCGCAATGCCGTATCCCTCGATCTCGGTGCGGGTATCTCTGGGGATCGAAAGCACAACCAGCCTTTTAGCATCCGGGCTAAACCGCACCAACAGCATCGTGTCAGTCAGTCCTTCTAAGGAATTAATCGTCGCTTGATACCGTAAATTCTTTGTATCTGGAGGAGGATTGTTGACATCCGTTGAAAGAACCTTGACCCCCAAAACAAGAATATTTACTGGGCGGGTTAATTGCGGTAAGCGAAACGCCGAATTGCTGGAGATACGTTCTTTTTGGGAAAAGACGGCTGCTTCGGCTGGACTGAGTTTGCGTTGGGAGAGGGGCATACTAGCTAGAGACATCGCAAAAATGGCTCCCGCTGTTGCAGACAACATGGCAACTCCAGTCAACACAAATACCAGCCAGACCCAACGACGGAAGTGACCACTGGCTGGAGCCGGATGCCGTCGGACGGGAGGTTTAATTGGACTCTTCACACTAAAACTGATTCCTCAACACACCAAAATTACAGTTGTACAGAGATGATCTCAACACAATTGCTGCATCACCATCCCCAGAAGGCTGCACCTCCAATTTCTAGCGTTTAGAGCGCTAAAGAGTACGGAAGTCCTCCAATTATTAACTTCTCAGCAGCATACTAGCAATATTGCAGTATTTCCGCTAACTTTGCCCAAGACAGGATGATCTCTGTTCCCTTTAATACATTTGGCAATGACCAACAGGTTTGAAGAATCGAAAATTCCTCGGAAACCCAAATCCCAAACCTCAGTACCCTCATTACTTATTGTCAATAATTAATGGTTGTTGAGAACAAGTTAAATCTGAAAACCTAATTATGTGAACTTTGCAAGAGATATTGGTAATAAAAAGCTTTGAGCAGTGGAATAAGTTAGAGATTAGAGAAGGCACGATCGCAGAGGAACAGCTCCCTCTTACATGCTAAAACCCTCAGCCCCAGCTAAGTCAAGAGAACCAAATTTCTTTCGTGACTTTCAAGAGAAACCTGTCTCAGGTATGATATTGGACTCTTTAACACCTTGTTATTCTGTCGAGAGGCATACAGTTGGAGGCTCAAACTGCATTCTTTGCCAATGACGTGAATAATTTAGACACTCTTTGTACTGAATCCCTCTCGTAGAGCAAGCTTCCAACCTGGTTTTAAGATTGATTTCAGGCACAACAAGAGGCTTTAGGACTTCTCAGATTTCACAGTCCCCTAGGGCATTCTTTACAATGAGAATGCCCCGCTTTGGGTCTGTCAACTATACTTCTTTATAAAGCTAGACTCTTCTAAGATGCAGCTAAATGCTGCGTCAAGACCCCCAAAATGTATTTATAAAAATCTGTGAACCGGTATCTATTAATATTAGATTGATAGATTATTAAATCTAATATATTCATTTTTCTCTAATTCTGAAGGGTTCTGGCTTCACCCTAAAACTTACTAAATATGTGTGCGCTAATTGTCTAAGTTGCCACTGATGGCGCGCTTTTGATTGATCGAAAGCACTGTGATTACGAATTGAATTAAAGGATCACTTCTTTAAGTGGTTTAGGTAACTGAATGCTCTTTACTATTAAAGGTTTTATTCTAACAGGAATCATCCCATTTAATAGTGTGCAACACAACTATGTTTATTAAATATTTGTAAGTTAGATTACTTTCTATTAACTCTAAATTTGAACATTTATGCAAAATTCACCCAGCCTTCTCTCGATTTTTGTAGATGGGAATAACATGTTCTATGCCCAACAGAAGAACGGTTGGTTCTTCGATCCCAAGCGGGTTTTAGAATATTTTACGAAATCAGAAGATGTTGCCCTTGTCAATGCGTTTTGGTACACCGGAATTAAGGACGCTCAAGATCAACGGGGTTTTAGAGATGCCCTGATCAGCCTAGGTTACACAGTTCGCACCAAAATTTTGAAGGAATACTACGACGATAATTCTGGACGCTATTCACAAAAAGCAAATTTAGACATCGAAATTGTAGTAGATATGTTCAACACCGTCGAGCTGTACAATCGTGTCATTTTGTTTAGTGGGGATGGCGATTTTGAACGGGCGATCGAGTTATTACGCTCTAAGAATACGCACATTACTGTCGTGTCAACAGAGGGCATGATTGCTAGGGAACTACGCAACGTCACCGATCGCTATATTGACTTAAATGATGTGCGGGACAGCATCGAAAAAGCTGATCCTTAATAACATCAACTTTTTATTCAATCTCTTATCGATCGTCTACTTATGATCAGGAATCAAATAACTTGCGAAAGTTAGAGACTGGGTAAGGGCGAAGCATTCGGCAAAAGGACATGATTGAGTTTCAAAGGTTCTCGCCCGTAGCTTGCTTCTCGAAGGGTATGCTTTGCTCCTACAGCGGGACTATTGCATGTTATTTAATCCATGATCCTTAGTATTTTGCTAGCTTCAAACTATAGAGAATCCACGATGCGTTTACCCTTCTCATACTTTTTAAGTAGCCAGATACAAGAAGTGAGCATTGAGAAGTAAGCTTAGGAATAATGTGCTGATTTAAAGTGCATTTACTTTATCTAGTCATTTCAATCGTCTTACCCCCATGAACACTCAACCAGACCGGATTATTATTTTCGACACCACCCTTCGTGATGGAGAACAGTCTCCTGGCGCAACCCTGAATGTGGATGAAAAACTGGTAATTGCCCGGCAACTGGCCCGACTGAGGGTGGATGTGATTGAAGCAGGCTTTGCCTTTGCCAGTCCTGGAGATTTTGAGGCGGTTCAGAAAATTGCTCAACAGGTGGGAGTCGAAGGCGGCCCGATTATTTGTAGTTTGGCGCGGGCAATTCGGCAAGACATTCAAGCGGCCGCAGAAGCACTAAAACCCGCTGTGAACGCTCGGATTCACACCTTTATTTCTACGTCTGATATTCATTTAGAGTTTCAGCTTAGGAAGTCGCGGGCTGAGGTGTTGTCGATCGCCGAAGAAATGGTGGACTATGCCAAAACCTTCATGGAGGATGTGGAATTTTCTCCGATGGATGCGGTGCGGTCTGATCCTGAGTTTCTCTACCAGGTTCTGGAGCGCACGATCGCCGCTGGAGCCACCACCGTCAACATTCCTGACACCGTCGGCTACACCACGCCCAGCGAATTCGGAGCATTGATTCAGGGCATCAGAGCCAATGTGCCCAATATTCATCAAGCCGTCATCTCTGTCCACGGTCATAACGATTTGGGGTTGGCGGTGGCGAACTTTTTGGAAGCGGTGAAGTCTGGGGCCCGGCAATTGGAATGCACCATCAATGGCATTGGGGAACGGGCGGGCAACGCTGCTTTAGAGGAATTGGTGATGGCGCTGCATGTGCGGCGGCAGTACTTCAATCCTTACGTGGGTCGGGCAGCGGAGTCAGAGGAGCCACTGACTGCGATCGACACACGCCAACTCTATAAAACCTCGCGCCTTGTCTCTAACTTGACGGGTATATTGGTGCAACCGAATAAGGCGATCGTCGGGGCTAATGCGTTTGCCCATGAGTCGGGGATTCACCAGGATGGGGTGCTGAAAAATAAGCTCACTTACGAAATTATGGATGCCCAGTCTATTGGGCTGACCGACAACCAAATCGTTTTGGGCAAGCATTCGGGGCGCAATGCCTTCCGCACCCGCCTGAAAGAACTCGGCTTTGATTTGGGTGACCAGGAATTGAACCGGGCATTCTTGCGCTTCAAAGAATTGGGTGACAAGAAAAAAGAAATTTCGGACTGGGATTTGGAGGCGATCGTCAACGACGAAATTCAACAAGTCCCCGAACTCTTCCGCCTGGAATTGGTGCAGGTTTCCTGCGGGGATCGGGCCCGCCCCACGGCAACGGTGACCCTGCGTACCCCTGAGGGACAGGAACTCACTGATGCTGCGATCGGCACAGGTCCTGTGGATGCTGTTTATCGCGCCATCAATCGGGTGGTGGAAATTCCGAATGAGCTAATCGAGTTCTCGGTGCAATCGGTCACGGCTGGCATCGATGCGATCGGTGAGGTTACCATCCGCCTGCGCCATGGCGATCGGGTCTTTTCGGGTCATGCTGCCAATACCGACATCATTGTCGCTTCAGCAGAAGCCTACATCCATGCCCTGAACCGCCTTTACACCACATTGCACCGCCCAACCACTATCTCTGCTAAGCCAGAACAGTCTGCGATCGTCGCTGAAAGCTATTCCATTGCTGGCGAAGCTTAGGATTGTGGCTTAAGTAAGCTAGAACAGTTCCACTACAGGGGCGAAGCATTTACGTACCGAATGCTGCGCCCTTCCGTTTCCTGGTACTTTTCTGGAAATCTCCGTAACTACTCAGGCTGTTAACTCAATGTCGAGCCGCCCTCATCCCCCAGCCCCTTCTCCCGCTCTGGGAGAAGGGGAGCCGGATTGAAGTCCCTCTCCCCAGGGAGAGGGATTTAGGGTGTAGCTTGCTTCCCGAAGGGTGGGTAGGCTGAGTAGTTACAAATCTCCTTACCGTTCCACCTCATCGATCGCCTGCTCAGGGGAAGCGTTGGTGTAAACCACATTCATGATCCCCGGCAAATACTGATCCATCACTAAAATATTGGTGTAAACCACGCGCCGAATCACATCAAACGAGGGCTTTGTCTCCACATCAGCACTGACCTTGAAGCGCACTTCTCCATCAGCCCAGTCCATTTCAAAGTTGCCAATAATCAACCCATAGTTAGCGCGAGTCAAAAACTCAGATACCGCAGACCGTTTCGCCTCCGGGACTTCCACAGGGCTAACTGAGTAGAACACGACCTGGCGCTCTGCTTCTCTAGCAAGGGCATAACAGAGCCACTGTCCATTTTCTCCCTGAAACGCCATATTCAAGGTGAGTTCTCCCTCTACTTGGGATGCTGTCCAACCATCCTTTGCAAAAAATTGAACCAGAATCGTAAAAATTTCAGATGGATTAGGTGAAGCCATGAAAGTTTAGGGGGTGCGTCTTGGATGAATTGAAATTCGGACTGTGATTCAATATACGCCTCGTTCAAGCGGACTTCTCATTTAAGAGCCAAATTTTAGGCGAAACAAAAGAAATTGAGTAATTTGCTTGGCGCTGAAATTATCATCACTAACGAGGAGGAGACTCTGTGATCCATCCGGTAACCGTGGACCCAACGTCATCCCTTCCAAATTGTCTAGACGAATTCCAAGGTCATCTAAATCTAGTAGGAGTTTTTTTCGCACAGGTGAAACGCCTGATAGGGTGCCTTTTAAACTAGGGATGCTGGAAATATCCGTTGCGCCCCCGGTTGCTGCCTGGAAAATTCGTGCCCCTATGCCGATCGCCCCATAGGAACGCTCCAGTGACAAAAAATGTCCGCCCTGATCAAGGGACAGCAACTCAGTCAACCCATTAATTTCGGCTCCCGAAGGTGGAGGGGCGATCGGGTAAAGATGTTCTGAAACTAGCACAGGTGGCCCATCCCCCACCAAGTAGTGCAGCAGGCGACTGTTTTCGCCTTCCTGATCTGGGTCGAGGTCTTGCTTCAGTGCTGCCTCTGTGGCCGCAAAAACCCGAAATGGCTCGGTGCGAAAGGTGCCAGAATTCATGGGATTAAGAGTCAATGCCTCGAATCCCAAGTTATCCCGAATGCCAATGGTTTGCTCTGCTCCCGGCGCATCCGGGATATAGCGCTTAGGTAGGGGCAGAACTTGCCGCAATGCCCCCGTTGCCAAATCAAATTCATTAATGAAGGGAGGAACGCCACTTTTCGTGACACCTTCGCTAGAGATAAAGACGGACTGCTGGGGAGTGAGGGCAATGCCTTCGGGGTCGATCGCACCCTTGGCATAGGGTTCACCATTTTCCGCCTTCAAGAAGGTAACTTGTTCCACCTCTACCCGTTTGAGGGTGACCTGCTGAGAAACGGTTCCCATCTGTGAGCCAGGGTTATCGTGAGGTTCCAACATCACTTTGAGGGTATAAAACCGCGCTGGAGCAAAGTCGCTGCGATCGTCCGACAACGCATAAACCCGAAACCCTAGGGGTAGCAAGTCAAAGCTGTGTTGGCGATCGTAACTGAGCGCTGATAAGCCTCCCACAGGAGTATTCGCCATGATGGTTTTGGGAAGTCGGTATTCACCCAAAAAGTCTACGGAGAGATCCAGGAAAATTCGAGATTCGGCACTCACCCTAGGAACCAGTTTGGAGCCTGCTTCCAGCATCTCACCAAAGTTGTTTTGAACACTGTTGCATCCTGTTAGCATCAGCGACACCAATACTAAAGCCAAAAGCTGACGTAATTGATGGAAGATCTTCATAAATACAGGTGATTCAAATAGGTTTCTTGCAATACAAATAAACTTGAGACTTAGGATTGATCGTCCAGTAAAAAGGTTCAAAAATCAATAGGTTATAATTTTTGGATATGAACCAATCTGAGGAATTGCGTAGGAACGACTTAGTTAATCCTGGAAAAACCACAACACATTGAAAGGCTGATTTATCTTGAACTTTCTCTAAAGTTTTATAGTTGTGGAGCGTTGCTAACTCCTGATAGGTTGTTGTTTGTTGTCCGGTGTAAGCTCCTATATATAAATTAGGTCGTTGAGAAACAAAGTTCAAGTATTTCTTGATTGATAGATTCCACTCTTCATAGGCTCTAGGGTTGGTAACAATTAAGATCGAGTCTTTAGAAGTTGTTTGAGTTGCGATCGATTGTAATAGAGCAGTGGTAGCCTTTCCATCTAAGGCAAAGGTGCGCGCATCGTGCCAAGCAACATTTAATTTGATCACTAAACTCACTACGATTAAGCTTAAAAATAGATGACTCAGCACTTTAGATGCCCCATCAATGTATCGATGCATTCCAATAATCAAGAAGGCATAGGCAGAAATTCCAGGCAATAAATATCGTTGTGACACTCCAGATTTAGCATGGAGGATCAGTTGCGGGAACACAATGATGGCAAATAACATCAGAGAGGCGATCGTCGTTATTGCTAAAGATTTATAACCGTCTTTAGATGTAGGAGCCTGAAGCTTGAGTGCAACTCCTGTTAACAATAACCCAATGATGATTAAGACCTGGAATCCAGCCTGATTGTAACTACTTAAAACTCCAATTGCCCCTAAAGGATTAGCACTCTCCACCCCTGCGTAGCTGATTTTGGGCTGTAAGCCAATGAAATATTTGATGAATAGGATTTCTGATGTGAAGATTATCAGCAACCCTGAAACAGCAAGGAAATTTTTTCGTATTGCCTCATACCAACTGGTTGCCTTGAGATGTTGAAATAACCAAACCCTGGTGAAACCGATCGCTGGAGGCATCAATACAAAGCTTTCTTTAGAAAATGTCATCAACAGAATAGCAACGAAAAACCCAATTTCATAGAACCATTTGGGTTTGGTAGACTGCAAATTTAATATGAGGAGGACTAAGGACAAGGAAAGAAATAAAGTTCCTGATGCTTCAGCATAGCTCAGTCGCCACCACGTTGCAGACTGTGTCCCTAGCATGATCAACAACGGAAAAACTAAAGATTCTACGAGCAAAAATCCAATCGAGTCTGCAAATATAAATAGGAAGAAATGGGTGGAAACTGCAAATAACCCTAACAAAACAGACCATAATGTGAGGTTCAGTCCAAATAATTTAGCCTGAACCACCTTTAGCCCAACGTGGTAAAAAATAAATCGTTTGTCCACTACAATACTGTCTATGACTTTCTCAGTGAACACTTGCCAAAAGTCCACTTTCTCATTAAAAAATACTTGATATAAATCAACAATTAAATGATCATCAATAAAGTGATAACCCGAAAAAATTGCACCACTTGTCAACAAGATTCCCATCCAAAAAAGAGAGATTCCCAAAAGTACCACCCAGGGATAATGCTTCCCTAAGAAGGGCTTTAATCGAGTGAGAAATTGAGGCTTATTGACTGATGATTCCATGCCTAACCTCTAGGTCTATCATTTAATGAACTGCTTAAATGCAAGCGTAAAATATTATATTTAAGTCGTGTCAGCATAATACTTCATAAGTTTTTGAGGGACAATTGCAGATATGGGAAACTCAATGGGTAACCTTTAATTAAAGATGCTGATGTAAATACAGCTTGCGATCGTGTGCCTGGAACCCTTCAATCATGGCTCATATTTCCGTTGTCATTCCCGTTTATAAAGCTGAAGGCTGTTTAAGAGAGCTGTATCAGCGCTTAAAGGCTGTCTTAGAATTAATTTCTAAAGACTTCGAGATTGTTTTGGTGGAAGATTGTGGGGGCGATCGCTCCTGGGAGATTATTCAAGCCCTAGCCCAGGAAGACTCCCGTGTAAAAGGCATTCAGTTTAGCCGTAACTTTGGGCAGCACTATGGCATCACCGCTGGGCTAGACCATTGCCACGGCGACTGGATCGTGGTGATGGACTGTGACCTGCAAGACCGTCCCGAAGAAATTCCGCGACTCTATGCTAGAGCGCAAGAAGGCTACGATGTGGTACTGGCACGCAGGAGAAAACGGCAGGATGCGATCGGCAAACGTCTTACATCTTGGCTATTTTATAAAACCTTTAACTACTTAGCTGATGTGAAATATGATGCCCAAGTTGGCAACTTTCGCATCCTTTCTCGGAATGTGATTCAAAACTTTTGCTTAATGCGAGAGCAATTACGATTTTTTGGTGGGCTGGTAGATTGGATGGGATTTCCCACTGCCAGCATTGAAGTTGAACACAATAGTCGATTTGAAGGAAAAAGTACTTACACCTTCGCCAAACTTTGGAAATTGGCGATCGACACTATCCTCGCTTACTCAGATAAACCCCTCAGACTTTCCATTAAATTTGGTTTTGCTATCTCATGTTTTGCATTTATTTATGGCAGTTATATATTTCTTTGGGCTGTGGTGCATGGGTCTACGGTAACGGGCTGGAGTAGTCTAATTGTCTCGATTTACTTCCTCAGTGGTGTTATTATTTCTGTATTGGGAATTATTGGTGTTTATTTAGGTAAGACGTTTGATGAAAGTAAGAAACGACCTTTGTATGTCATTAGAAATGCCACATTTGATCAGCAACAAGTTTCCCAAAAACTAACAGATATTGTTGAACCGAGCGCCCCTATATCCTCCATTTCCTCACATCAGCTAACCGCTAACTCCTCAGACTACTTACTTAGTACTCCCTGGGATGCTGTCACCTTTGCGATCGACACCTTTGAAATTAAAACCTCATCCCAACAAGCACTTCAGCAGATTATTGCTGACCATAAACTAGGGCATTACACCCTAAAAGTTGATCCCCTCACCTGTAAGCAGTCCCTGCATGATCTAGGCTTTTACTATTGCGATACGCTGATTGAACCTCACTGTACCCCGGAAAATTTCAACTATTTCAAAAAAGCAGGATGTTCCATTTCTCGAACTGCACCGATCGCATCCCTAATTGAGATTTGCAAAAATTCCTTTACCTATGGACGCTTTCATAGAGACTTCAATATCGACCACAACCTGGCAGAGACTCGGTACATTTCATGGTTGAAAGATTTGTACGCATCAGGTGATGTCTTATGCCTAATGTACCAAGATGATTTAGCTGGATTTTGGGGAGTTTCTCAACACAAAATCCTGCTCCATGCGTTAGATAAAAGCTATCGAGGACAGGGCATGGCTAAATATTTTTGGAGCCTGGCTTGCCAAGAACTTTTTGACCAAGGTCATCGGGAATTAACTAGCTCAATTTCAACCGCCAATGCTCCAGTATTAAATCTTTATACATCTCTGGGATTTAGATTTAGAAATCCTGTGGATGTTTACCATCTCTTAATTCAGGAATAAAAGATTAGGGATGAAAATTTGCCTTGCCTGTCGTGAACAATTTAATCAAAGCCAGTGGATTTGTCCTGCTTGCCACGTTCAACCAACCTGGTTCCAGGCTTTTCCAATGTTCGCTCCTGAATTGGCAACAGAATATGAGGGCTATGAACCTGCCCATTTTGCCGAACTTGCCAGCTTGGAAGCGCAAAACTTCTGGTTCCGGGCCCGTAATCAGCTTATTCTTTGGGCCCTCAAAACCTACTTTCCCAACGCACAAAATTTTTTGGAAGTTGGCTGTGGAACTGGATTTGTGTTGTCTGCGATCGAAACCCATTGCCCTCACCTTAAAACCTTTGGCAGTGAAATCTTCAGCAGTGGCTTGAGTATTGCTTCCCAGCGATTAACGAGAACCCAGCTTCTCCAAATGGACGCACGCCAAATCCCCTTTGCTAATGAGTTTGATGTCATTGGAGCATTTGATGTGTTAGAGCATATTGAGCAAGATGCGATCGTCCTATCCCAAATGCGACAGGCAATGCGGCCGTCAGGCGGCTTGATTTTGACAGTGCCTCAGCATCCGTGGTTGTGGAGTCCCGCCGATGAATTTGCCCACCATGTGCGGCGATATCGGTCTGAGGAACTACGGGTCAAGGTTGAGCAAGCAGGGTTTCAGGTTTTAAGGATGACATCTTTTGTCTCCGCGCTATTACCGTTGATGCTCCTGTCTCGGTTGCGCCAACGCCAGTCCCATGCTCAATACAACATCATGGCTGAACTGCGAATCAAGGGATGGGTGAATACTTTACTGGAAAAACTACTCACCTGGGAGCGGGGGCTGATCCGCTTGGGTCTATCCTTCCCATTAGGAGGCTCTCTGCTCATCATTGCAACCTGTAAGTGAGGCGATCGTGATTCCCTTCAATGACCCATTTACGACGGGTAAAGAACTGGAGTACATCAACCAGGCGATCGCCAATGGTCATCTTTCTGGCGATGGCGAATTCACCCACCGGTGTCAATCTTGGCTAGAGAAGCAGCTTGGTATTTCCAAAGCCCTCCTGACCCATTCTTGTACAGCAGCCCTAGAAATGGCGGCAATTCTAGCGGATATTCAACCCGGTGACGAGGTGATTATGCCGTCCTACACCTTTGTGTCCACCGCAAACGCCTTTGTGTTGCGGGGCGGTGTACCTGTGTTTGTCGATATTCGCCCCGATACATTGAACCTGGACGAGTCCAAAATTGAGGCGGCAATTACCTTAAGGACAAAGGCGATCGTGCCAGTTCACTATGCTGGGGTAGGTTGCGAAATGGACAAAATCATGTCGATCGCTGAGCAATACAACTTGCTCGTCATTGAAGACGCAGCGCAGGGAATTCTTGCCCGTTATCGAGGTGAGCCTCTAGGTAGCATCGGGCACATGGCAACCTTAAGCTTTCATGAAACTAAAAATATTATGTCTGGAGAAGGAGGAGCTTTATTGCTGAATGATCCTCGATTAGTGGAGCGAGCAGAGATCATTCGAGAGAAAGGCACAAATCGTAGTCAGTTCTTCCGAGGTCACGTTGACAAATATACCTGGGTTGATGTGGGATCATCCTACCTGCCTAGCGATATCATTGCTGCATTTCTATGGGCACAACTAGAACAAGTGGAAGCTATCATGCACCGCCGCATGCAAATTTGGCAGCACTACCACGAGACCTTTGCC
This sequence comes from Leptolyngbyaceae cyanobacterium MP9P1.79, assembly GCA_030248885.1. Classification (GTDB taxonomy): domain Bacteria; phylum Cyanobacteriota; class Cyanobacteriia; order JARCMD01; family JARCMD01; genus JARCMD01. Next base: position 26,801 of record JARCMD010000370.1, on the reverse strand, counting down.
GCTTTGGAAGCCCAGAGCCAAGTGCGCCGTCCGATCACGCCGACCCATTGTCAGTTCAATGCACATATGTATTACTTATTGCTCCCAAACTTGGGGCAACGGATGGCATTACTGACACAACTTAAACAAAAAGGAATCCTAGCCGTGTTCCATTACGTGCCACTGCACAATTCCCCCGCCGGATTAAAATATGGGCGCGTGTCAGGAATCATGACCAATACTGAGCAGTTGAGCGATCGACTCGTGAGGTTGCCGATCGGTGCGAAAATTACATTACAGGAAGCTGGGTACATCAGTTCCTTAGTTTTACAGATATTGACTGAACAGTAGCAACAGGAGTACGTGATGAACCTCGAATTAATTTGGCCAAGTTTAGTCACAGTTTTAGCGCTAATTGTTTATTTCATACTTGGCATAAATGTAGGCAGAGCGCGGGTTAAATATAAAATCTTGCCTCCACAAATGCTGGACAATCCCGACTTTGAACGAGTCGTGCGAGTGCATCAGAATACCCTAGAAAATTTGATCATGTTTCTACCTGCCCTATGGCTCTTCAGTCTCTGGGTTAACCCATTTTGGGGAGCAGGAATCGGCGCGATTTGGATTGTGGGACGTGTGCTGTATGCTCAAGGCTACTACCAAGCGGTAGAAAAACGATTAATAGGCTTTGGCATCAGCACTGGAGCGATCGTAATTTTGCTCATTGGGACTCTGATTGGATTAGCTTTCCCTTTAGTTAAAAGTTTTACCTAGCTGCTGATTCTCCAGCATCAGAACTTAAAACTGGATTAATGGCAATTTCAGCGAGAGAAATGCTGTCTGTCCTGTATACTAATGGTTTCCATATTCCAGTGAATTGGAAAAGAGAAAGCCCCAGTGACCTCAGCCCATCTGGGGGCATGGCGGAATGGTAGACGCTACGGACTTAGAAAACTGAGCCTTGGTAGAGAAATCTTCCAAGTGGAGGCTCTCAAATTCAGGGAAACCTAACCCTAGACAATGGTGAGAGAGATATAGGGAAATCATATCCCTCTCTTCCAACCTCTAGACACGGCAATCCTGAGCCAAGCCTCCTAAAAGCAAAATAGGTAAGGAACAGAGACTATTCTTCAACCCTTATCTTTCCGCTTTTAGAGGAAGGTGCAGAGACTCGACGGGAGCTACCTTCACGGTTGCACATCCAGTAGCGAACGAGTAATCAGCTTCTGTAACGTGTAAGCGCAGGTAAAGAGAGAGTCCAATTCTCAAAGCCGAGACTAACTAAGTTAGGCAGTAGTGAAAGCTACAAGAGAATGAAAATCCGTTGACCGCAAGGTCGTAAGGGTTCAAGTCCCTTTGCCCCCATCTGTATCTGAGGTTACAGGGCTTCCCATCAACTTTGGCGCTAGCATTCATAGGCTAGCGTTTTTCATTACTGTATTTTTACGGGTAGTACTATTCCGGATAGATTGACTGTTGGTTGAAGAACTAAGCTTCCCGTAATTCTCAGGTGTTGGCAAGCTTTCAGGAACTGTGCATCTCGTAATTGAAGTTTGATACCGACAGTTAAAGTTCAGGGTGTTCGCGATCAGCATTTAGAAATAGCAATAAACTGTATTTTCATCTCGGTAGTTCTACTGAGGTAAATTTACAATTCAAATAAATACCCCTAGTATTCAGACCGAGTTTTCGGATCAACCGTGTTAACTTATGGAAATCGTTTACGAGTTTCTCTGAGAAAATACGGAACTAGGGTAGGACATAACTGATTTTTGTTAGCTTGCCTCCACAACGTCAAGCTAAGGCTTAATTCTTCTAGGTGTGCAGCCATGGCGGGAAATGTGATCTCAACCAATAGCCGTACCGAATCCTCCTCTAAACCGATTGCACCGAGGCGGAGTCTTCAACAAGCACAGGAAGCGGTTTATGACTTTCTGCTGCATATTGTCAAAGAGCAGTCTCCAGAGGATGTTTTAGCTGAGTTTAAGCATCTCTTTATTCACCACGTCGATTCGACTGGTACCGGTGCTTTCTCGGCTCTGTGTGAAATCGTGTTCACAAACAACGAAAAAGAGTTTAGACATACTCTAAAACGCTGTTGCTATATTCTGGTCAATAACTGGGGCACAAAAAGAAATTATAAAGCCATCCATGACCTCCTTGAACTATTCATAAGTGGAACCACAAAGCGCTATACCCTATCACCAACCCTCAAGCGATTAAGAACTTGGATTGACAGTTTTGTCGGTAGTGAAGACTTCCAAGAACTCAAGTTATTTGCTGCCCGCTATGAAGAACATGAGCAAGCCAAAATCTCTTGGAAACAGCGCTACACTGCGTTCCTTCTAGTGCCTCAGTATGCTGATGCCAAAAATCCGATCGAGCAACGGGAAGCAGCTAGAGTGTTGTCAAAGCGACTGAAAGACCGCTTCAAATTTGATTTAGCAATGTACATTACTCGCTCTGAATCTACATGTGCAAAACTGTCAAGACTAAAAAACCCTACTGCATTAGGTGATGAGGTTCTACGGCTGATTAGGACGGTTGTAGCCCGTCGTGGAGCTTACAGTCACAGTAGCTTGGCTAAGATATTTCTGACTCAAGTTGAGGGTATTAGCTATCGAGAATTCAAGCTGGGGTTGCTGGAATACCTGACATTTTCCCTAAACAATCCCAACTTTACTCAACTGTTAAGGCGTAAGTTGGCAAGTAAGCTAGAGGATCTTTATCAAGACCAGGATGATCAGGTTCTTACCCTTGATTTACTCTTGCGAACGTGCAATCGAGTTGTTGACTTCCTGACAACTGAAAATCACAAAGAACCAGCTTCGCTCTTTGTTTCACTACTTTCGGAAAACAATCCGATTACCCTGGTTGTGGTTCTACTGAAAATCGTATTGATTTCCAAACCCACGCGTATTTATCTGGAAGCTAAGATTGCTAAGTTGATTCAGTTTTACGAAAACTTGACTGAGGAAGAATGTGACTGGATGATTAACTTCCTAGAAGTTTTTAGTATCACCTTCGCTATCCATGCAGAGAACGTGGAGTATAACCTCATAGATATGTCAAAGGAGGGAAGCGTTGGGGACATTGAATCACAAGCGTTCAATTCAGATAACTATCGAATTTTCTCTAGTTTGAGAACTGGAAAATCTGAGGATTCAATGTTGGAAACCCTTGAGTCTGAAGAAAATAATTCCTAAGGATTGAGTCATCAAACTACCAGATTTAGACACCGATCGAATTTTCTTCGTTGGAGTGGCGATCGGCATCCATACACAGGTTCGATAACTTTTCACCTTAGTAAGCCCTGACTGTGTTACCATCTGTAAAAATCCGTCAAAACAGTCGTTTTAACGAACATCAATGAGCAAGGTTCTAGTGCTGAACGCCTCCTACGAACCGCTCAATATTACGAGCTGGCGCAGGGCTGTTGTCTTATTGCTCAAAGGCAAAGCAGAGCGTGTGGAACACAACGGCAAATTGGTCTATGCGGAATTCCCACTGCCCACGGTGATTCGGCTACGCCATTATGTGCGTGTTCCTTATAAAGAGATTCCACTCACCCGGCGCAATATACTTCATAGAGATAGCCACTCCTGTCAGTACTGTGGCTATACGGGAGATGAGCTGACCCTAGACCATGTGCTACCGCGCTCCCGTGGAGGAGATGACAGTTGGGAAAATATTGTGACGGCCTGTGTGCGGTGCAACGTGAAGAAGGGTAGCCGCACTCCCAAGGAAGCAAACATGGTGTTGTACAATTCGCCGCGCCGACCTTACAGCGGACTCTATTTTGAAGTCACTAAACATTTGAAGAATGGAGTTCACCAAGAATGGCGCAAATATGTGATCGGGATTTAAGGAGCATCTTCCTTAAATCCCGATCACATGATTGATTGCACATTGTCTAAGCGTAGGTTCACCAAGACTGAACTTGTAAGTCAACGTACAAGTTCAGTCTTAGGATATATTAATTAATCAACCGAAAAAGAACTAACAACTCGCTGAAGCAGCGGCTGCACTTTAGTCCAACGTGGCTCAGGAGTCGAGGCATTGAAGGTGTAGAGTTTGCCCCGGCTGACGGCAACGCTGGCGAGATTGTGGCGCTCCTGCTGGTTGGGAAGTTTCACGGCGTATTCCAGGATGTAGTAGGTCTTGTCCCCCACTTGCCGGGAGTCGGCGCTGACTAACTCGGCTTGGCGGCCAGAATCTGGAGGGGCGATCGCACTTTTGGAAAGCTGGTAGCCTACGTCACTTGGTGTTCCCAGATCACTCAGGGTCTTGTTGCCCGAAACTGGATTGATGACGACACTCACGTTTTCGCTCGGCTCGATAATGTCGTGGAACACGATCGCTGGCCCACCGCTCACCTTGACGGGCAACCAACCTGTTGGATAGAGAAATTGGTAGCCCCTAGTGGCATCGACATAACTTTGCAACCCACTCGTTGCCGATGCCACGCAACCAGTGAGGCATAAACTCAAGACCATTAGCAGAGTTGCAGCCACCCGTTTCCACATTTTTCTACCTTCTTCAATCAGAATCAATAACCAACGAGTACCTTGCCAAATAATTATTGGTAGGTAAGAGGTAATTCTTTGAGAGTCTTCAGCCCGTCAAAAAATCCTTGACTGAACCCCCTAGCTTTTATCTGGCAGACTCGCTTCCAATTTGAGGCAATTACGACCATTGACTTGGAGGCGATACTCGACCCGATCCATCAAGCGATTCAAAATCAGCCAGCCGTAGCCATTTTCCTGTTTATCGTCTGGCGTTGGAGGCAGGTAAGTTGAGAGATCGTATCCCTTGCCATGATCCCAGACTTCCAGGGCGATGTCTCGCTCTTTTAGCTCTAGTCGCAATAAAACAGGGAGATTGGGTTGGTCTTTGTGAGCGTGGCGCACCACATTGGAGTAGGCTTCCACGAGTACCAGGCGCAACCGATTCGATTGCCGGGGCCAATCAACATGATCCCCTACCTCGACTTCTAGACTGCCCAAGAGCCAATTTTCCACGATCGTCAAAAACTTCAAATCACTGGGTACGTGCAGCTCGGTTTTCATGCGCTACAGAACCTCCAGAGAGAGTATAGTTTGGTCATCTTCTTGAACTGAGTTGTGCGATCGGACACGGGCTAACAGATGGGATAAATCAAACGGAAACGGTTCATACATCAACAGTCGCCATAGACCTGTTTGCTGGAGCATTGAGCTGGTTTGTTGACCATTTTCCACAGCCTCATCGGTAAATGTGGCTTCGGTAATTCCATCACTGGTTAGCAAAAATACCTCTCCAGACTGCATAGTAACGTTACCTGCCGCTGCTTTCCACACTGGACGAATGCCCAGTGGAATTCCACGGACTTTTAAATAATCAGGTTCGACTGTAATTGCTCTGCCTGGTTCGGACACCTCTGTTGTCACTAAACGATGTGACCAAACCATAGGATAAATATGTCCCGCATTAGCATACGCTAAATGCCGAGTCACTGGATTGTAACGGGCCAGAACCATGGTAATGAACCGGTTGTTGCCAATTAGGTCCTCTGAAAGACTACTATTCAAGTTTTGCATCACGACTTCGGGTTCTGGCGACATCTCTTGAGCGAGTTCCCGCCGGAGAACCGAAATCGCACTGGCCATAAACAGGGCTGCGGGCACCCCCTTACCCGAAACATCCCCTACTGTTAACCAGATATCTCCTTGGGGATGGACGTAGACCTCAAAAAAATCGCCGCCGACTTCGTTTGCTGGCACGCAACAGGCTTGAACAGTTAACCCCTCTACCTCTGGCATACTCTGCCGCAGCAAATTACTCTGAATTTGCCGCGCCACCTGTAGCTCTGCCCGCATCTGCTGGGTTTGCTCTTGAATCTGTTGATACAGCTTGGCTTGGGAGATAGCCAGGGCTGCCTGCTCTGCCACTCCTTCTATCAGTTGAATATCCTCAGGAAGCCACGGATAGGCGGTTCCAGATTGATAAAGGGCCAGAATTGCTAACAGGTTGTGCTGGTAGGTTAGGGGAACAATCAAACGAATGTAGGGTTGCCCGTCCGCATCTCCCTGGTCTAATTCGACCTTGTGGCTCTCTAAGACGGTTTGGATGAGAATTCCTTCATCCAGAGCTAGGGAACTGAGTTCTCCCTCGGAGTTTGTGCGATCGGGGTCTGTAGTCCCATCTCTGTAGAGGAAAGTGTCTTTGGTGAGGTGCCCGTTTTCTATGGGATGCAGAATGCAGTGGCTAGCTTCAAACACCCGACCAATGCTGGCAACGATCGTTTGCAGCATACTGCGGTAATCCAGGGACTCCCGAATCGCAGTCATCACCCCATTAAACAAGGACTCCCGCCGCAATGCTCGCCGTAGCTCATTAGTCCGTTTCTTCAGCACGCGATATGTTTCAGCCGCTTGTTGGACAACGGCTCTCAGATCATCGGGTATCCAAGGCTTGGTGATGTATTTGAAGACTTTACCAGTGTTGATGGCATCTACTAGATCCTCTACATCGGTATAGCCTGTGAGGACAATCCGAATAGTGTCTGGATAACGCTCAACCGTTTTGCTTAAAAACTCGGTTCCATTCATGCCTGGCATCCGTTGGTCAGAAATGATAATGCCCATTTCTCCTTCACGCTCTAAAATTTGGAGCGCATTCGGACCACTGGAGGCCTTAAGCACCTCAAAGTCCCGACGAAACGTCCGGTACAGTAAGTCCAGATTGTCCGGCTCGTCGTCTACTACCATTAATCTGAGCTTGTCTTCATTGCCCTGACTCATGCCTTACTCCACCTTCAGGTTGATTTTGATGACGATCGCTCTATCCCTATCTATTTTCGGCACTGTAACTAGCTGTTTATTCCCTTCTTCATAGGCGGTCTAAAGTAAGGTGTGCTTAAAGACAATTCTCGCCAGTCTGTGAACCAGCGCCCGAATGATTTAAACCTCCAAACCTAAGTCACTTAGTTACCAGCTAACCCCGCATTTTAACCCAGGTTGTCAGAGCGAAGGTAAGGTTGTATCTAATTTCCTAGAATGACTCAATCTTACTTAAAAGTGCCCTTGTTCTTGCTAAGCCTAACAGCCAATATCTAGAACAACACACTCAGGTCGCAAATTGTGGGATTTGTGTCATTTATTTGTGTCATTTAATATGCAGCAGTGTCTGATGGGGAAACGACGAAAACCCATTTACAAATGCCATGTTTTGGCGGCACAGAGGGCGCACATTGCCCAGCGTTCTAGCTCTCCTTGGGGTGTGGGGCATTGGCAATGGGCACAGAGGGGCAGGTGGCGCGATCGTTGCTGGATCAGTTCTGCCCATTGCCGAAAGGCTCCCTTAGCATTTCCTTTGGAGACATCTTGAATCTGGGGTTTGAATTTGCTCCAAACAACGTGGCTGGGATGCTCCCGCCAAAGACTGGAGGGTGGTGCGACGATCGCCTGCTGAGCCTGATTTGACCACTCGGCTGTAGAGAACCGAATATCGGTTAATGCAAGGTTCAGGTGGGGATTGATTTTATCGAGAATTCGTTGCCGCTCAAAGGTGAGATTGTGCGCCCAAACTGAACTGGATGTCGCTACTTTCAACACTCCCCGATAAACGGACTGGGGTCGAGCTTGAGCAGCCACGATCGCCCCCACAATACTGGGCCAGCAATCTAGCAAGTGTTTGAACTGTCGCCGTTCCTGCCAAGTCCGATCCTCTAAGGAGCCTAAAACGTGATTGAGGGATTTGAACGCCATAGGTAGCCCTTCTCTTGATCTGAGCGACTTGCTCGATAAGCTGCTGAGTAAGTGTGATCTTGAACCGCTTAATCAAACTACATTTTCATCAAGTAAAATAGGTAGTAGCTTGGATTGATTAAGCCTGGCTCAGCGGAGTCGTTCGCGTAGGCGCGTTGATGGTGGGAGAAACCCAAATTTTCCATTTCTATCACTTCTATTCGGCTAGAGGAGTGGTAGTGTAGTAGCCTACGACGATCGCTGGATAAATATACAGCAAATTGTAGGCATTCCAGCGCATCTGAGCTTTAATGTTGAACCAAGTGGTAGGAGTACAGTTATGAGTCAGCGTCTTTCCGTTGAAGCACCCCGGCAATCTTTACGCACTGATACGCTTAGCCCAGTCCTACAGATAGCTCTGGGCAGTTTGGATGTGCAGCTAGAAGCAGAGTTGGCTCGGTACCGGCGGCAACGGGTAGGACGGGTACCCTCCTCTCCTAAGGGCTGGGGTCGTCAGCAAGCCCGCAAGCCTTTGGATTTGATTTCTGTAGGTTCGCCCAAAGCAGGTTCGTCTGCTGGCGCGTCTAGTGCAGGAAGAGTACCTAATTCACCCCAAGCTGAACTGAAAGCGCTGGCGAAGCCTGCTGTAGCGACGGCTAAGACTCCCACAGATTCTAAGCTGGCCCCAGAAAAAACAGCACCACAAAAGGCAGCACCACAAAAGGCAATCCTAGGGCTTGACCGATCGCAGTCTCCTATCCCGACGATCGTAGGACCCCTATCGTCCCAACTAGCGCTGATCGATCGCGGTGAATCGGCGAATTTAGCCTCGAATTTCGCTGCTGAGGTTGACTCAAGCCTTGGAGAAGGGTTGACTGACCTGCAAGTCCAGCGAGGAGATATGGTAAGTGCGTCTCCGATAGACCCCTACGATTACCTGGAATCCTCTGAGGAATTACTGCGGAGCCTATCGGAACCTGAAGAGACGATCGCCCCACCCCAGCGTCGATTGACAGATACCTTGTTCACCCCCTTGGGGATTGGTTCTGTTTTGTTGCTCCTGCTTTCCATCAGCACCCTAGGACTGCTGCTGCTCAACCCTCTCGCCCTGCAACGGCTAGGCTTCAATCGGCAGCCTCTACCTGCGACCACAGCTTCAAATCCCTCTGCTACAACTTCCACTCCTGCGGCTAGTGCTAGCAGCAGATCTGCCTTACCCAATTCCCCCAACTTGGCCGCCAAGGAATTCGTGGACTTGAATCTGAATAATCTAAGCGGTGTAAAAACAGGGGCAGGTTCAGTGATTCCGGCTCCTAGCACCCTAGCCAGTCCTCAACTATCTCCTGTTGGAGTCACTCCTCAGTCTGTTGTGCCGTTGCCGATCGTTACGCCGATGTCGCCCGCTTCAGTGGGCATTGCAGCCAATGCCGACTTGCCTCCCCTACCTAGGGTGGTGCTGCGTCCCCAACCCATGCCAGCGCCTCAGTCCTTTACGCCGATGCCTCCTCAGCCTCAGGTCTTTTCTGCCCCCCCTACGGCACCGATCGCCGCTCCTGAGCCAGTTGCACCGTCTACCCCTGCTGCTGACACGACCCCGATTAAAACGACTAATGCCCCTGTCGTTAATCGTCCACAACGGGTCATCAATACCCCTGTGGCACCTACCCCTGCACCGCTCACCCCAGCCCCAACGACTCCTGCTGCCACTGCCGTCCCTGCTGGGACTCCACGCTCCAGTGTGCCAACTGCGCCAACTGCCCAGGAACGCTACTACGTGGTGGTGAACTATGACAACGATCGCACCTTGGAACAATCTCGGCAAGCTGTGCCCGATGCCTTTCTGCGGCGATTCCCTGATGAACGATCGCGGATTCAGGTTGGCTCATTCAATGACTCCGCTGCGGCTAGTGGACTGGTGCAGAAGCTTCAGCAGCAAGGAATTCCCGCTGAAGTCTATCGCCCCTAGAGTCTATGTAGCGCTGCTTCAACCCTTCTTCTCTGGTGAAAACACTCGCTCTGCTGTGAACGTTAGAGTTTTGAGAGGGGGGAGATCGAATTGGGGTCGCTCCTTCGTAGAAGAACATCCACTCTACAAGGCGCTCTCCGCTCAGTATTTATTCAATGCTTTTTTCTTGCAACGCTTTTTTCGCAATCTGGGCAGTGTAGAGGTGACTGCGATCGTCGCCACGAGTCCCCCTCCTTGGATTAGCCACTGAAAAGTTTGCACAGAGGCAGGGCTACCATCCACTTTGGCAAGGTTACCAGCCAGAGTGCCAATGTAAACGTAGAGCAAGGTGCCTGGAATAATGCCTAAGGAGCCTAAAACATAGTCTTTTAGAGAGACTTCGGTAATGCCAAAGGCATAATTGAGCAAGCTAAAGGGAAATAGCGGAGACAGGCGAGTTAATAGAACAATTTTGAATCCTTCCTGGGCAACCGCTCGATCGATCGCCTGAAAACTTGGCTTTTCTGCCATTTGCTGGACGACCCACCCTCGAATCAGGTAACGTCCCACCCAAAACGCCAAGATTGCGCCAGCCATCGCCTCAGTAAAAACGTAAACAAATCCCCATCCCAGGCTAAACAGGGTGCCCCCTGCCACCGTCAACACTGAACCAGGAATGAGCAAAACGGTCGCCACCGCATACACCATGATGAAGACGATCGCGCCCCATGCCCCGAAACTTTCAACCCAAGCCAGCACGGGCTGCAAAAGCTCCTGAACCTTGAAGTAGCGAAGCGCGGCAAACAGCCCAATCAGCAACGCCAGCCCTAGTCCGAGCTTGAGTAACGAGGTTTGATGGGATGGGGATGGCTCCATACTTCAGAACTAATTTGCAAATTGATGAGTTTATTACACACGAGTCAGAGGCTATCTAACTGAGACAGCCTCTTGACATTTTGATTGGGCTATCCCAGCAAACTCAAGCTAGAGTACGCCAGCGTTTCTCAAGCCTAGGATTAAACCTGCTCCAATAATGTGGCCAAAGCTCATCGTGGCTAGCAACTCTGCGCTGCCAAACCGATCGCCCAATCCAGGAAGTTTCAAGGGTAACCGAGGGCCACCTTCCCCAGGATGTTGAATGACGAAAAACCCAACCGCTACTGCAAATAAGCAACTGAGGGACATCACCAATCCGACAGTGGGACTCCATTCAGCGGTTTTAACTACAACAGTTTGAGCAGCCAGTAAATTAAAGTAAATCATGCTATTGCCTCTTAAATAATTAATACAGTCATTGATGAAACACTAAAGAATTATAAAAAACGAACTGGAACCAACTTCAGTTTGTTTTTAAGAGTTAACAGTTGCTGCGGATTCAGGATATTATTTCTACAAACTTCCCCCTCATTTAAACTGGAATGCGAATTAAGATTTGTGGCATCACTCAAGCTGAGCAAGGACGGAAGATTGCTGAGCTAGGCGCTACAGCTTTAGGATTTATCTGCGTTCAGCAATCTCCCCGGTTCGTTACCCCAGAACAAATTCATACCCTGATTCAGCACCTACCGCTGAACCTAGCCGTCGATCGCATTGGTGTATTTGTCAACGCAAGTCTGGAGGAAATCACCGAGACAGTGAAAACCTGCGGACTAAACGGTGTTCAGCTACATGGAGATGAACTGCCTGAATTTTGCGATCGGCTCCGACTCCTGCTGCCTCAGATAGAAATTATTAAAGCGTTTAGGGTTCGATCGATCGCCACCCTGACCCAAGTAGCAAACTATAAGGGACACGTTGACGCAGTTTTATTAGATGCTTACCATCCCACTTACCCAGGAGGAACAGGCACAACCCTTAACTGGCAGGATTTGCAAAGATATATCCCTACCCAGCCTTGGTTTCTGTCGGGTGGACTGACTCCTGACAACCTTTCGGATGCCCTAAAAGCAGTACAACCCAGTGGAATTGACCTATCCAGCGGTGTAGAGCGTAGTCCGGGAGACAAGGACTTAGCCAAGGTATCCGCCCTATTCCAGCAGCTACAACGGCTGCAATGATGATCAAGGGTTAACAATCGGCTGACGAGTTTGCATGTCAAAACGATAGCCGTCTGGCAAAATGTGCAGCTTTGCCCCGCAAACTGCCAAGCCTTCATCCTTCAGCAGGCTATCTAGATTGGTGTGGGTCACCTCTGAGAGATCAACGATCGTTACTGCCCCAGCTCCAATTACCGAAAATTGATGGTTATCAACAATGATTGCTGTGTTTTCATCAATGCCAATACCTAGCAACTGCGGTTCTTTCGCAACGCCAGAAATGAGTCGGCCCAAGCGCCCCCGTTGAGCAAAGTGCTGATCGATGAGCGCATCTGGCATAAAGCTCATCCCACTGTCAATTTCCACAATATCCATGCGGGGATGGGTTTCAGCATCGCCATCTACAATCATCGTCTCAGACATCATGCTGGCTCCAGCACTGGTGCCTCCCACCACAATCCCTTCTGCATAGCGCTTGTGCAAGGCTGCATCCAATTCAGTTCCTTTCAAAACGCTAGTGATCCGAGACTGATCTCCTCCCGTGAAGAAAACACCTGTCGCGTTAGTGATCGCTTCTAAAGCCTTAGCTTCACTAGCATCTTCGCGGCGAGCGGTATCAATGACTCGCACATCCTCCACCCCTAATCGCTTAAACACATCAATATAGTCGGACCCCACTTCGCCCGGTAGATTGGTGGCAACCGTCATCACGACAATCTGAGCCTGCAATCCACCAGAGCAACGGACAAATTCTCGAAGAATTTTACAGTCGCCTTGTTTATCCTCTGCGCCACCAATAATTACCAATTGTCCGCGAGTTTCTGTTGCTACGGGCATAGTATCTTTAAACCTCTAACAAATTTAAATGAATTGAATTATTCCTAGAGGTTATTGAATCACGATGATTGAGGCGATCGAACCCGTCAACAGATAGATTCGATACAGAAATTCTTTCGCGGTCAACTGTTGGCTCTTGGCGATCGGGGATGGCCCACAACTATCAGTAGACAGCCAACCAACTGCCACATCGCTTCTGTTTACGAGGACAGATATTTGCACAATGGAGCCGGAACCCAGCTTTGAAATTCTTCACAAATTGACCGACTGTGGTAGTATCTGGGTGGTTCCGGGTGGAGAAGGACTGCTAATTAGCTTGATCCCCGTGGTAGAGGAGGAGATTGGGAGTGCAAAATGGTATTTCAGGGGCGCATACGGCCGCCTGTGGACAACAACGAAATCAGCCAGAGCCAATTCGCATTGGCGTAATCGGTGTTGGAAACATGGGTCAGCACCACACTAGGGTGCTAAGCCTGCTCAAGGATGTGGCATTGGTTGGGGTTTCGGATACGAATGTTGAGCGAGGCATTGATACAGCCAGTAAATATCGGGTTCGGTTTTTCGAGGATTACCATGATCTCCTAGAGCATGTTGATGCTGTTTGTATCGCAGTTCCTACTCGCCTTCACCACGCTGTCGGGATGACCTGCCTGCAATCTGGAGTGCATGTGCTGATTGAGAAGCCGATCGCTGCCAGTATCACCGAAGCAGAATCCTTGGTGAACGCGGCGGCTGAGTCCCAGCGCATCTTACAAGTTGGCCACATTGAGCGCTTTAATCCCGCCTTTTTAGAGCTGAGTAAAGTGCTGCAAACCGAGGAATTATTGGCTCTGGAAGCCCATCGCATGAGTCCTTACTCCAATCGGGCCAACGATGTCTCCGTCGTTCTAGATTTAATGATTCACGACATCGACCTGCTCTTGGAACTGGCAGGTTCGCCCGTGGTCAAGCTCACTGCCAGTGGCAGTCGCGCCTCTGACTCTGGGTACCTAGACTACGTGACGGCAACGTTGGGATTTGCCAATGGCATGGTGGCCACGCTAACTGCTAGCAAGGTGACCCACCGCAAAATCCGACGCATTGCTGCCCACTGCAAAAACTCTCTGACGGAAGCTGATTTTCTCAACAATGAAATTCTCATCCATCGTCAAACCACTGCAAACTGCATGGCTGACTACGGACAAGTACTATACCGTCAGGACGGATTGATTGAGAAAGTTTATACCAGCAACATTGAGCCGCTCCATGCCGAATTAGAGCATTTTGTCGGCTGTGTGCGCGGCGGCAATCAGCCCTCAGTTGGGGGAGAACAGGCCCTGAAAGCCCTACGGTTGGCTAGCTCGATCGAGCAAATGGCGCTGGATGGGCGGGTTTGGCAACCGCGGGATTTGCAGCACCTCAGTGGTTCTTCCCTTCACTTGGCATCTGTTGCCCGCAATTAAACACCTTCTCAAGATCGCTGGATTAGGCAAGACGCTTAAGTTCTTGGTTCAAAGGGGCTGGAAGCGTTTGTCGAGTGTCAAGATTATGACATTCTGAGTTTTTCCGAGAGGCACAACGAGGTTGTTGTGCCTTTTTTTATGACTCACTTTTTATTAACTCCTGATTAACCTATTGGGTACAGAACTACAATGGTTAACAAGCAAGAGCGATCGTTCAACTGATGCACCTAGATTGCCATACCTGGGCGATGTGCAACTTAAAGCTTGCCCTCATCCCCCAGCCCCTTCTCCCTAGGCAGGGGCGATTCATTGAAAAACAAAAAAGCTCGAAAGCCTAATTCTTTCGTTCTACTTCGCGTTATGCCTAATCTGAACCAAACGAGATAGTAGGCTTTTCAAGGTTATTACTTTTCCAATGAATCAGCCCTGCTTCTCCCTAGGGGAGAAGGGGAGCCGATCTAATTCCTTAGCCCCTCTCTCAGTAGGGGAGAGGGGTTGGTGTGAGGGCGGTTCGGGAAAGTTGCACATCGCCCGTACCTGGATTTCTGAGGTTGCGCTTAAATTTCCCCGATCGCTTCACAGATATAATGGAACATTGGGGCGAAATTCTCCTGGATTCAGAGCAGTAGCACCCAGTACTGTGCAGTCAATCTTAACTGGGAATCCTCATTTAGCTGCTTGCCGTTATCGTTTGAACCGTTACCAAAATTATGCAACCGACTGACTCTACCAAATTTACAGATAAAGCCTGGGAAGCGATCGTCAAGTCCTATGAAGTTGCCCCCCGCTACAGGCAACAAGTCTTGGAGGTAGAGCATTTACTGATTGCCCTGTTGGAGCAAGAGGGGTTGGCGACGGAAATCCTCGATCGCGCTGGCGTGGATTCAGCCCGATTGCAGCAGCAAGTTGAAGAGTATACCCAGCGCCAACCCAAAGTTACGGCTGCCAGCAGCAGTAACTTGTATCTGGGACGGGGATTAGACTCCATGCTAGACCGAGCTGATACGGCACGGCAGAACTGGCAGGACAGTTTTATTTCCATTGAGCATTTGTTGATGGGGTTTGTGGAAGACGATCGGGTGGGTCGTCGCTTAGCGAAAGGGCTGAACCTGGAAGCCAAACAGCTTGAAACCGCCATCAAAGCCCTACGCGGCAATCAAAAGGTGACCGACCAAGCCCCTGAATCTCGCTATGCGGCTCTGGAGAAATATGGCCGCGACTTGACCGAGCAGGCCAAGGCCGGCAAGCTTGATCCGGTGATTGGGCGCGATGACGAAATCCGTCGGGTGGTACAAGTTCTCTCTCGCCGCACCAAAAATAACCCTGTCCTGATTGGCGAACCTGGCGTAGGCAAGACAGCGATCGCCGAAGGATTGGCCCAACGCATCATTAATGGCGATGTGCCTGAATCCCTCAAAAACCGCACTTTAATTTCCCTAGACATGGGGTCTCTGATTGCAGGGGCGAAGTACCGGGGGGAATTTGAAGACCGACTCCGGGCAGTGCTGAAGGAAGTCATGGGTTCCGACGGACACATTGTGCTGTTTATTGATGAACTTCACACGGTGGTGGGGACGGGGGCGACTCAGGGCACTATGGATGCAGGAAATCTGCTGAAACCCATGCTGGCACGGGGAGAACTGCGTTGCATTGGTGCGACAACCCTGGATGAATATCGACGCTACATTGAAAAAGATGCGGCGCTGGCCCGCCGCTTTCAAGAGGTGTTTGTCGATCAGCCCTCAGTGGAAAATGCCATCTCGATCCTGCGCGGGTTGAAGGAGCGCTACGAAGTTCACCACGGGGTCAAAATTACCGACTCGGCTCTGGTTGCTGCCGCCACGCTTTCCTCGCGATACATTAGCGATCGGTTCCTGCCCGATAAGGCAATCGATCTCGTCGATGAAGCCGCCGCCAAACTGAAGATGGAGATTACCTCTAAACCTGTGGAACTGGAGGCGATCGATCGGCGCTTGATGCAACTCAAAATGGAAAAACTCTCCTTGGAGGGAGAAGGACAGCGCCGGAATACCGGGGCCTATCGGTCGTCGATCGGTCGTTTGGAGCGGATTGAGCAAGAAATTGTGGAACTCAGCGACAAGCAGCAACACCTGAGCGGACAGTGGCAGGCGGAAAAAGAACTCCTAGACGCAATTAATTCCTCCAAAGAGCAAGAGAATCAGGTGCGCCTGCTGATTGACCAAGCAGAACGCAAGGCTGATTTGGAAAAAGCCTCCGAACTACGCTACGGTCGTCTGCCTGCCTTGGAACAGGAGCGAGAAGCCAAGGAAGCAAAATTACTAGAAATTCAGTCCCGTGGCTTGGCGTTGCTGCGAGAGCAGGTGACAGAATCGGACATCGCTGAAATTGTGGCTAAGTGGACGGGCATTCCGGTCAATCGCCTCTTGGAGTCGGAGCGCCAAAAACTGCTGCAACTGGAAAGCTTTTTACACCAGCGAATTATTGGACAGCAAGAAGCAGTGTCTGCGGTGGCAGCAGCGATTCGGCGGGCCCGCGCAGGCATGAAAGACCAGGGACGGCCGATCGGCTCCTTCCTGTTCATGGGGCCAACGGGGGTGGGCAAAACAGAACTGGCCCGCGCTCTGGCCCAGTCGCTCTTTGACACCGACGATGCCCTAGTCCGCATCGATATGTCGGAATACATGGAGAAGCACTCGGTTTCGCGGTTGGTGGGTGCGCCGCCGGGGTATGTGGGCTACGAGGAAGGCGGGCAACTTTCAGAAGCCATTCGTCGCCAACCCTACTCTGTGATTTTATTTGATGAGGTGGAAAAAGCTCACCCCGATGTGTTTAATATCTTGCTGCAAGTGTTGGATGATGGGCGAATCACAGATTCCCAGGGCAGAACGGTTGATTTTCGCAATACGGTCATCGTCATGACCAGCAATATTGGCAGTGACCACATTTTGGATGTGTCTGGGGATGACACAAAGTATGAGGAAATGCGGCGGCGCGTCATGGATGCCCTCCGATCGCACCTCCGCCCAGAATTCCTGAACCGGGTGGATGACATTATTCTTTTCCACGCCCTTTCGCGGGATGAGTTGCGGCAAATTGTCGGGATTCAAATTCAGCGGGTTTCCAAGCTGCTATCTGAGCAAAAAATTGTCCTGGAATTGTCGGCAGCGGCTCAGACCTATCTGGCAGAGGTGGGCTATGATCCAGTCTATGGCGCTCGTCCTTTGAAGCGGGCGATCCAAAAAGAGATTGAAAACCCCCTAGCTACCAAGCTGTTGGAGAATGCCTTTGTTGAAGGTGATACGATTTTGGTCGATCGCGCTGATGATAGCCTCAGCTTTCTGAAGAAATCGCTGCCCTTGCCCCCCGCCCCCTAGCTGCCATGACTGACTTGACCGTGGCAATTTGCACATTCAATGGAGAGCAACGGCTTCCAGAAGTCCTCGATCGGCTGCACCGAGTCAATCCGGTACCGTTTACGTGGGATGTTCTTGTAATCGACAACAATAGTACGGATAGTACGCCTGCTGTTGTCGAGCGCTACCAAACAGATTGGGGTGACGATCGTCCACTCAGGTATTGCTTTGAGCCGCAGCAAGGCTTAGCTTATGCCCGCCAATGCGCCATTCGGGAAAGCACCAGCGACTTGATTGGCTTCCTGGATGACGACAATATCCCGGAATTGGACTGGGTAGCGGCGGCCTATACTTTTGGACAGGAACATCCTGCTGCTGGCGCATACAGCAGTCGCATTTACGGTGACTTTGAAGTGGAGCCGCCAGCCAACTTTCAGCGAGTCGCCTCCCTGCTGGCGTTGACCGAGCGCGGCGCTGAGGCTCATCGCTATGAACCAACCCAAAAAGTGCTGCCGCCAGCTGCGGGATTGGTTATTCGTAAACAAGCGTGGCTGGAAAATGTTCCCAGCCGCAGTCTGTTAATTGGCCGGGTGCATGGCAGTATGTTGGCAGGCGAGGATACGGAAGTTCTCTCACATATCCAGCAATCAGCCTGGGAAATCTGGTACAACCCAGCGATGCAGATCCACCACAAAATTCCTCACTGGCGTTTGGAGAGAGACTATTTGGTGCGGCTGTGTCGGGGTGTGGGGTTGAGCCGCCATGTCACCCGAATGCTGAGTGTCCCCCCTTGGCAGCGCCCCCTCGCAGTTTGGGCGTACCTGCTGAATGACCTCCGCAAAATTGCGCTCCATTTGCTGAAGTATGGTCCTGAGGTGAAAACAGACCCGATCGCCGCCTGTGAACTCCAGCTATTTTTGAGCAGTTTGGCTAGCCCTTTTTACATCTGGAAAAAAGAGTATCTTACCCCTAAGTCGTAGGCAAGAATTGGACTAATTGGGTATGGGCGGGTGCAAAATGGGACATCGATCGACAACTAAATCCAGAAAAATGAAACCTGTCCGGCTGCAAAGCAAGATGGCGGGACTGGTTGGAGCCGTAGTGCTGGTACTATCGGTTGCTGCTCCCAGCTTGGGGCAAAGCGCAACGCAAACAGGGTCAAGCTGGCAGAATGGATTTGAGCGATTTTTGGCCACGCCAGAAACACGAGATGTGGCGATCGGCACCGTTGACTTAGACGGGCGAAACCTGTTCACCGTGACCACACCCGCTATTTCCCCAACGGCTACATCCACTCCCCAGCCTAATGCAGCCAACCCACTTCAGCAGCGCATTGAAGGCATTGAACTCAAACTAAACCGCATTGTGGAGAGCCGAGTTGCCCCAGAAACCCTGCGTGTGACTTGGAAGCTAGAACCCCGGAGCAATCTCCCGATCGTCTTGATCAATGATCAATATCTGATGACCGTGACCACGCTGGATGCCCAGGTGCAGGGGCAAGACATCACCCTTTGGTCAGACTCTCTCACCCAAGTCATTCAGGAAGCTTTGATCCAGGCAAAGCAAGAGCGGCAGCCCATATTTCTATTCCAACAGGCACTACGAGCCGCCGCCATTATCCTCGCTGTTCTGCTCAGCAGTTGGTTGCTCACCCGCTTTCAACGGCGGATCAAAGCTCGATTAGCCGAACTAGAGCGCGAAAAGATGATGACCCCACCTGTGCCCGCTGCACGATCGGACACCACCGCCCCCGCTGTGAAAGCGATCGTGCAGCGACAGCTCATCCAGCGCCAGCAGCGAAACCTGACTGATATGCAGCGACGACTCGTGCAAGTGACTCAAGTCGGGCTGTGGGTTGGGGGTGCTTGCATCATTCTGGGGCTGTTTCCCTACAGTCGCTGGCTACAACCTCTGGTGCTATCGACTCCCTTGAAGATTTTGGGAATTGCCCTCAGCACTTATCTGGCAATCCGAGTGAGCGCTATCTTGGTCGATCGCTTCTTTGAGACCTTAGAAGGGGGTGAATTCATCGACTCCGAAGCCTTCCAAAGGCTGGCTCTACGGGTTTCCACCTTTTCCCGTGTCCTCAAAAGTATCACTCAAATTCTGTGGATCGGTGCGGGACTGCTTACAACACTATCTGTGGTCGGAGTTGACCTAGTACCTCTTTTAGCGGGAGCAGGCATCGTAGGTCTGGCTATTTCCTTTGCCTCCCAGAACTTAATTAAAGATATAATCAATGGCTTTTTAATCTTGGTGGATGATCAATATGCCGTGGGAGATGTGATCAAAGTTGGGGAAGTATCGGGCCTTGTCGAAAATATGACGCTGCGAATTACGCAACTGCGAGATACGGAAGGACGGCTAATTACAGTGCCCAATAGCGCAGTGACGATCGTTCAAAACCTTTCCAAGGACTGGTCACGGGTGGATGTGGCGATCGACATTTCCCACAAAACCAACCCAGATGCAGCCCTGGAAGCCTTTAGCCATGTGTCCAAGGAGATGTACAACGATCCAGACTGGCAACCCAAAATTACAGCCCCGCCCGAAGTCCTTGGCATTGATGAAATCGACTACACGGGCTTCAAAGTTCGAGTGTGGATTAAAACCAAACCGTTGGAACAGTGGAAGGTTGCCCGGGAATTCCGTCGTCGGCTTAAGCTAGCTCTTGATGAGCGGGGAATTGCGATCGGAGTGCCCCAAGAAGCGATCTACCTCACCCACTCTTCAGAGTCAGGGAGCTATAAGCTACAAAGTGCAGACATAAGCCAGGATAGTGAATTGTCCCATCTAGTTGATGAACCTAAGGAGATAATTTCCTGAAGAAGCTATGCACGCCGCCTAAACAGGTAGAGAGCTTTAGCCCTTGCCTTTATGACAGACTTAGGACGATCGGCGATCGGCAATTCCGTCTGCCTGCTACTTCTCCGTTCCTTCTTTTTTCAGCGCTGCCTTGAGAGGAATCTGAATCACAAACTCCGTTCCGCCATCGGAGGGCGAGACGCATTGCAAATCGCCTTTGTGCTTCTCCACAATAATTTGGTGACTGATGGACAGCCCTAAACCTGTGCCTTTGCCGATCGGCTTTGTCGTGAAAAAGGGATCGAATAAGCGCTGTCTCGCGGTTTCAGGAATGCCTGGCCCATTGTCAATAATGCGAATGGTGACTTGCTGCCCACTCATCTCTGTAGAAATCCGAATTTTGGGAGTAGGGTAAGTGGCAGGAGCGTCAGGATCAAGCTTTGCAGCTTTATCTTGGACATCTTCCAAAGCATCGATCGCATTGTTCAAAATATTCATGAAGACTTGATTCAGTTGTCCTGGGAAGCACTCAACCAGAGGCAATGAGCCATATTCTTTATGCACCACAATTCCAGGAAAATCAGAATTTGGCTTCAACCGATTCTGCAAAATTAGCAAGGTGCTATCCAGACCTTCGTGGATGTCCACTGCCTTGCTTTCAGATTCATCCAAACGGGAAAAGTTTCGCAATGACAACACAATTTGACGAATCCGATCGGACCCCATGTGCATGGATGCCAGAATTTTGGGGAAGTCTGCCAACACAAAATCCAAGTCAATTTCCTCAGATTCAGCCTGAATCTGTTCAACTGGGTTAGGGTAATACCGCTGATAAAGCTGAACTAGGTTCAGTAAGCTGTGGGCATACTGGCTAGCGTAATTCAGGTTGGCGTAGATAAAGTTGACGGGGTTATTGATCTCGTGAGCGACTCCAGCCACCAGTTGCCCCAACGCCGACATTTTTTCATGTTGGATGAGATGAAACTGGGTTTTCTGCAAATCCTGCATGGCAGATTGCAATTGCGTTGCTTGCTCCTTGGAGCGAATTTCCGATTGCTGGAGTGCGTGGGTCGCGAGGGAGTGAATTTGAGATTGGGCCAGCAATAATTTGTAAACATCCAGTACAGCGTAGGTGCCAGTTCCTAACTGAACTACGATCGGCTCATACACCTTTTCTGGCGATCGTTGCAGCGAAAGTTCCACCGCTGTCACGACCGGAGTTTCTATCGGAAGCACCATAACGTTAGTGCGGGTGAAACTGTAAAGAGCAAGCAACGGCCGCTTGGAAAACAGATCTAAGCTGTAGGGGCGACTCATATACTCAAAAAACTGGCGACGGGAGATTAGTCCTGTGTAGTGTCCTTGCTGCGTCAGAATAATGCCAGGAAGGAGGGGATTTGTCTCAAAAACCTGCTTTGCTTCAATTCCCAAAGCGCTGCACTCCATCTGGACTGTGTGCAGTGGCAATTCTTGTAGCGTAGATTCTAGGTGCAACCCATGACTTTGTACCTGAGAATGTTGCCCATTGGATGAGAGTGGCAATTCTTGCAGAGTAGATTCCAGGTACAGTTCCGATCCCATATCAACAAGAACTTTGATGGGAAATTGCTCTGATTTTACTACGATGTCTGGTCTTACCGGAGCTACGTAGGGAGGAATCAGACGACTAGCTTCCTCCGCTCTACTGTTACGGCCGTTGTAGCTGTTACGATTTGGCTCGGAATCTTCTGACCGATATGGAATAGGGTTCATTTTATGAGTTGAAACCATAGGACACCTCAAACAAGAAAGGGTTGATAGGTTCAGCAAATAGTTAAATCTGAGTTCTAAAGGCTTTTAGGAGTAAGGCTTTAAACAACAGTTAATCAACCCTTAATTTCTGAACTAGATTTGAAACAAAGCCGTTGGTGAGACTACAGCAGCGGCTTTGGTTTAAGAAATGTCATTTGAGAAATTTGACTCGCCTGAAGCGTGGGCTAGGAAACGTCGATCGTGTAGGTCACCTAGTATCTCTAACCCTCTCCAGTTCAGTCATCTGTCTGTGGACATTTACTCCCCTAAAAAACTTGGCTAATGGTTTGAAACCCTGAATCACGATCGGTCTTAAATTGATTCCGAACAGCTATCTACATTGATGACTGTGGTCATTTTGCCCTAATCAAAAAGTGCTAAATGACATGATTGATACCCAACACATTTGACACTTCCATCTAGAAGGACATCCACCAATTTGCTTAACGCTTCTACATCGTGGTTATCCAAAGATTGAGACCAGAGTAAGTTGTTGATCTGATGCTCTGTATCTGGGGTCAGGGCTTTGGTTTCTATGACGGATTCGACGATTTCTAACAGTTTCATAGGTCTACTCGAAAACAATTACTAAATCAGGAACTACTTAACCTTTGTTTAATCTTCAGCCCTTTCTCTTAATCTCATGGTGACGAATAGGCTCTGAGGAATGTAATCGTGATCATCGATTTATGTAATTTAAATCACGCTTACCGTTAGATAACGCTAACCGTGCCGTCTGCCATTGCCTCGATCAAGATTCCCAGCGCTGCCATTTCAGTTGTATTAAAAGCTTGGGACCACATCAGGTCATTTAACTGAGTTTCAATCACTGGAGTGATGGTCTTTGTTTCTAGTGCCTCACGTACCACATCCATGAAATTCATTGCTTTACCCTGTGTTTTAGCTTGATGTTATTAATATCAACTGCCAAGCTCACTATTTCGGTAATGCTAGTGCGATCGGCTTGTGATTACCTGCCTCAAATCAAGTGATGGTAGGTGGTTGAGCGATGTGATCGAAATTACTGGTGAAGGCTGAAGCAGCTTCGGCATTTTGGGTGAAACGGTTGACTGCTAAGGCTTTGGCGTAGATGTCCGATAAGGTCTAAATTTGGGAGCAGTAGTCTTTGGACAGCGCTCCAAGCTGATGGCATTGATATTACAGATTGTTAACTTTGCTATCTCTAGAGGCTGTTCGATCGCCTGCAATGTCAGCTAGGGATTGCCGCCAAAGTCCTGTCTAAGGTTCGATCGCTGGGGTCTCTGAGAGATTAAAGATGGGATGGGAATACTGGAAACAGAATCCTGACCATTGCTTGATGAGATTTACCAGAGCATGTGGCGAAAGCTCAAACACTTTTTCCTGAGTTGTAGAACCTACAACGACCTGAGTCCCGATCTGGGTGTGCGGAGGCGGGTCAACCGATCGCTGTCTGCGAGACCAGAGTTAACGGTGGACGAATGGTTTGATGATCACTGGCGCTCACGGGGCATTTCCAGAGAGCTAGCGGATTTCGTCTATGTCTATTTCACTCAATACTCTGGCTTGGAGTTTTCTAGGGTTATGCCAGACGATCGCTTGGACGCAGATCTATGTTTTTCCCTGGTGTGTTGGTTTAACTGGAATTTGTCCCTTTACAGTGATTTCTGGGACTGTTTCAAGGTGGATCTCTGCGATCGGCTCGACCTTGGCGATATGGACACTGTTGCAGACCTCGTAACCTTTCTCGATCGCCAGTTGCTGCTCGTGAATCTTTAGAGAGTGTGGAATATGGGATCTGGCAGTCGGGGCAATGACTCCCGAATGAACGATACACTCAGATAAGTTGTCTCGTGGAGTTAACGATGATTGACTTGTATACATTCACAACTCCTAACGGTCGTAAGGCTTCGGTGATGTTGGAGGAGGTTGAGTTGCCCTACACCGTACATAGGGTGGACATCACGAAAAATGAGCAGTTTACGCCAGAATTTGTGGCGATTAATCCCAATAGCAAAATTCCGGCGATCGTTGACCAGGATGCCGGGATCACCGTATTTGAATCGGGGGCAATATTACTCTATCTGGCAGAGAAAACGGGCAAGCTGCTTTCCCAAGACTTGAAAACTCGGTTTGAAACTATCCAATGGCTGATGTTCCAAATGGGTAGTGTTGGGCCAATGTTGGGACAGCTTAACCATTTCCGTCGATTTGCCCCCGAAAAAATTCCCTACGCGATCGATCGCTACGAGAAGGAAACCCTAAGAATTTATGGGGTTTTGAATCAACAGTTAGCCGATCGGGAGTTTATCTGCGGAGAGTATTCGATCGCTGACATTGCTACGTTTCCGTGGATTACAATTTATGAGTTTCAGGGATTAACGCTGGATGCCCATCCCCATCTCAACCGTTGGGTGGAAGCGTTACGCCATCGTCCTGCCGTTCAACGAGGTATGGCAGTTCCCAGTTAACCTCAGACAATAAGCCAGGAAAATAAGCCAGGAAAATAAGCCAGGAAAAAGGGGATTTCAATGGACAACTTTTTGAAAAGACTTCCCTGGGTTTCGATTTCTATGCTCCTGCTGGCCTATGCCTGCTTTGGCTGGCAGGTTTCCACTAATCTCAAGTATCTGAATCTGGAACGTAGTGGTCTATACGACAAAGTGCCATCTTTTAGCCACTGGTTATGGCTGCCTGGTTTGACAGCGATCGTCTGGTTGCTAGCGATTGTTTATACCCTACTGATGACAGCCGCTTTGACGACTCCCCTTTTTGACTTTGGCTATCTGTCAGTGCGTTTCCTGAAATCAAAAGGTGGAGCGTTCATCGGTACAATTTTTGCTCCTTTGCTGGTGGTGGTTGCTCTGTTTTGGGTTCATATTTTTTCTACAGCCTTAGTTTTAGTTGCAGCCAAATTACTCATGAAGTTTGACTTGCAGACAACTGGATTTAAACGCAATGAGTCCTTTGCACTCACAGCTTTTTTTTCTCTTGCAGGGTTGGGGTTGGGTGGAGCCGCCAATTATCTGTTTCAAACAGGTTAACTCTCTGCCAAGGATAAATTTTCGATTAGATGACTGCAATGCACTCGATTTCTACCCGTGCGTCTTTGGGTAGGCGTGCCGCTTGGATACAGGCACGGGCAGGGGCAGTTTCGGCGACGAAATACTGAGCATAAACGGCATTCATGGCGGCGAAATCATCCATGTCTACTAGGAAGACAGTGGTTTTGACTACATCTTGCAGGGTGGCTCCAGCGGCGGCGAGAATCGCTTGCAGATTGACGATCGCTTGCTTGGTCTGCTGGGCAACATCTTCAGATCCCACGAACTCGCCTGTCACGGGGTCGAGGGGAATTTGACCCGCTACGAAAATCATTTCACCCGTGGCAACGATCGCCTGGTTGTAGGGCCCAACTGGAGCCGGAGCATTGGCAGTCCGAATAATTTTGCGTGTCATGGGGGAGGGGTGTGGGGGTTGCAAACGCAGATGAACGCAGATGAACGCGGATGGATGTGGGGCACAATCGGGAGTTTTGGGTTTGAGTTTGAGTTTGAATGCCCTAGTTTGAAGGGTGAAGGTGTTTACATTTTTACTGTAGGGGACTGGGACGATACTTTTGCTGGAATTTACGGGGGAAATTCTGCGGAATGTCTCGGAGTTGTCCTAGAGTTGAGTCATGAAATTACTTTGCCTTAGCAATGGTCATGGTGAGGATGCGATCGGCTGTCGCATTCTTAAAGCACTACAACAACAGCCTCACCCGCCCGAACTGGCGGCGTTGCCTTTGGTGGGTGCAGGGCAGGCTTACGAAACCTTAGGAATTCCGATCGTCGCCTCGGTAAAAGTGATGCCTTCTGGCGGCTTTGTGTATATGGATGGGCGACAGCTAGCTCGCGACCTGAAAGGCGGACTGTTGCCCCTCACTTGGAGTCAGTTTAAGGCGGTGCGATCGTGGAGGCAAGGGGGCGGAGTTATTCTAGCTGTTGGAGATATTTTGCCACTGCTCTTTGCTTGGGCTAGTGGTGCGCCCTATGCCTTTGTGGGCACCGCTAAATCAGAATATTACCGACGGGATGAAGCCGGAATTTTACCGCGTCGCGACTGGCTGGGACGCTTGGGAAGCCGCTTAGGTTCTGCCTATTGGCCGTGGGAGCGCTGGCTTATGAGTCGTCCCGCTTGCAAGGCCGTCTTTCCCAGAGACCACTTAACCGCTGAGACCCTGAAGCAATTGCACATTCGCGCCTTTGACCTCGGCAATCCGATGATGGATGACCTAGAACCAACAGGCATTTCTTTTAAACCTGCCCATATTGCCCAACCTCTGACGATCGTGCTGCTCCCCGGTTCCAGAGCGCCCGAAGCCTACAACAACTGGGAGCGAATCGTAGAGGCTATGTCGGGAGTCATGCTCACCTTTGCCAACCGTCCCCTTCTGTTTCTAGGAGCGATCGCCCCCGGTTTGAGCCTAGAGCGATTAGCGAGTCCCTTGCTTGCAGAAGGCTGGAAAGAACAGAACGGTCAATTCATACAACAGCACGCCACCTTGGTGCTGACGCAAACTGCCTTCAACGACTGCCTACATGAAGCAGATGTGGCGATCGGCATGGCAGGCACCGCAACCGAACAGTTTGTCGGACTCGGTAAGCCAGCCGTCACCTTAATAGGACGCGGGCCCCAATTTACCCCCCTCTTTGCGAAAGGACAAGCCCGTCACCTTGGACCCTCAGTCACCCTGATCGAAAAACCCACTGGTGTCGGCAAAGCGATCGGCTCACTCCTCGCAGACCCCGATCGACTGCACCTCATCGCCGAAAACGGTCGTCGTCGCATGGGTCAACCCGGAGCCGCCCGCAAAATTGCCGCACAGATCACCGAGCTTAACTGGTAATTGGGCCCCCACTAATCGGCCCCCCCACCCCCTC
>JARCMD010000056.1 GCA_030248885.1 Leptolyngbyaceae cyanobacterium MP9P1.79 | reverse complement strand
TTTAGGAAAATGGGGGCGATCGAACTTAATCTTTGCCAGAACCCCGGTTTCTCAGTCCTTACATCCCATATGTAGAACCTCTGTTGCTTAAGGTGCGGCTGCTTAAGGTGCGGCGATCATTCCCCTTGGTCAAAAATGCTGAAAACCCTGATCTAAGGACAACCTTTTCTCAGGGTGTTTTTTTGAGGAATCCACCAACAGCACATCGGAGACGGCTGTCATTGTTCCCACGATCGCCGCCCCTGCTGCCAATTGATTGACCAAAGTTTGCGCCGCATCAACGGGCAAACACAGCACCAATTCAAAATCTTCGCCTCCATAAAGCGCCCAGTTTAAGGCGTGTTCTGGAGACAAATGAGTCAGTGCTGGGGCGATCGGCACTTGGTTGCGTTCCACCCTTGCCCCCACCCCACTGGCGCGACAAATTTGCATCACGGCATCTGCCAGACCATCACTGCTGTCCATCCCAGCCAGGCGAAAGGGTGACTGCTCCTCCTTTCGTCCTGGCAGCAAAGGCAGGACATCCAACCGAGGAACGGGGCGCTGATGGGATTGAATGAGGGTAGCCCGATCGCTCTCCATCAATCCCTGCCCCAATTCAGGATGGAGCAGCAATTCCAAGCCAGCCTTTGAGGAGCCATGCACTCCAGTGACCACGATCGCATCCCCTGGTTGGGCCGTAGAGCGCCGAATCACTTGTTGGGGATTAACTTGCCCAAAGGCGGTGATGGTAACCGTGAGGATGGGCGATCGGCACACATCTCCCCCCACGATCGGCGTAGCGTAGGGCTGCAAACACTCGGTCATCCCCTGGTAAAGCTGCTCCACCCACGCCACCTGCACCCCTCCCGGTAGCCCCAAGGCAACGGTAATGCCCAGCGGATCGGCTCCCATCGCTGCCAAGTCAGATAGGTTGGCGGCTGCGGCCCGCCACCCAGCATCGGCGGCTGAGGTTGTCCGATCGCTGAAATGCACCCCATCCACCAAGGCATCTGTGGTGACCACGAGGGATTTTCCTGGAGAGAGGGTTACGATCGCTCCGTCGTCTCCCACCACCTCTGGAGGACAAAAGCGCTGCAATCGCTGCAATAATCCCTGCTCACCTAAATCTTGTACGCGTAACCCTTGCATTCACTGCCCACGCTGTAGCTTAGGAAACCGATAGAATGCATCGCCATCGTCATCCGTTTGTAATTCTGCGGCAAAAAATTGCGCTTGCTGTTCCAAATATTGCTTGGCAAGTTGGGCATCGACTCGCGCTGCTCCCGCTAACTGAATCAGTGAAATACAACTGCCCTGACTTTCAAGAAGCTTGTAAAAGGCAGTTTCTAGACTATGTTGTTGGCGCTGGGACTGGGCTGAATTGAGGAGCAATACTCCTAACAATCCAGTGACTCCAAGCAGGCAAAGGGCTTCCAAGAGAACCATAGGGGCAAGGCAAAGGGAAGGAAATTAGCTCAAGAAATAGTATCAACACGTAAATTCCGTAGAACGCATTAGCGGTAGCCTAACGCATTAGATTTCTGAGAAAGAAGATACTACTGTAGGGGCGAAGCATCCGGCAGACAGAGCCTTGAATCGACTAGAAGGTCATTGCCGGATGCTAAGTGCAAAGCACACGCTCCGCGAACGCCCTTCCGGTGCCTGGCATAAACTTTTCTAGAAATCTCCTAAGTCCTCAATTTTAGGGGACTTTGACCTCAGAACCCCCAGAATTATGGGCAGGGGGCGGTTCGGGCAACAATTCATACCTTTTTAAACAACCTCTTAGAATCTATCTCAAGCCGCCTGAGGTTGAACCAAATTCTCTGCTCCTTCGATCACCTTAGCAGATTCGATTCGATCGCCCGCCTTCAGCTTGTCTAGCACGTCCTTGCCTTCAACCGTGTAGCCAAAAACGGCATAGCGCCCATCTAGCAAATTGCGTCCCGCTGGGGTTAGCTCTGCCTCAAACAGGAAAAAGAAAAATTGTGAAGACCCGCCATTGGCATCCTCATTCGGTCTAGCTAAGGCTACAGCCCCGTAGGAAGAAAAAGGCAGAACAGGTTGATCTTTGTAGCGCCCCGCATCTTCCAGGGTAATGCCGTAGGTGGGCGCTGGGTCTCCTTCTGCTAGGATTTCTAACGGCACGCTCCGATATTTGCCCGTTGCGGGATCGATAAAGCCATTGTCTTTTCCGGGGGGATCGCCCACTTGCAACACATAGGAATCTTCGGCACGAATAAAGGGCAGCCCATCGTAGAACCCCCGTTGCACCAAATCCACAAAGTTGCCAGCCGTCACCGGAGCGCTGTATCCATCTAGCACTACGGTCAAGTCTCCTTTATTCGTCGTCATTTGCACGGTGGCTCGGCCTTTCAATTGGGGCAGATGGCTATACTCAGCAGGCACTTCAAAGGGAAAGCCCGCTACCATATTCGATTCTAGCTGCCCGACCAAGTTGAGTACGTCGGCGCGTTTTTCCCAAACTTGCTCCTTGTCTTTTGCTTCCACAGCGGTTTGTAGAGAGGCGAGGGTTACCTGTAGGGTGGCGATCGTCTCTAATGCAGCAGGGTGGCGGTCTTGAGGAATGCTCTGGAGAATCGCGGTTTGGCGATCGGTCAACAGCTTTGTGGCTTTGCTGATGTCCTTACTAATCGGCTTCCAGCGCTTGCCCCGCAATTGGTTGGCGATGTCTTCCAAGCTGGTTTGGATGTCACGGATCGTGGAGTTGTCGATGGGGAGGGAGTAGCGCAGCAAAGCCCGTCCATCGGTAACCGCATTGCCCGCTGGCAAGCGAGTGGAGTTAACTGCCCAGGCTGGAGCCAAATCACTGAAGGACAGCAACAGTAGTAAGAACGTTAGCACTCCCACCTTCAGCCAACGCTGGAGAATCGTTAAACCGGGACGATCGCACATAAATAGATTTCCTATGCTGAATTTTTTATGAATCGAGCCTCTCAGCCTCAAACCCAGAATCAACTGGGGTTCTGGTGAGAATGATGGTGTAGAGCCTTAATTTTTAATTTTTGGTTTGGAATCCTGGCTTCTGGATGCTTGGTGGACAAGATGCCAGATCTGAACCCCGATCACTTCAGGTAAAACGATTTATTTCTAATCTTGCCACAGGCTGTACCGTTGCTGACCTGCAAGGAAATCCAACGGATGATCCTTAATACCTATTTTTCTGACAGAGAGTATGGCGATCGGTGGCCATGGCAATCAAAGCGCCGTTGTCATCATTCACATAAATTCTCATGGTTGACAAACTTGTCACCCAAATTCATGGAGGGTTGGAAATTTATGCAGTCTGAGGAGACCCGCTGTCCAGTACAATGAGTCCCGACTGTCTCTGTCAACAAGACCCATGATCTCCAGTAATGACTTTCGCCCCGGTGTCTCAATTGAGCTAGATGGAAACGTGTGGCGGGTGATCGAATTTTTACACGTCAAGCCAGGTAAGGGGTCTGCTTTTGTGCGGACAAAATTAAAAAATGTGCAATCTGGTAGCGTGATCGATCGCACGTTTCGCGCTGGAGAAACAGTGCCCCAAGCCACCTTAGAAAAAAGTGCGATGCAGCACACCTACAAGGAAGGCGACGATTACGTGTTCATGGATATGGAATCCTACGAAGAGGGGCGCTTGAATGCCAAGCAGATTGGCGATCGGGTCAAATACCTCAAAGAAGGCATGGCAGTCAACGTCATCCGCTGGGGCGAGCAAGTCCTAGAAGTGGAATTGCCCAACTCTGTGACGTTGGAAGTAACACAAACCGACCCTGGCTTGAAGGGAGATACGGCAACGGGGGGCACTAAGCCAGCGATCGTCGAAACCGGGGCGCAAGTCATGGTGCCGTTGTTTATTGTCACTGGGGAACGCATTAAAATTGATACCCGCACCGATAGCTACATGGGGCGAGAAGGACGAGAATAATTGCGATCGAGCGTAGCCATCGGGTGGGGGATCGCGGGGAAGTAACCATCACTAACGTAGTGAACAGTCCATTACAGGATCGAGAAAGCTGTGCAACTAAACTTTAATGAACTGCGTGAGTTGTTGTCTGTTCTGGAACAAACCCAAATTGCGGAGTTGACGTTAAAGAGCGACGATTTTGAGCTAACCGTGCGTCGAGATGGGCTGGGGAGCGATCGTCCCTCCTCCCAGCCACCCCTTGAC
>JARCMD010000369.1 GCA_030248885.1 Leptolyngbyaceae cyanobacterium MP9P1.79 | reverse complement strand
GCAAAAATGTCCAAACTATTGATCTAACGAATTATTAATTCCGTGGAATAATTAAGGGCATATATTGAATTTTGACCCGACTAAAAATATTTATTTTGAAAGAGGGAACCTGTAACGATGCTCAGATTCCCTCTTAACAAAAGGAATTTTTAGTACAGTTCTTCTTCCTGATGAGTCAGGATCGTGCAATCAGAGGTGGGATAAGCAACACAGGTAAGGACAAATCCTTCACCAATCTGATCATCATCCAAGAAGGATTGGTCAGATTGATCAACAGTGCCTTCTTTAAGTTTGCCTGCACAGGTGGAGCAAGCACCAGCGCGACAGGAATAGGGTAGGTCTAGTCCCTGTTCTTCGGCAGCATCCAAAATGTACTCATCATCAGGAACTTCGATCGTCGTATTTAGTCCCTCAGCCTCGTTGATTAACGTGACTTTAAACGTTGCCATGCAGTGATCCTCTCTTTAGTGAAAACGGCGTTAGAAGCTGATCAGGAGTAGGATTCCGCAGCTTGCTGCCAGGATTAACTCCATGAATAAGCTTTACTTTCTGATACTACGGGAAAAGCTAAGCGGTGCAACGATGAATTGGACTTTGGTTGAATGGGATTCGTAATGAAATGAGTTGATTTAGTCTACTTATACTTATAGGACGATGAAACAGATTTGGCGAGAGGTTGTTAGATCCGCTCCCATGTCTAGAGATAATTGAAGTTATGGGGCGATCGGGAGCCAGTGCAGCTCAATGCCGATTCCGTGTCCACATCTTGGGGTTGTTATCAGGCAAGTAGTACATGAATCCTTTAAAGATTGGTTTAGTCGGAACAGGGTATGCAGCGAAGGTGAGGGCTGAGGCCCTGCAAGCCGATTCCAGAGCCTGTTTAGTTGCAGTGGCTGGGCATCGGACGGAGAAAACCGAGGCATTTTCTCAGACCTTTGGCGTGGAGGCGATCGAGTCCTGGGCTGGGTTAGTTGAGCGCCCCGACCTGGATGTAGTCATCATCTCCAATGTGAATCGGGAACATGGCAAAGTTGCCCATGCTGCCTTGCAAGCGGGTAAGCATGTAATTGTTGACTACCCCCTCGCCCTAGATGTGTCCGAGGCAGAAGCACTGATTGCGCTATCCAAAGCCCAAGGTAAATTGCTGCATGTGGAGCATATTGAACTTCTGAGTAGTATTCATCAGGCTTTGAAGCAAGCTCTCCCAGCGATCGGCTCTGTATTTCATGTCCGTTATGCCAGCGTCAATCCGCAGCGCCCCGCTCCTAAAAAGTGGACTTATCAGCCTGCCTTATTTGGCTTTCCCTTAGTCGGCGCAATTTCCCGCCTCCATCGCTTAGTTGATTTATTTGGGCAAGTTGCCACCGTAAGCTGCCAAACGCGCTACTGGAGTTCCGAGGGCGGGTTTTCTAACCAGAGTGAATTTGATACTTACACCACATGCCTGTGCATTGCCCAACTGCGGTTTGTCAGCGGCTTACTGGCTGAGGTCGTCTATGGCAAGGGAGAAATGCTCTGGCAGGAGGAACGGACGTTGGAAATACAAGGAGAAAAAGGAGCGATTATTTTTGAGGGAGAGCAGGGAAGGTTGGTGCAAGCAGGCCAAACCATTCCCCTTGAGTCGGGCAGTCGTCGGGGATTGTTTGCGAAGGACACAGCGATCGTCCTGGATCACTTGCTCTCAGGCACTCCGTTGTATGTTTCTTCTGAGGCTAGCCTCTACACTCTGCGCGTAGCAGATGCCGCCCGGCGATCGGCTGAAACATCGCAAACTGTGCATTTGGAGAACCTAGAATCCTCTTAGGATCAGGAATTAAATAGCTTGCGAACGTTGGAGACTTGGTAAGGGCGAAGCATACGGGCGAAAGCCTTTGAAACTCAATCTTGTCCTTTTACCGCAGCTTGCTTCCCGAAGGGTATGCTTCGCTCCTACAGCACGACTGTTGTATGTTATTTAATCCACGATCCTTACCTTGAAAATAAAGATTCAAGTCTGCGTAAACCCGTTCAGCGCCTTTGAAGTTTAGGCAAACTCTCTCAACTTGAAATTCTTCGACGAGGTGCTTATGTCCCGATTAGTTCACTTGTTATTTGTTACTGTTTCATTGCTGCAAGACAATAGCCGCTGGATGATGTGGAATTTGTTTCTGGCGATCGTGCCCTTAGCCCTGAGCGTTTGGCTATTTCGGGGCAAAAAAACCAAAGCTAAGCGATCGATCGTCTGGGTTCTGGGTTGCCTAGCGTTCGTGGCCTTTTTACCCAACGCTCCCTACGTCCTCACTGATTTGATTCACTTGGTCACGGATATTCGCAATGACGTGACATCCAAATGGCTCATTTCGGCAGTTTTGATTCCCCAATATCTGCTCTTCATGCTGATTGGCTTTGAGGCGTATGTCATCTCTGTCATCAACACTGGCCATTACATGCGTCAGCAGGGTTGGGGCAAGTACATTTTTTGGATGGAGATTGCCATGCATGGGCTGAATGCGATCGGGGTTTACCTGGGACGGTTTCTGCGGCTCAATAGCTGGGATCTGTTGACTCGACCTAACGCAGTCGTCAATGGGGTGGTGGATGAGTTACTTAGCAAGCGTCCCCTGCTTGTTATGGTGGCTTTCTTCTTATTTATTACTGTGCTGTACTGGCTACTCAAGCAAGTAACTCTAGCCATCGCAGCCTATCGATCGACTCCTCAACACCCTTCAACCGTAATGGAACCATGAATTTCCAAATAACATCAGGTAACTTGCAAGTTTGCCCAGGCAATATCTGCGGATGCTGCACTCTATTGGAAAAGGACGCAGATTACTAAAAATCCTTTCGCAAGACAGTCCTGCGGATGCGCCTATGCCTTGTGTCGTTGGCGATCGAAAATCTGGGCTGCTGTTAGTTGGAGCGTTGCAACCTGGCAAGGAATGACCTGTTCTCCGCCATAAACCGCTTCCTCATAGAATCCATCGACTAGCGTGAACACAGTAATTTTGCGATCGTCGGGAGCAATGACCCAATATTCCGCCACGCCCCTAGCAGCATACTCAGAGCGTTTGAATCGATAATCTCGATTTTGATTAGTTGATCCAGGAGAAACGACTTCAGCAATTAAATCTGGAGGAGGCATATCCAAGGTGATTGTGCCCCGATTGCCGCTCTCTAGAATTGTCGTAAGTTCTGCTGACAGAACCATGAGATCGGGAAGTCGAACTTGAACTTGAGAGCCAGATACCGCGATCTCGGTATCTTTGTGACAAATTCGCTCTGCTGATAGCAATTCAGCGAATTGCACAGCCAAGAACAATGAGATTCTGGAATTCAGAGGGCTTTCAGGTGGCATTTCGACTAATTTACCCTGCTCCAACTCATACCGCTTCTCTGTTCCATCGTCATAAACTAAATAGTCCTCAAAGGTCATCCGGGTTCTAGTGGTTGGAGTCATGGCGACGATCGTCCTAATGGCTATTGGCTGCAATCATGGCTCGGATTTCTGTACCGACCAAAAAACTCTGGACGCGGAATACTGAAAGTTTTATCCAGGATTACTGGAAAAGATCAGCCGAGCTACTCTCCAGCATCCTCAGCCAGCTTCTTCTTCTTGGGCGGTTTGTCCCCTGGCAAGAAGCGATCGAGGGCATCTTTCAGTTCTTTAATTTCACCATCAATATCGCCTGCCTGAGCTGCCCTGGCAATGCATTGGGTTAAGTGTTCATCTAAAATCAATCGCGCCACCCGATCGAGCGCTCCTCGCACTGCCGCAATCTGAATCAGCACATCGGGGCAGGGTTTGCTTTCCAGCACCATCGCCTTGATGCCACGAATGTGTCCTTCGATGCGGGAAAACCGATTCACCAGTTTTCGCAGGGACTCTTCATTGTGAATGTGGGTGTGACCTGTGCCATTGTCGTGGGTGTGACCAGACGCAGGGTAATCTTCCTCAAAGAGCAGATCGGGAGTGCTGTCAGCAGAAAGAGAACCTGTTTTAGCGATCGGGTCAGTACTAGTCATGCAGCCGTAAAAAGTGATGTAACGTATTCAGCATTTTAACCCATACTTTTTGTGAAGACCAATAAAACATAGCATCCCCTCGCCACTCTGGGATTCTGACTGTAACAATGGATGAAGCGATATTCAGTGAGTTGATTGAACGACTTTAAGCGTAAAGGTTGATGCTATGCAATCCAAATTTTCCCTTCGTCAAGTTCTAAGGCGAATTCTGACCCTGTTTGCGATCGTCATCCTAGTTTTCACCATCCAGGGTCCGGCGGCTGAAGCTGGAATGATGCCAGCACATCTAGCTCAAGCTTTGTTTCCTAGCCAGAGTAAAGCTCTACCGATTCCCGACTCAGGCAGTAGCTTTGTGGCAGCCGCAGTGAAACGAGTTGGCCCGGCAGTCGTGCGGATTGACACGGAGCGGGTGACCCGTCGGGCCACAGATCCTAGCTTGGACGATCCTTTTTTCCGCCAGTTCTTTGGCAATGATTACTACACCCAACCCCGCGAAGAACGTCTCCGGGGGCAGGGTTCAGGCTTTATCGTCGATCGGGCTGGCATTGTTTTAACCAACGCCCATGTCGTTGACAAAGCCGATAAAGTCACAATCACCTTAAAGGATGGACGCACCTTTCAAGGGAAGGTGCAAGGGGTGGACGAAGTGACAGATTTGGCCGTTGTGAAGCTGGAGGGCAGTGGCGGAGACCTACCCGTTGCGCCTTTAGGTGACTCTAGCCAAGTGCAGGTAGGAGACTGGGCGATCGCAGTCGGAAACCCCTTAGGACTCGATAACACAGTCACCCTGGGAATTGTCAGCACACTCAAACGCTCCAGCGCTCAGGTTGGCATTCCCGATAAGCGCTTAGATTTTATTCAAACGGATGCCGCGATCAATCCTGGGAATTCTGGCGGGCCATTGCTCAATGCTCAAGGTGAAGTGATTGGCATCAACACAGCCATTCGAGCGGATGCAATGGGGATTGGATTTGCCATTCCGATCGATAAAGCTAAGTCCGTCAAAGATCAATTGGCACGGGGAGAAACTATTCCCCATCCCTATTTGGGTGTGCAGATGGTAGCGCTCACCCCAGAACTGGCGAAGCAAAACAACAGCGATCCCAATGCCGCATTTCCTGTACCTGAAATTAACGGTGTCTTGGTTGTGCGGGTACTCCCCGGAACGCCAGCCGCCAAATCGGGGATTCGCCGAGGCGATGTGATTGTGCAAGTCGATGGGCAAGGAGTCACGAAGGGAGATGAACTGCAAGCCTTGGTGGAAGCCAGTCGCGTCGGTCAGGTGCTACAAGTCAAAGTGCGTCGGGGCGATCAAGTGCAACAACTCGCGGTTCGCACAGGTGAGTTGCAGAATGTAGAGTAGTGTTCTGTCAAGAAAATTTTGATGGGTCTTCGACCCCTCAAAATTTAACTCCAACAAACCTCCCGGCTTTCAGCTACCCGTCAATTAGTTATTGACAGACTAGTAGTCTGACTGGTCGGGTGCTAGACATCGTGTTCGAGACATGGGGTGTCGCTAAACCAGATTGAGCAGTGGCACTATTTATTTTGAGTGTCCACCTAAAATTCTCAACCCTCGACCCCTATCCCTATCCTCACACCCTGGCTCTCTTTTAGAGGGCTAGGGTGTAGCTTTGAATGGGGACGAGACCATCTTACGCTTCTACCGATGGTTTAGTCACTAGCTAAAATAAAAGTTGCACATCGCCTAAAATTGTTCGCTGATGCCAATGCTCAACGTTTACACGATCGAATTTCCAGGGACTGCCTATCTGCCTTTGCAGCTTGAAAACGGTCAGAATCTCTCTGAGCATCTAACAGTACACAATTCTCCTGTGCTGTTTGGATGTCGCACTGGACTTTGTGGAACGTGTCTGGTTGGGGTAGTTGGTGAGGTTGTGGCACCAGGGGAGGAGCAGCAGGAAATCCTTGATAACTTAGCTCCTGGAAATCCGAGTGCTAGACTTGCCTGCCAGATCAATCTATCTAGCGATCTACAGATTAGTTCCCTAACAAAGTAAATAGAATTGGGTTGAGCGGAACTTTATGATCTAGCTCACTCGAATTGCAGATAGTGATCACTATTTCTAGTGATTTCAATTACTATTTTTTGTAGTTTGCGTCACAAAATTTACCCTAAACAATCACATAGCATCACAGGTTCAATCACGAGGCGATGCTGAAAAAAAGGTGATATTAAGTACAGCCAGTTTCTGAGTTGCAAGAATGTCTGTACAAGTCAAGTTATTACCTTCTGCTATCTCAGAAATGTTTGCCCAGGTCAGCATTTCTGGGTCTATCACCCTTGCCGATCGCTATGGCTTGATGGCTGCCGTGCTAGAGGAAGGAGCGATTTCTGAAGAAGAAAGAGTGTCGATCGATCGCATTTTGCACGCAGCTTACCGGGGACGATTAAGAATTGTTGACGACCTCTCTTCAGTTTCCCAATAGACTATTCAGCTTTGCGTCGGACAGGAATCAAGTGATTCCAAAATGTAGATAGTTAAGAACTAAGAGTTTGCCAGTCAAATTGTTTTACCTCCTAATGACCTATCGCCCTAGCAATTGCTAGGGCGGTTTTTTTATGGAGAGTGAGATGGCTTATGGACTTGAAAGTAAATAATGTACTTGTGCATCAACCTCTTACAAGCTACGGGCGATCGTCTCTGTACGTGTACCTAATCTGAACGACTGCACGCTTTGTCCCTAAAACGGTCATAGAAAGTAATTTCTCTACAAGTTCCTTAGGAGTTTTCACTTCTATTGAGAGAACGACTCCCTTTGCAGCAACTTTAGTTTTAAGGTGAATCTACACAATCTGCATCAATTAAAGAGGGATTCCTATGAATTTATGGCTAGCACTATTGATTATTGGCCTGACAGCGGGCTTTGCTGGGGGCATGTTTGGCATTGGGGGGGGCGCAGTTATGGTGCCAGCGATGGTGTTGCTGCTGAGCATGGATCAAAAGTTTGCCACAGGAACCTCGCTAGCCGCCCAGGTTTTGCCGATCGGACTCCTAGGAGCAGCAGTTTACTACAAAAACGGCAATGTCAATATCAAGTACGCCGCAGTGATTGCCGTTGGATTAATTGTTGGCAATTTATTCGGGGCAATGCTGGCTAATCAAGAGTACATCAGCAGTGAAACGATGAAGAAGCTCTACGGCATTTTTCTATTCGTCGTAGGACTGCGGTACTTGGTCTTTCGCTAGTAGAGGATTTTTCAACGGCGGTTTCGACAGCAGTGGCAGGGGTGGACGATCGCTCAGAGCTTGTAGTCCTTCCAGGGCCGCATCTCGCACCAGCGGCTCCGATTCTTGGTGTAACAGCAGGCGGAGGTAGTCGGTAAAGTGGGCGCGATCGGACTCTGCAACTTGCTGTGCGCTCACTCGTTGCGTCATCTGTCGGACAGCGACTAAGCGGCGGAGGGCGTTGGCATCGGTTAAGGAGTCTAGCAGGCGATCGAGGTGGGCGGCTTGGTGCTGGGTTTGCTGCTGCATCCCTTGCCAAAGAAGTATCCCTAGGATGGAGAGAATTCCCAACCCTTGCAGGATAAAGCCCGTTGCCAACCAGGGACTTGTAGCTGCTGCGCCGATCGCCACCATGAGGTAGGTGCCAAAGGTAGCTGTTGCCCCACCCAGAACCGCTACAACCAGCCGCTGATCGATGCCTTGCCACAGCTTGCGGAGGCGGAACCAGGGCGTTTGCCAATCCCAGGCAGGCACTGAGTAAATCCCCAGCATGACTAAAATGCCGACTACGGTTGCCAGCACGAGGGGCCAGTTCCACAACAGGAGGGTGCAGGCGATCGTCACGCTCAGCACTCCGCCAGCCATGCCTCGCCATTGGGGTGCAGCAATCACAGTGAGAATCGATCGCAGCCACGCCAACCCCTTTGCCCGCGACCCTTCTGGGTGCAGGCTATAGACGGCTAGCTTTTGCAGAAAAATGATGAATTTCTGCTGTTGAAATGAGATTTGGGCCACACTGTCTACCTATTTAGATCTGGCATAGCTAGATTCTAGGTGATGTGCAACTTAAAGTCTGCCCTCATCCCCCAGCCCCTTCTCCCCCATTGGGAGAAGGGGAGCCGACCCAGTTTTAGCCCCTCTCCCAGAAGGCTTGTCATTACCAACATCTCTTAAAAAGCTTGAAGAGTGTCTGATAAATGCCCCAGACCTTGCACTCGCCCCCTTTTCATGGATGCCTGAAAGGCTTTAAGGCCCCAATTCTGGGGGACTTCGATCTCAGAACCCCCAGAATTGGGGGGCAGGGGGGCGGTTCGGGCGGCAATTTGGGACTTCTCAGAGGTTTAGAATTCACATTTTTGAAAAATCTTCGATTTTTCAAAAATGTTGGTAATGACAAGCCCAGAAGGGGAGAGGGGTTGGGGTATAGCTTGCTTCCCGAAGGGTGGGCGGTTCGGGAAAGTTGCACATCGCCTGATTCTAAAAGAAGTTGCAGCGATGAGCCTCAATTATTAAGGATAGTGCTGGAGGTCGCAAAGGCGGCATTTACGGGCAAGGTGGGGCAAGCGTTGGGAGGGAGCCGTAGGTGTTGTAGACATTCTTCCAGGGTGAGTTGACGAGATGTATGTTGGTGGGCCAAGCGAGTCAGGCTATCCCAGGTTGCTGCCCAGAGCCGCACTTTACCGGTCTCTGTTAAGGTGGCGACGTACTGGCTATCTGGGCTAAAGAAGGCTTGGTGAACCCGTTCCAACCCGTTCCCCACTTTAGGATCTCGTGATTTGGCATCTCGTGATTTGGCATCTCGTAGTTGGGCTTCCTCGTAACCAGTTTGGGCATTCCACAGGCGGGCAGTGCCGTCATCACTAGCGGTTACGACCATTTGTCCGTCGGGACTGAAGCGGGCATCCATGACAGCGCTGCGATGTCCTGCCAAAATGACTCGCAGGGTGCCCGTGGCGACATCCCACACCCTGGCGGTGCGATCCCAACTGGCGGTGACAATGAGTTTTGAGTCAGGGCTGAAAAATGCGGTGCTGACGACATCTTGATGGTGGAGAGTAGTCAAGTGTTGCCCAGAAGCCGTGTCCCAAATTTGGGCGGTGCCGTCCCAACTGGCGGTCACGATGCGCTGTCCATCGGGGCTGAATTGGGCTTGGGTAATGGTGGCGGTGTGTTTTTGCAAGATCTGGAGTTGCTGTCCGGTTTTGAGGTTCCAAAGTCGAACCGTTTGATCGTCGCTAACTCCCAACAATTGCTGTCCATCGGGGCTAAAGGCCAGTTGTCGCACGATCGCTGGGATACTGGAAACTTGCCCGTTGTCTAGACGAAAGTTTCTCAAGGTGCGAAGGGGGCGGGGGAGCGGACGGGGGGTGATTTGCAGGAGTTGAATGGTGCCAGTGGCATCGGCAACGGCAACCTGCTGACCATCGGGGCTGAAGGCAAGACCCGTTGGCGTTGGAGGAAGACGGGGCGGTGTCTCTGCCTTGCGAATTTGCTCTCCCTTGATGTTCCAATACTGAAGCTTGCCAGAGGTGGCGATCGTCACCAATTGCGTCTTCTGATTGGAGTCTGCTTCCTTGAGAAATGCCACCCACTGAATCGGAGTGGCGGCGGACAAGGTGGGTAATTCGCCACCTTGGGGCTGAAATTTTTGGAGAGCAGATCTCAGACTGGCTTGGGCCTCTGTCGTACGTCCCCCTTTTTCGATCGCCAAGCGACTGATCAACAGGGCGGTCACTGGATCGCCGTCGGGTTCCTGAAGCAGAGATTGGGCGATCGCCGCCCACTGCCGAGAGGTGGACAGTCGCAGTTGATAATCTTTTTCAGCTTGGTTTTGTACCGCCACATGATATTGGTTAAACGAAACGGCGAGCGCTAACAGCAACGCTGAGGGAATGGCAATTTGGATCAATCTCGACTCTTTTCTAGCTTTGCGACTTTCCTCTTGGCTCAGGGACACATAGCGCTGAGCCAGGGCAGACAATTCTCTAGGATAGGTGTGTAAATAATCTTCCACCTCAATCAAGCGACTGCCCCTGAGCAAGTAATCTGCGGCGATCGGCCGACCTGCACTATCCCATTCCCGCGCCAACCGCTCAATCCGTCGCTGGCGGCGGAGGCGCTCCCGGTCTTCCTCTAGCCAAGTGCGGAGCAACGGCCAGTTACGGATCAGGGTTTCGTGGGCAACCTCCACAGTCTCAGCATTCAGTGAAGCAGAAGCACTGAGGGAGGGAAAGCCAGATTCCCCAGAGTCGGGCAGAGTTGCATAGGCTGGCGGTGGGGCAAGCTTGCCCCCTCCTATGCCTTCGTAGCCGTCTCCCATACGCACTTGGCTCCGATGGTTGGTGATCACTAGTTTGGCTGCCACCAGTTTTTCCAGAACGCGTGCCACCAAAGCAGGGGCAAAGTGGGGACTAACCAACTCAGATTTGAGAACCCGGCGACGGGTATCCTCTGTGCCTTGACCTAGCTGAGTCAGGGACAGGAAGATTTGACGGGCAACCTGTTGTTCTTCCAACGTCAGGCTGTGAAAGGTCTCTGTTGCCTGCTTTTGCAAGGTGCCCCGCACTCCTCCCAGCGATCGGTAGGCATCCAAAGTTAAATGCACCTGTCCGGTGGCGGGGTCTGGCTGTCGCCGATGCCATAGCTCTAACAGAGTATATTGCAGCAACGTTAGTTCTCCAGGCGCACCCACAATTTCCAGCAAAATCGTATAGACCAGGTTTGGGTCACACACCAAGCCTACTTTTTGAGCAGGTTGCTGAATGATGGTTTTGATTTGTTTCTGGGTGAGGGGAGTAACCGTCACCAAATGCCGCTCAATCTGCTGCGCCAACCCGGTATGGAGAGAACACTTCCCGAAAAAGTCAGCCCGTAGCACAATGACTAGGCTGAAGCAGTCGCCTGGTGCTTGCAGAGATTGAAGGAGACAGTGAAAAAAGTGACGACGATCGGACTCGGCAGTCTCTCCCTGGCAAAGGGTAAATACCTCCTCAAATTGGTCGATGATCAGCACGAACCGCGATCGATCGCCCCTGATTTCGCCCTTTTCTTGGGTTGCAGATTTCACCGCCCTCACTGCCAGCTTCGCTAGCCCTGCCCCCTTGGCTTTCAAGCAATCCTCAGCCCGGCGGATCTGTTCAGCCCGATCCAGCCCCGTTGCCTGGGGATCAACGAAGACCGATGCCAGACTGTGGAAGGGCCGCTCTGTGGGAGTAATGAGCCTAACTTGCCACCGATCGCTGCCCGAAAATTTTTCACCTCGGTTGAGGGCATGGATCAATCCTGCCCGCACCAAGGAAGATTTGCCGCTCCCCGATGCGCCAACAATGGCAACAAAGCGCTCTAGCCGCAGGGTTTCCAGCAATTGGTCGGTCAGGTCTTCTCGACCGAAAAAATACTCTGCATGTTCAGTATCGAAAAACTCCAACCCTCGGTAGGGGCAGGGCGGATC
>JARCMD010000055.1 GCA_030248885.1 Leptolyngbyaceae cyanobacterium MP9P1.79 | reverse complement strand
CCACCCTCAAAAAACATCCTGAAAGCGCAAGCGCAAAAAGGAGAAAGGAAACTCGTGTAAACGGCGGGTCTTAACGCTTCTCCCGGCAGGGTCATGTCGCTTGACGTACCTTTGCGCCAAGAAACCCCGAAACCGTCACCGCTGGCGATGGAAAAGATTGAGGCGCTGGCGAAGCAGTTGGAGAAGGCTAGTAAGGAGTAGGGAGCAACCTGGTCAGATAGCCCCGGACCCAAAGCAAGTTTTCACCTAAACGAGTTATAAAATTCCTTATAAAGCAGGCTATAACAGGAGAGAAATTTATTTTCCCAGAGTAACCGATGGACATTGCCTTCTTGGTCAGCTTCCTGGCTCCCTACCTCCCTGCACTCCTCAAGCTGGGCAACAAGGCAGCTGAAAAAGCCGCCGAAAAAGTTGGCGAGAAGTCGGTTGAAGTCGCAGGGAGATTATGGTCAAAGTTGAGTCCCAAAGTCGAAGCCAAAGAAGCGTCTAAAGAAGCGGCTGAAGACCTTGCGAATGATCCAGAAAACCCAGCCTTGCGAACCGTTCTGCAAGTACAGCTCGAAAAAATCCTTACTCAAAACCCCGATCTCGCCGCCGAAATCACCCAACTGCTAGAAGAAGCTAAAGCGGAAGCGGGTGGTACTCAGATCAGGCAAACCGTCACAGGCGATCGTAATCAGGTAATCGGCACCATGTCTGGCAACGCTAAAGCAGTTGGTAATGTCGAAGGCAATGTGACGATGTAAAAGGTCGTCTAACTGGGTATGCCTGTTAGCAGAGGATTCTATGGTGTCTCAGCCCCCTTCACCAGATCCAGTTCCTCAAATTCAGCAAGACTTGCAGGGCGATCGCAACCAGGTGATCGGGCAGGTGCTGGGTGGCATTGTGGTCTATGTCGGGGGTGGGCAGGCGATCATTAACCCGACTGCGGCTGAACATCTGACATCAACGGCGAGCCCCGCAGCGACTATTGGTCCCAATCCCTATAAAGGACTATTGGCATTTCAGGAGGCTGACAGCGCCAATTTCTTTGGGCGATCGCACGATATTCAGCACCTCTGGGAACAGTTTCGAGACTTGCAAAATGCAGATGTAAGGTTGTTGCCCGTCTATGGACCGTCCGGTTCCGGGAAATCTTCCCTGGTGCGGGCGGGCTTGATTCCTGAACTGGGGAAACGCCACCTACCGGGACGAAACCGGGCGCGGGCGGCGGTATTGGTGCCCAGCGAACATCCGTTGGAAGCCCTCGCCACCATCTTGGCACGGGTCGCCACAAATGACCCTCTGCCTGCTGAAAAGGCAGAGGAATTTGAGCGCGTCCTGAAGAAAGTCAGTGAAGGTGGTGCTTATGAAGGGTTGCGGCGGATTGCCAGTATGCTGCCGGAAATTGCGACTTTTCCACTGATTGTGATGGTGGATCAATTCGAGGAAGTCTATTCCCTCTGCAAAGATACCCAGGGACGAGATGCCTTCATTGCTAATCTGCTCCATGCTGCAAGTGCTAGTTCCCGCTATGTCTCGGTGATTCTCACGCTGCGGAGTGACTTCTTAGGCGAAACTCAGCAGCATCCGGTGTTGAACCGACTGTTCTCGTCTCATGGGTTTCTGGTGCCGACGATGGGTGAGGACAATTTGCGAGAGGTGATTGCACAACCAGCAGAGCAGTCAGGGCACGCGCTGGATTTGGCAACGGTGAATCTCTTAATTGAGCAAACCGAAGGACGGGAGGGCGCTTTACCGCTGCTTCAGTTTGCACTGACTCGCATTTGGGAAGGTTTGAAGCAGGGAACGCTTCCGGCCGTAACTCTGGAGCAGATCGACGGGGTGGGGGGCGCACTAGCGGGGGAAGCACAGCGGATTTATGAGAGCTTGAGTCCGGCTGATCAGCCCATTGCGCGTCGGGTATTTCTGGGACTGGTGCAATTGGGGGAAGGCGCAAAGGATACTCGCCGCCGCGTCGAAATCGGAGACTTCGTCTCTCAGCAGAGCAGCTTGGATCAGGTCAAGCAAGTAATTGCTCGGTTTGCTGACCCTGGTGCCCGCTTGATTACCCTGGCAGCGAATAGGGATGCTGAGACAGCAGAAGTAACGCACGAAGCACTATTTGACCAATGGCAAGATCTAGGGGCTTGGCTAAAGGAGAGTCGCCTATTTCTCACCTGGAAGAATCGTTTGCGGACAACAATGCATCAGTGGGAAATAAGCGATCGAGAGCCAGAAGTCTTATTACGGGGAACGCCATTGGCTGAAGCGGAAGATTGGCTTCAGAGACAGGAAGCTGATTTGAGCCAAAGTGAGCAGGACTATATTCAGGCGGGTTTGGTGGAGCGCGATCGCCTGCAAAAAACAGAGCAAGAGCGTCAGCAGCGTGAGTATGACTTGCTCAAAAAGTTTGTGAGTACTGCTCAAACAAGAACAAAGCTTGCTATCTCAGCGGCTGGTCTGGCGATCGTCGCTCTGC
The DNA here is from genome assembly GCA_030248885.1 of Leptolyngbyaceae cyanobacterium MP9P1.79. Lineage (GTDB taxonomy): Bacteria > Cyanobacteriota > Cyanobacteriia > JARCMD01 > JARCMD01 > JARCMD01. Next base: position 11,859 of record JARCMD010000055.1, on the reverse strand, counting down.
TAGCTGGTGGTTTCGCATGGTATCAGCAACAACAGGCTCAACAAGCTCAGCAGGCGTTCTTATTGGGTATTGAGCCAGCCAAGCCAGAGCTTCTTAAAAAATTGCCTGATTTTTTGAAAGAGGCAGGTAGGCTGAGTTCTACAAGAAAAGAAGAAAATGTCCAATTAGCGCTTGCATACTACCGCAAAATACTGACAGATACGAACGCATTGCTTGAGGCAATGCAAAGTACTCCAACACTATTTCAAAAACAGGATAACCAGTCCATTGAGGCAATTGCTAAAAATGCTGAGAATGGTTTGGTCGAGACTATCCGGATCTATCGAATTCCACAACTAGAAGCAGAATTAAAGAGGAAGCAATGGGGAAATACTAATGATCAAAGACCTTCTACAGACATTAAGAATAGATTCACCGGGGCACTCCGAACAACTACTGAAATTTTAATGAGTAATTTTGGAGCCAATGCAGATTTAAGTGGCAATGGCCAGATTGACAATCCGGAAGAAGCAGAAAGACTGCCCTGTGACACATTGAAAGACCTTGAAGAATTATGGCGACGATTCGCAAATCAGCAGTGTGGTTGGTATGGTCCAACGAATGAATATGAAGCACCTGCTTGTGGGCAGTTAGATGGTAAAACTCTTATGACCTCAGTCTTTGTTCCGCCTTTCTCCGAAATAACGAAGCATCTGGAGAGTTGTTCAGGAATATCAAAACCAGTCAAGGTAAACAGTCAAAATTAGGGGTTTTAATTCAGTGAGACGGATTCAAATTCGCCAAAAATATATGAAAAATAAATTCTGTCAACGTTGGTTGGCACTAGTAATTATCGGAGCAATTGCGCTAATTAGCACTTTAGCTGTTCATACGTCAGTCAATGCTGCACAGCCATCGACTGTGTTAGTGAGTGACTCTTATAACTTCCGTAGTCGAGGATTAGGAGTTCGTAGAGAAGGGAAAGAGCCGCCAGAAACAGTTAGCAACGGTAAAACCCAGCTACGGGCATTTCGAGACGTTTTGACTGTAGAGGGTGACAAACACTCTTGGGCTGCACTTGTACATGTACTTGGTCAGCAGCCTTTGCAGTACGGTGGTTTCATTATGAGAACACTAATAGGTTCTAGCCCTTCTCAGTACTGGTTCTCCTGTCGTGCTAGTGGCAATTTTTTGATGGCATGGCGACAGAGAGGCAAGGATCGAGCTTGTGGGGATGGACTAAAGCTCATTAGTCGAAAGAGTCAAGCTAAATCTTCTTTTAACTTTGGTAGCTCAGAAACTGCTCAAGCTAACAAAAGCCTTGTGCTTGCTCAAGCTTCCGATGAAATCATCATCATACCTGGTTCCCAACAAATTATTCTCCAAACATTTGATTCTGGAACTGGCATCACCATCAAAGTGCTTGAGGGGGATATTCGAGTTATATCAACCAGGGTGCCAGAGGGGAAACTGATTAAAAAAGGTGAGCAATACATTTATCCTCAAAACAGCATCACCTCTATAGATACTGATTCAATAGCTCAGAAACCTGAAGTAAAAGACTTTCTTAAGTCCGAAAGTTGGTCTTCACCAAAAGTTCCCCAGGTTATAGCTGAGGCAATTTCTGAACACCTTAGAGGTCTGCAGGTAGTTACACCAGCTAAAGAATGCCAGGGGAACGAAATTTTGACTGCTAAAGCCTGCGTTGGAGATGAAATGGAGCCAGAAGAAGCAAAGCTTATCGAATTAATTAACCAGTATCGTGCCCAAAATAGCTTATCTCCAATACCAGCATCGAAATCTCTTACTCTCGTTGCCAACCGTCATGTCCGAGACATGGCTGTGAATATTGGTGACTTGACTCATGGCTGGAGTAATTGTCCTTATGATGGAAACAATCAAAGTACTTGGCCGTGTATGTGGACAGCTCCTCAAAGGCTAAAGACAGCTTACCCTGGCAGAGGTTATGAGAACGCCTATGGTGGGTCAGGAATTGCATCCGCAGAAGGTGCTCTGAGAGGTTGGCAGGATGGAAGTTATCATCAGGAAGTTATTCTTAATCAGAAAATATGGCAGCGCCTAAAGTGGAATGCTTTAGGCGTTGGACTTTACAAGGGTTATGCAGTGATGTGGGTTGGAGAGGAACCTGATCCTGCGTAGTAATGCTTACGGGGTTTGAGTATCATCCGAACAGAAACTCCCGTTAGGGGGTGTACCAGTTAAACCTGCTAGAAATTAGGAGCCTGAAACCCCTGATATTGCGTGCAGGATCTCTATACCAAAGAACTTATACTCTGACTGATACAAACTATTGCAGTCAATTGCTGCCACTGCCGATATGCCTGTTCGTTTTCTGACACTAGAACAACAACAGCGCTATGGGCGCTATCCGGAGGAACCCACCGCTCTTCAGCTAGACCGCTATTTTCATCTAGATGACGCAGACCGACAGTTGGTGCGTGCTCGACGCGGTGACCACAATCGTTTGGGCTTCGCGGTGCAGCTCAGCACGGTTCGGTTCTTAGGTACCTTCCTTGCCAATCCGCTTGAGGTGCCATCCAATGTCATTGACTATCTGGCTCAGCAGCTACAGGTCGTTGACACGCGTGACCTCTCAGCTTATCTGGAGCGCGCAGCCACTCGCTGGGAGCACGCAGACATGATTCGGCGTCACTATGGCTATCAGGATTTCAGTACTCAACCCGAGCACTGGCGGTTTGTGCGCTGGCTCTATGTTCGTGCTTGGGTCGGCACAGAAGCACCCAGCGTTCTGTTTGACATCGCGACGGCTCAGCTGCTGGGACAAAAGATTCTGTTGCCGGGAGTGAGTGTGCTAGAGCGCCTGGTTGCGACGGTACGAGAGCGGGTGTCGCAAAGGGTTTGGAAGCGCTTATCATGCCTGCCGAATACAGAGCAATGTCAGCAACTGGATGCGCTGCTCAAAGTGGATGAGGACGCCAGGCAAACCATCCTTGATCAGTTGAGGCGCTCGCCGACACGCCAATGGCACGTATGCACTGGTGTCCGCCCTGCAGCGGTTGCAGCGCATACGTGCCATTGGCGTCAGCCATCTGGTGTTACCTAACGTGCCGCCCAGTCGCTTGAAGGTGCTGTCACGAGCTGCATTCACCTCCCGCGCCCAAACCATTGAGCGGATGCCGACAGCGCAGCGGATGGCGACGCTCTTGGCTTTTGCTCATGATGTCGAAGCGACGGCTCAGGACGATGCTTTGACTGTTTTGGAGCTACTCACCAAAGAGCTGTTAGCCAAATCGGCTAGTCAAGGCAAGAACGAACGACTGCGGACGCTCAAAGATTTGGATGCGGCGGCGCTGACGTTGAGTGCGGCCTGCGGCATCCTTTTAGAGCTAGAACCAGCTGCTGCCCAGCTGCGCGAAGCGATCTTTTTACAGGTTTCTCCGGTACAGCTAGCAGCGGCTGTAGAGCAGGTGGAGTCCATTGCTCGCCCGCCAGAGGACCAGTACTATCCTGAGATCCTCAGCCGGTGGCGCACGGTGCGGCTATTTTTACCGCTGCTGCTGAAGACGATTGACTTTCAGGCGACGCAGGCCGGTCAACCGATGCTGGCGGCAGTCGCTTTCCTCAAATCGATTGAAGGCCAGCGTCAGCCCAGCATGAAAGACGCGCCCTTGACCGTTGTCAGCAAAGGCTGGGCACGCTGGGTTTGTCCGACACCGGGTGAGATTGATCGCCACGCTTACACCTTCTGCATTCTGGAGCAGCTGATGAATGGTCTGCGGTGCCGCGACTTGTATGTTTCTCCGAGCGTGCAGTGGAGTAACCCGCAGAACAAATTGCTGCAGGGCCGCGAGTGGGTGGCACTGCGCGCTCAAATCTGCCGCACCTTAAATCTTGCGCCGACACCCGACGCGAAACTGACACAGCTAAAGCAGCAGCTCCATGATGCGTACCACCGGACGGCCCAAAATCTGCCGACAAATGCCGCTGTGCAAATTGTTGTAGCGGCAAACGGACGGCAAACGCTGACCATCAGCCCCCTGGAGAAACTGGAAGAGCCTGAAAGTTTGCGTTCGCTTCGGGCGCAGGTCGCGGCTTTGCTGCCTCGGGTTGATTTGCCAGAGGTGCTCTTAGAAATCCATGAAAAGACGGGGTTTCTTGATGCCTTTACCCATGCCCACGAGGAAGGGGCTCGCGCCGATCATGTCACGACGAGCCTGTGCGCTGTGCTAGTGGCAATGGCCTGCAACATTGGGCTTAGACCTTTACAGCGCAAGGATACACCGGCACTTACGAAGCACCGCTTGGCCTGGATACAGCAGCACTACATTCGCGTTGAAACGCTCGTTGAGGCTAATGTTTGTTTGGTGAACGCCCAGAAGAATGTCTCCATCGTGCAAGCCTGGGGCGAGGGTGAGGTTGCTTCTGCCGATGGCCTCCGGTTTGTCGTGCCAGTGAAGACGTTGAACGCTGGTCCCAATCGAAAGTACTTCAATGGTGGCCGGGGCATCACCTATTACAACTTTGTCTCAAATCTATTCGCTGGGTTTCATGGTCTGGTGGTGACTGGGACGTTGAGAGATTCTTTGGTGGTACTTGTCGGTCTGCTGGAGCAGCGGACGGGGCTACGACCGCGCGAGCTCATGACCGACACTGCTGGCTACAGCGATATTGTCTTTGGGCTGTTCTGGTTGCTGGGCTATCAATTCAGCCCGCGCTTAGCTGACACTGGAGAGGCCCGCTTTTGGCGACTTGACCCGAAGGCTGACTATGGCGTGCTCGATGGCATAGCACGGCAGAAAGTGAAGGTGCATCTGATTGAAAACCTATGGGACGACGTGCTGCGGGTGGCAGGGTCGCTCAAGCTTGGTAAGGTCAGCGCCTTAGAAATTATGCGAGTGCTTCAAAAGGGTGGCAAGCCTTCGACGCTGGGCAAGGCGATTGGGGAACTGGGCCGTGTGGCTAAGACGTTATACCTGCTCAATTACATTGATGATGAGGCGTATCGCCGCCGGATTCTGACTCAGCTCAATCGCGGGGAAGGGCGGCACAGTCTGGCTAGAGCGATCTGTCACGGTAATAAAGGGGAGATTCGGCAGCGCTATCGAGAGGGGCAGGAAGATCAGCTCAATGCACTGGGCTTAGTCACCAACGTCATCATTTTGTGGAATACCTTGTACATGGATAGAGCCCTTGATCATCTGCGAGAGCAAGGACTAGCCATCAATCCTGAAGACGTTTCTCGGTTATAGCCCTTGGGTTATAGCCACGTCAATATGCTGGGCCGCTACGACTTCGAGCTGGCTGAGGCGCTCAGAGAGGGTGGCTTTAGAGCGTTACGGAACCCTAATGATCCAAATGAGCCATTTTACTAGCCTGAAAACTGCTTATGGAAAGGGTTGCAGCCTTAGCGTAGGTTTCTGTTCCATTACTACTCAAGCCCCAATACCTGCTGCAGCACCACGCAATACCTGTTTAGAGTAGTAGGATAAGTTCCTGCCAAAAATTTTCGCCTTGTCTAGTTTGAAGCATAGCAAGGGATTCATTTAGCTGATTTTCAGTTGTCTTGACTAACTTTGCATAGTCTTTACTAAAGAATTCTGGAGGAAAGAAGAATAAACCTAATACAGGATCTTTTTCAGTAAGCTCATACACTTGTATCAAGGCATTTCGTATTTCTCCTCTTAAGTTAAAATAGTGAAAGCTTCCCCAGTAACCAAGACCAATTAGGAATCTGTTTGGAAGCTCTCCCGAAGTACCTCGTGTAGCTCCTTCTGGGTCCAAGTTAATTAGCTTAGTAAATTCTGCCCGCGCTAAACGAAACTCATCATTACGAACATCTTTCGTTTCAGCTTTTACACCATCTGACAAATGGCGTAATGCAGAGCGCGTACCTACAAGCACTTGTTCATCGATTTGGGCACTAATATAAAGAACCTGCTTTAGAAGCTTTCTAAGTTTTTCCTCTATTTCATCAAGCTCGTCAAAGAGATGTTCTTGATTATCTAGAATTTCTTGAGATATCTCACTCAAGCTGTCGATTGCTTCAGCTAACCATTTTGATTCTCTACCTGACATTGCATTTAAACTTTTGAAGAGCCTTAATAGTTAATTTGACCCTTTAGACCAATAGCAAACTCATTTTGATAAATATAAATATTTCTGAGTTGCTAAACCTTCTTTTTAAACCCATTTCCATAGACAACAACTTCTGCGCCACCAATTACTACTGTTGGGCTAACAATCTTTACGCCTAGTACCCCGTCATAACCACGATCTTTTGCCTTCTGCTCTAGCTCTTGCAACGCTGTATCTACAGCATCTTGAATTAATTTTTCATAGTGAATCATTCGTCCACCTACTAAATCTTTGATATTCGATCTAATATCTTTGAGAATATTCGCAGATTTAACTACAACAACGGTCAACAACTCTCCAACTTCAACTTCAGGTGTCTGTGGGTGATCCAGGCTTATCAGCATTAGTTTGTTCCAAAGATTTTTGCTTGAGAGAGATTTCCAGCCATTGTCGTCGCAGCCACATAACTATGAACAGTAAGAAAAAAGCGATAGTAACAATAGATATAGGAATTATTGGAATACCATACTTGTCAGAAAATAAACGCAAAGAAATAGAACCCGTAAATACTCCAGGCACATCCTTAAATAACGAAACTAAACTTGCTGAGGATTTCCAAAACTGAATAGCAGATCTAATGTCACGACTTTGAACGATATCAGACAAAGCATGAGGATTTTTAATTATTGAAGAATCATCAAGTAAAAGACTTACAACTTGATTAACTTGAGACTGGTCGAGTGAAGCTATATTATCTGACAGTTTCTGCAAATCACTTGATGATAATTGAGAAGACAGTGAAATCAAATTTTGCTTTGGAATTGTTAACAGCTTACGAATTGACTCAGCATCTAGTCTTGAAAACTTACTTATCGTGGAAGCATCATTTAACGACAAAATTTCTTTTAGTAGTTGACGATCTAGCTGTTCAGGAGAGAAGTACTTATAAACCTCTAGCTTCACTACCTTTTCAATTTGGTTTCCTGCCAGGTTTATCCACTCAAGAAAAACATTTAATCCATCAGCATTACCAAGGATAGAATAGCTGCTTTCTGGCAGAGAAAGCAGCCGTTCAAACGAACCGTCTTGAATATACTTCTTCAATTCATTTCGACCCATTTCATTCAAAAGCAAACCTAACAAGGAGGAAACTTTTGAAGGGTCGTATTTTTCTAGAAGTTTGTTAAATTCAGGTAGATCTTTAGCAATACTTCTCACCTGACTATATCTTTCCTGAAAGCCAAGATACTCGCTATAGAGAGCATTAGAAATTGCTCCTGAAAGCTGAAGGGATTCAGAACGAAGTTGACTTTCAACTGTATTCGAGATCTCTTTTTGAAAAGTTTGCTTTACTTCTGGTTTTTTAAGAGTCTTTTGAATTTCATTTAATGCTCCATCGAAGTTAAGAATATCAGGAACTATTAAAGCAATAGCAACAACATCAACAATGGGAATTGCGATTGCCACTGCGCGCCCTAGAATCCTTTCAACGACCTGCTGGACAATTCTATTTACAACTTGCTCGGTAATTCGTTTGGTGATAAATTTTTCAACAATGAAGTAAGCCGCACCTCCTATTGCTTTTTGTTTTGGTTCAAGAACTGTTCGGATTCCGCTTGGCAAGTTCAGATAATCACTGTCTAAATTTTGTGCTGAGTCTTCAAGGCTTTTTGTAAAAACAGTAACAAACGCTTGTGAGTACTGTCGTTTGATGCATTTTTGTAGGAACTCTATAGCATAAGATGAAGACTGAGCAGAAATTAGCTCCAAATTAGTCGCAATTTCTATCCCTACATTCTCAGATAGTTTTTCAATTTTCTTTCCAAGGCTTGAAGAACTATCAAATGCAAGCTCAGCGACCTCCCTTGATAGTTCTTCTGCTTTCCCAGCAGACCAATTACTAGCTAGTTTAGATAAAAAACCTGTGTTCTTCTTAACAGTATTTGCTGCTTTATCTACTTCAAAATCAATTGCTGAATCCATGTCAAGCGCATACCATTCTCTTTGAACGATTGATCTGACATTCGCTTTTGTTTTTTCATCAGCAAAGAAGTTTTGTACTATAAGATTTAATTCGTTGCGAAGATCTGCTTCATCCACTCCTTCACAAGTAACTGGTAAATTACTTACTCCCTGAGAAATTGGTGCTGCGTAAACACTGGTTGTGTTAAGTATCAAACAAAACACCAAAAGGATCGGTAGAAGTCTTCTCATAAGGCTTTTGAAATGTTTATAAGTGTATAGCTGTTTACTTTTAGAAAAAGGTGGCAAGTAATCTTCATCACCATACTTCAAGCCACTACAGTTACGCAGCCTGTTTTACGGATTATCCAGCTTTTAAATAGAAAGTGGGGTATGACACCGTTCCTGGCAATTAAGTACTACATCGCCTAAACGCTCCTCACAGCCTAACTTTCAGACTGTGATCTTGCCGCTTTTGCTCAACGTTGATGCATAGCAGCAGCGATGCATCAACGTTGAGGAGCAGAGCGATTGATCACTTCCGCTAATCATCTTGTGAAGCTTGTACCGTTGCCGGACAGGCAGAAGCGCAATGGTAGAATGCGGCTTTCAGGCGACGAATGAGGCGCAAATCAGGTGGTGTACTAACCGTTTTTCATTAGTACAGCGTCCAAAAGTAGTCCAGACCTTTACTAATCAGGGCTTCCAGCGATTATGGCTGAGGATCAAAAGGCTGGAGCGCCTATACAGTCTGCGTTTCAAGGCGATATGATAAAAAATCACACGTATCTCGGCTCAACCCCTATGCGGAATTGTGTTGAACACAATCCCGCAACAGCCTTTCAGGCAACTCCAACAATCGCAGCGACAATTCGCTCGTCTAGCGGCTTGAGAAAGCGTAGTTCGCTGAATTTGGCTTGAATGTCTTCGGTTTTGAGCGGTTCCTGTTCAATCAGTACCTGTCGAATATCCCGCAGCCGCAAGGGACTAGCTCGGCGGCGCTGGGTGAGCTGGTCATACCAAACGAGACGAATTAAATCCAGCCAGCGCTCAGCAAGGCTTCCTAAATCCACAGGCTCCTCCGACTCTGGTTGCGTCAACTCCAACAATTTCCGGACTAACTCTTCCCGATTTCGATCTCCACGCAAGGCAGCTTCTTCCTTGTAAACCTGTAAGACCAATCGCATTTCCTGCAAAGCCCGCTGTTTCTTGCGAGGCAGCAACAATTCTTCTGTCTTGCGAAGCTGTTGCAGAAACTCTCTCAAGACTTTGGCTGCTTTTTCCATTTGCCCTTGGGGTAGGTTGCTTACCCCTTCATCCGACACATGCCGTAGATGCTGGCTGACATCCTCCAGGTCTGTAATTGGCGAAGCATCCGGACGATCGAGATAGACCCAGCGTGGCGCACCCCACTTGGTTCCAGCGATGGCAAAGAAGACCCAGGGACGGCGGGCTGCAACCACGCTAATGCGTTTCGTCTCGATTAGTTGAACTGAAGCGATCACTCTCGCATCGCTGTCGCGCAACCGTTCGTAGATATCACGTTCGATCAAAGCTTGGTCGCCTTCAACCAGTGATCGCACCGGGGCAAACGCATCGAGTAAGCTATGGGGTTTGAGGTGCAGTGGAACGGAAAACAGGGTTAAGTGGCTCTTATACATAGCCAAATAGAATGTAGCCCATTAACATCGGCAGTTTTGCTTTTGGCTAGGGCTGGTAGGATGGGTCCATCGGGGTATACCCATTTTGACCAGCGCTCCCAAGATATTGTCCGTATCCAGTTGGAGTCATTGAAGCAAAGCTGCCATGAAGAGCGGCAAGTCTTGAAAGCTTTGTAGAGATGAGCTTTCAAGACTCTACTTAGACGCGAACATTGGCGCGCCAGATTGTCCAATTTTCATTTGGCTATTCAAATTGTCCTCTTAACCCTGTTTTTCGTTCCACTGCACCTTAAACCCCTAACTCAACTCCTGGGTAAAACGTGAGCGCCGCAATCGCCCGTCCCTTCTGCTCCTCGCTCACCTCCAGGTACTTCTGCAGTGCCGCCAGCGATCGGTGCCCTGAAAGCTCCTGAATGACGCGCAACGGAATCCCGGCCGCACTCATCTGCGTCAGCGCCGTGCGTCGAAAGCTGTGCGTTGACGCCCCCACAATCCCCACCCGCTCAAACGCAACCTGCAGCAGCTTGTGTGCCGACGTGGGTTTGAGGTACTGCCGACCCCAGCGACCGGGAAACAGATACTCCTTACCGACTTTGGGATAGTAGGCCTCTAACCACGCTCGCAGCTGCGGATGCACCTGAATGGAGCGCGTCGCCTGCTGTCCCTTCGTATCCTGCTTCCGAATCAGCACCTCTGCGCGCACGCTCCCGGACTCCCGATAGACATCCCGCGTCAGCCGCGTACAGGCTTCATTGATCCGACACCCGGTGTAGAGACAGAGGCCAAATAACGCCCGGTCGCGTTCGTTCTGTAACCCCTCCTGAAAGAGGCGATGGATTTCCGTGGGTATTAACACTTTCGCCTGACCATGTCCGGCCGTCTTCAACTGTCACACTCCTCTCAGCGACTGTCCTTGCTACCCTTCAGCATAGGACAGGAAAGAGCCATTTCTTCTCCTAAAGGCCTCAAAGCCTTGCTACGCCGTGATGGTGGTGAAGATCAGTAAACGCTTTAGGAAAACTTATCAATGGGTAGTGCGCCATTCGCGATCAGCGCAGGCTGAAACCCGGATGTCGTCGTGCCACGTTCCTGATTTCATCAGTCCAACTTATCAATGACCCGTCGCGCCCATGGGTTTGATTCCGCTTGGCCAGCAGGTTGCTGACTGTGCCAGTTTGGTGGGTCGGGTCTGCTCCATGAGGTTGGTAAAAGCAATTGGTTGCTTGGGGTTTTGGGAAAGTGCTTGCTCAATGGGTGACCAGGCCCAAGCAAGTGGGTAGTTTGCTGTGAAAGTCGAGGCGTAGGTACTGGTCGTTCCAATGCAACGTCGATCAGGGTGGGGTGAGGCGTTACGATCCTCTTAACCGCCTCACAGCACACCAATGTCACTGCATGCACAACCATGATTGAGACACCTTTTATCACTGAGTCCACCGCCTGCACCACCGCCTGCATCCACCTGGTGATACCGCGGGCAGAGATGATGCACGCCTTCGGTCCTGCCATTGACGCACTGGTAGCAACACTTTCAGAGCAAGGCTTGTCACCCGCCGGTCCCGCCTTCGCTCATCATTTTAAGATCACCCCTGACACCTTTGATTTCGAGGTTGGCTTCGCCACCACGGCACTGATCGCGCCTGCGGGACGCGTCAAACCTGGTCATGCTCCGGCGCTGAAGGTGGCGCGTACGGTTTACCATGGCCCTTATGAGGGGCTCCCTGCCGCGTGGGGTGAATTTGATGCCTGGATGCAGGCTCATGGTCTCACGCAAGCTGAAGACCTTTGGGAACACTATGTCACAGGTCCACATACAAGCCCAGACCCAACGACTTGGCGGACGGAACTGACTCGGCCGCTCACCAGTTAAAGCCAAGCCTTCGTAACCATGCCTGCCGCGCAAGCTGATGACCGCGCCTACCCGACGCTGTATTGGACAAAGGCTTGGCTCAGAAGGCAAACTTTATATGTTTGACTCCTAAACCTGTGCCGCTGCCGCACTCAGATGTCAACACTGGTTCAAAGTTGCCGAAAGCGGTTGTTTTCGGCAGTTATTTTTCGATGTTGCCTCATGAACATGTAACAGGTCGTCCCTTAAAGTAATAGCTAAAATGTATTCGTAAGTTTAGAAATGTTGTTATCAAGAATGGGTGTTGCTGAAAAATTTGAAAGGCTAACAGCCAATCTTCGTACGGCAGATGAT
>JARCMD010000054.1 GCA_030248885.1 Leptolyngbyaceae cyanobacterium MP9P1.79 | reverse complement strand
TAGATAATTCTACCGATTGTTAAGAATTTCCTTGGGCTGCTGAAGGCATGGAGCAATTGGGCAATCTGGAACTATACCTATAAGTTTTGGATGAATCGTTGTGGAAACTCTCAATTACTCTTTAACCAAAAACATCTTGGCCGCAGACGGGCGCTATCTTAACACTCAGGAACTTCAGCCCTTAGAGCTATACATCCAGAGCTATACCTTGCGATCGGCCACTTACCAAACGTTGCGCGATCAAAGCGATGCTCTAGTTCTCACAGCACTTCGCAAGTTGTCCCAGTCCTACCCAGAGTTGCTTCGCCAGCATGGACAGCGGTGTAAGTACGATATGGGCGAGGTGCTGCGTTATATTGCTTTGTCTATTTTGAAAGATGACGAAGTCTTTTTCAAAGAACAGGTGATGTCTTGGCTGGATACTATTTTGGTCGCCCATAAACGCACTGCCCAGTGTGCAATGGCATACCGTTACTTGCAAGAGGCGATCGTTGGCACTTTTCCTGCTGCCCATAGCAATCTAGTACGTCCTTACCTGGATACCGTACAACAGTCTCTTCAGTCACATGCTTGAGTCAGAGCCGTTGAACGTCTTTGACAGCATAAATACTCTTTTATGAACTTCTTTATGTTCATAAAAGAACGTTCCATCCTAAGAGACTACAGCCCTCTGGAGGCTATATTCCTAGGCAGCTAGAGGATTTCCTATTGGGATGAAATAGGCTAAATCTGCGATCGAGAGATGCGGAACTGGATTTTTTAATCAATAGGCGATGTGCAACTTAAAATCTGCCCTCATCCCCCAGCCCCTTCTCCCAGCGGGAGAAGGGGAGCCGATCTAAGTCTTAGCTCCTCTCCCCTTCTGGGAGAGGGGTTGGGGTGAGGGCGGTTCGGGAAAGTTGCACATCGCCTATCAATATTGTTGAGCGGACAGGGATATCCAAGGGAATGAAGCCTGGAACATATGTATTATCCTTTGGACTTCAGTTAGAAGGGTTCAGTCAAATTAAATTGCAGGAGAATCTCCATGGACAGTTATCAGACAATTAGTCATCAACCCATTATTGTGAGTCGCCGGTCTTCTATGGCAGAACGTCAAGCTGCCTTGGGGCACATTTATCACCAGACTTTAGAGCGGCAACCCTATGCATTTGAGCGGAAAATTCTGGCGACAGCAGAAAAGGATTTCCTCAAGGATAAGATTGGTGTACGCCGCTTCCTGAAGGAGTTGGGACATTCTGAGGTGTATTTGAACGCCTTTTACTACAATGTTTCCAATGTGAAGTTTCTTGATTGGTGCTTCAAGCATTTTATGGGACGTGCCCTCCAAGGTCAAACAGAGATTCAGCTCTATTGTGGAATTCTGGCTCAGCAAGGGGTTAAGCCTTTGATTACAGCCATCCTGGACTCAGAAGAATACCGCAAAGTGTTTGGATGTTTTACGGTGCCTTATCCGCGTCAATCGAAGTATTATGAATCTCCTAAAGCCTACCTGGAGTCACAGTTTCTGAATCATGAGCATTTTGGTCAACGCGGTTGGGCTGTACCCACCATGTATTGGCATCAGTTGGGTCTAAATTGTGATGCTGGAGTGTGTCGCCGTCCCGAAGAGAAGGAAGGATTAAACCCGGTGGTGGCTACGAGGGATGAAGAGTTGGGAAGCAAGTTGCTGGCGGCATTGAGGGCGCTAGATCCATCCCAGGCTCGTCATGCGATCGGATCATTATCTCCAACTGAGCGGGAGGCATTACGTCAGGTCATTCGCTAGCGTTGAAGCTGCATCAATTCTTGAGGTGAAGCTAAAAGCTGGATGGTGACAGAAGTAATCCTATTTTGGGCATTTAGAATCATTAACCAACGTACATTGACCCCAAATAGGGGCATTTCTACTTTGCCTAATACTTCTACTTGAGTTTGCCCATGTTGAACAACCTGTACACTGCCCTGATTAGGGTGCAGGGTTATTCCCTTTGCTTCTGTTTCTAGGTAGGCAGCAATTGCCTGCTTGCCTTCGATCGGGTTCTCGAAGGGTGGATAGAGGATGCCATCTATCGCAAAAAGGTTGCTGGTAGCCTGAAATTCGCCATTGCTAAGGGTTTTAAAGTAATCTAGAACTGTAGTATTGGTGACTCCCTGAATAGATGCGATCGTTGGCATAGGACAAAAGGGATTGTAGGAATAAGGTCAGTAAACTCAAGCCTCGACTTTTTAGTTTCTACACTCTGTTAGTTTAAAGCCTGATTCCTCAGAGGGATTTTTGTTTGTTAAGGATGGAGTTAACGTGAGAGATCAATTAGTAACCTCTAAAATTAGGTAATTCAATGCCTAGAGATGTTGGGTTTATTCTTCAACCCAACATCTCTAGGCAGGTTATTTAATCCACGATCCTAAAACGTTCAGATCCTATTTAATCCACGATCCTATCCCAAGAAATTGTTGACATGATTACTGCTGAGCAGGTCAAGCAAAAAGCACTAGAACTGGGTTTTCATAAGGTTGGAATTACAGCAGCATCCATAGAAGCGGAACAGGGGACTGAAACGCTGCAAGCATGGCTAGCTCAGGGGTATCAAGCTGACCTGAAATGGATGGAATATCCCCAGCGGCAAGAGATTCGATCGGTGATGCCAGAGGTACGATCGCTCATCTGTGTCGCGCTCAACTATTACACACCGCACAACCGTCCCAAAGGGAAGCAATACGCTAAAATCTCTCGCTATGGCTGGGGGCGGGATTATCACAAGGTAATGCGAAAAAAGCTGATGAGCCTGGTCACTTGGCTGCAAACCCAGGATAGTGGCATCCTTGCCCGTGCCTATGCAGATACGGGGCCAGTGCAAGATAAGGTGTGGGCAGAGCGGGCTGGACTGGGATGGATTGCTAAGAATAGCAATTTAATCACCCGCGAGTATGGCTCTTGGGTATTTTTGGGTGAGGTGCTAACGAATGTGGAACTGGCAGCCGATCGCCCCCACACTGAACACTGTGGGACTTGTACCCGCTGCATCACTGCCTGCCCTACCCAGGCGATCACTCAACCTTTTGTCATTGATGCGAATCGCTGCATTGCCTATCACACGATCGAGAATCGGGGTGAAATTCCTGAGTCGATCGCGCCCCATCTCCAGGGTTGGGTAGCAGGATGTGACATTTGCCAAGATGTGTGTCCTTGGAACGAGCGCTTTGCCCAAACAACAGACGTAGAGGACTTTCAACCCTATCCCTGGAATATTGCTCCGACGTTGGCTGACTTGGCTGAAATTACCGATGCAGATTGGCATGAGCGCTTCCCTGCCTCTGCCCTGCGCCGGATTAAACCCGCCATGCTCCGTCGCAATGCCCAAGCCAGTCTTGATGCAACTGACGACCTATCCTAATTTGTCATCAATTGAAGCAGTTCGTTCTAACCGAGTTGTGATGCTGCACCGATTAACTTCAAGACCTCGTTGCACGTTGCTTCTGGTGTCTTTGTTTGCGTGTATAAAGTAAACCTTGCAAGTTTATAGTTTGAAGGATGTCTTACGAAATGTTCATTAATATTCAGACTGCCATCAGGCACGTATCCATTGCGCTCATTCAAAATTCGTACTGACTCATCTAAGTTAGATGAAGGGAGTAAAAGAATAACATTAGAATAGGGAGCCAAAACTTGTTGAATCCTTTGGAATAAAGAAGGATCGTAACTACTCAGCCTACCCTCACCCTAAATCCCTCTCCCTGGGGAGAGGGACTTCAATCCGGCCCCCCTTCTCCCACTGGGAGAAGGGGCTGGGGGATGAGGGCAAGCTCGACATTGAGTTAGTAGCCTGAGTAGTTACGAAGGATCTTCATATACAGAGTGTCCCGACCCAAAATCAACAACACAATTTTTATATTTTGATAGCAATCTCTCTACCGCATGAGCCTCAAAAGGCTCCCAATATTGGTAGATTCCCCAAAAACCCTCAATCTCTCGCTTGTGTTTTGCTAATTCTTCGTTGTATCCAATTTCTCTGTAATAGTCCCACCGATGTTCATCCATCGAGCATTGTGGAAGATGCAACCGATCGGCTAAAAGCGCACCGACAGTCGATTTGCCAGCACCGATCGGGCCAATGAGGATAATGTCTGAAAGCATACTCGGATGGCATTTTATTAAATCGCAATTTCACTACTGTTTCGGCAGAGGTTGTATAGGCAGTAACCCAGTCCGGCTCAGTAGCCGCTGCCCCTCCAAAGTTCGTAACATATCGGCGACCTTTTCGCCTGCGGGAGGGCGGCTGTTGTCTCTGGGATAGATGATTGAAATGGGGTAGGACAGGGGATAGAGCGATCGACTGAAGGCTGGGATATCAGGGCGATAGCTACCCTTTTCATCACACAAATTAGTCGTTGGGTCGATCGGGTTGCCGTTATCTCGAATCAGCGCTTGCACAGGTATTTTGCCATCGTCAACCAACGCTAGGGGATAGGCAGAACATTGCCCAAAAACCTTGCTGACAGTGCCAAAGGAAATACTCCCCACTTGGCTCTCTTCAAAGTCGCGAATCACCTGACGTAGCGCATCAAACGTGGGCAAGGGTGTAATTTGCTTCTTGATCACCAAGTCGCGGAAGGCAGTGATCTGCACCTCCTCCTTCAAAACCCTCTGTTCAAAGATAGCTACCGCTTCTGGCTCGTTAGGAATATAAAGCTTGACTGGAAGATTTGGCCCGCCGAAACTCTGCCAATTCTGTACCTGACCTGTATAAAGCTGTCGAAGCTGCTCAAAGGTCAATTGTCCTTTGAGAAACTTGGGCAAGCTATTATCTCGCTGAGCATAAGTAAATGAGACAAATACCATCAGACCGTCGTAGGCAATTTCTTTCTGCCCCAAGGTATTGGTGTTAATTGTAGAGGGATCGACTCCAGTCACGAGGGGAGCGGCAGCGATCGACTCAATCGTGCCAGGGACGATCGCAAACGCTGCTTGGTCTTGCTGCACCTTCGTAATCGCCTGTCCAATGCCATCCTCTGGTCGGTAAGTGAGCGATAACTTAGGCTTACGGGCCCGCAAAATCTCTTCGAGAGTCTTTCCACGTAGGATTAGGTTCGTTTGCTCCAGCACATAACTCCAAGTGCCCCCCTTCTCGGATGTGTAGACAAACTTGCCCGTAGGTGTAGCCGTCACATCCTTGATGCAGCAAAGGAGAGAACCTGTTTGGGCAAGGGCTGTTCCATACCGAGGTTTCGGGCGAAGCCACCACGCCAGCAGAGCCAAGAAGGCTAAAAATCCTACCAAGCCAAGAATGAGCATTAATCTACGGTTGTTCCCCCGCTTCTGCTTTGCTTCCGGCAGGACTTCTAAGGATGCCACCTCGACAAGTTTTGATTGTGGCAATTGGAGTAGAGCGCGGCGAGCTAGTTCAGCACTGGCAAAGGGAGCCTCAATGCCCATTAAACGTAGAATAAACTCCTTCAGATAGGGGTCGATCGTGCCCCAATATCGATGATTTCTAGGATCAAGGGGCACTCCTGTATCGGCATCCATGGTTTTGCCTGCCAGGAGGTAAAAGCTTGAATACCCCAAAGCTTTCAGGTCTTCATTGAATGCAGAGGCGGGAATGGAGGCAGGGGGTGGCTCAAACAGAAACTCCCACATTGCCAAGTCAGTTATATAGATGAAGAATCCTTCCTCCTCGGGTTTGATCAACAAGCTGTCAAGGCTTAGGTTCCCGTGGGCGAAACCCTGTTGAATGTACTCCGAAGGTAACCGGAACTTCTGTCCATGCAGAAACTCTAGGGTTTGCAATATCTGGTGCAAGAGTAGCCGGATTTGGGTTTCGGACATGGCTCCCTGCTCTCGCAGATAGTCACCCAAAGTGGCACAGGTGTCTAGGTCTCCCTGGGTGATGATGTAGCACCGATCGCCCTGAGCATCGGCGATCGCTTCCAAGGGGCTGATGAGCCGAAAATCCGTCGTCTTGCCGTCTGCTAACCGCAACCCCGCCAGATGGGTAAACACTTCTTGACGCTGTTTTGCTTCTTGTGGATTGAAACAACGATTGGGGAGTAAAAACTCCTTAATGGTCACAGGTTGCTCATTCTGGACTTGTACGCCGTGATAGAGCCGTCCCATGCCACGACGCGCCACCAATTCTTCAACGCGATAGATGCCCAAGCTGCCCCGAATTTCTGATTTCTGGAGGAGTGTGGCGGGGAAGCTGCACTCGGCACAGACTGTTGCTTTGGGGTCTGCGGGAGCCATTTGCTGCATCTGTGTACAGATGCAACTCAGGGGATTGCCGTATTTGCAGCGATACTGCCGATAGAGAAATGAAGGGGCGATCGAAATTTCTTTGGCGGGAGTTTCTACTAGGACAATCTCCGTGGAGGTCTCTACTAGCTCATCATCATCATCGTCTTCTCCACGGAAATCGTAGTAGACTTGCCTCACTCTAGGAACGACCTGAGTGAAAAACGGCCCCACGACAGGAACCGTCGCAATGTACATCCCCGCCCCCCCAACAAAAACTCCCAGTCGCTTGAGGATGATCAATCGCGCCCGCTTTGACCTGCGTCTAGCTTTTCTCAGCACCCCCATAGTTTCTCCTGGTGGAACGTCCTGTATCTGAATGGGCAGAAGTGGTTGTGACGGACTGAATGAGGCTGGTGGAGATGAATCTCCGCTTTCCCCAATGATTTTGTGGGCGATCGGTTGCGATCGTGCATTATTAATCCCAACGTATTAGCCTCACCAACTTTGACACAATTCAGGTACGGATTTGACTAGACGGAAGCATAGAGTTTGAAATTCTCGGCACCCAGGTTGCCCAAGATCAATTCCTACCCTCACGATTACAAGGTTTGCTATGGTTGCCCCTCTGTGGTTGCGTTTTAGTCAGGAGTTAGTTTTGGTCAAGAGTTAAAGGATAATCTCTACAGTGTCGCCAAAAATTGTCACTGGAAAACTCATGGAGGGACATAGCGTAATGCTACATCCCTCCATGAGTAAGCTACTTAACTGCAAATTCCCTGATACTCAATTGAGTGATCTGGAAGGGAAAACTGCACAAATGCATCCAAATGCATCTCTAACGCTAGGCAACTTCATCTCCTGAAGCTGCCTCAGAGGTGAGCATGTAGAACCCTCTACGTCCCTCAACGCTTGACCAGTGGTTACCAGCCTTACCTTTAGACAACTCAGTAATCACGATCGGCTTGGCAATTTTGAATGACTCCTTGCTCATATTCCTGCCGTACAAGGTATAGAGAATTTCGTCAATGCTAAAAGGTTGGTCTAGCTTGCGCTGTAGGATCATTTTGATGGCTTGACGCAGGGTCTTGCCTTGAAACTCACGAACTACAGAGGTGCGAGGGCTGAATGGGGAACGCTTCTGCTCGTTATCTAGCTCGTGGGAATCTCCTCTACTGAACGTAGAAGTCGCCCCCCTAGACTCAGAATTGGATTCCGTTGCCATGCCACGGGCAGTTGAGTGTCCATTAATGGTTTCAGCATCTACCACCGGCTCTAGCTGGGGTATCTGTTGTTCCAGGTGGGCGATCGAAGATAGGGGTAGGGAATGTCCAGACTCGTCACCCGATCCACTCAAGCGCTTAAATACCTCAAGCGTAGTGGTTGTTTCTTGCAACTCTGATGCAAGTTGTTGTTGCCGTATCTCTAAATGTTCAATCAAGGTATTGACTGAATCTACAAAGCCTGTAGCCCGATTTGTTCCTAAAATTGCCTGATACGCAATCACAGCGTCCCTCCAAGTCATTAGTGAATGTTGTAGTGTAAGGTCTAAATTAACAGATAATCTTGCCTATCAACTCATAGTTATAGCGCTACATGCTCAATTTGAGTCAAGATAGAACAATTAATAATCCTGTATTTTCAAAATTATAACCGTAGAACAACTCCGAATCATCCAGAGAGCCAATGAAGGTATGTAGAAATGCACCCTGGGATGACAAATAGCTTTCAGACCTTCTTTTCTACAACTTACACAGTCAGAGTTCAGAGTTAGACAACCTCCACAGACAAGGGGCTTAAGCCCCTTGCTTACGTGCGTCCTATCTCTCAGCAGCCCTAGACATGACCCATTACTCCTACCGTCTGGACGATATTCTGATTTTGGACACGTTCTTTTGTCCATGCATGGGAGTATCATGGCTGAGTAGTTCGCCAAGGAAGCTGTGATGGGTTGCCTAAACCTGCGAAAACCGATCGACGGGGTTTTCAGGAAATGTTATCCCTCAGAAACTGCTTAGCAGGCTAAAGGATTGGCGATCGACCCTCCATCTTGACCTACTCATTTTGACTTGTAATGACATTGAGGTGGTCATCATAGCCGTCATGAGTTGTCTCAATCTCAATCACTGTTGCAAATATTTTCAGATGGTGAGGGGTGTTAGGTACGAAAATAGAGAAACAAGGAATCGATCGCTCATCGGTTTCGATCTTCAGTTATTTTGATGCGATCGTTTTTCACACTGTTGTCCAACCATTTTTTAATGCGAATCTACCCCCATGGACTCTAAATTACCGATTCTGATCGGCGCTGGTGTAGCGATAGCGGCCGTAACAGGAATTTCCCTCGCTATGATGCAGGCTTCTAAAACACCTTCTTCCCCTGAAACCACTGTTATAGTAACTTCGACAACGGCTGCTAGTCCAACGGTCAGTCCGATTATTCCGAGTCCGATCGCAGTCAGTCCTCAACCGTCGCAACCCACGTCCCAACCTGCACCGATCGCCCCTAGCCCCGCTGCTACTAATCCCCCTGCTAAAAAGCCATCCCAGCCACTCACCACCTCGGCTTCTGTCCCTGCCTCCGTTCAGACTGAAGTTTGCGTCACCAGTACTGCCCTCATCGCTGACCCCAACCCTCCCCTAAATGTGCGTTCTAGCCCAAAAGCGACGGGGGATAATGTGGTAGGCACCGTGAAGAATGGTACCTATGTTTCAGTTATTGTTGAGCGAAACAACTGGTTGCAAATTGGTGACCCGGTTGCAGGCTGGATTTCTAAAACTCAGACCAAGAGTGGGTGCAATCAAAAAACGGCCAGAATTAATTTTGCTCCCGGCACTAGCTCAGCCAGAGTATCCGATCGCTTTATTGGTACCGGCAGTCACCGCTATTTATTCACTGCTACTCAAGGGCAGACTTTGACTCTGACTAACAGCCAAGGCGACCTACCCGCGATTGAAGCTCCTGATGGATCACTGCTGAATTCTTCTGCCAAGCCCGGTGCCACAAGTTGGACAGGAAAGCTCCCGCTGACTGGTGAATATACTATCCGGATGGAGTCTAACTACAAAGGCTACGATTACGAATTCTCAGTGCAAATTAGGTAGAACCATGGGAGTAGGTAGATTAATTGTCCTGACGGGGCCAAGTGGAGTGGGGAAGGGCACCTTGCTCCGATCGCTGCTCGATCGCCATCCTGAACTCTACCTGTCGGTTTCTGCCACCACTCGGAACCCACGCTCTGGAGAAATTGAGGGGCAGCACTATTACTTCACGAACCGATCGCAGTTCGATCGCATGATTGCCGCAGGGGAATTGCTGGAATGGGCGGAATTTGCAGGCAATTGCTATGGTACGCCTCGGTTGCCTGTAGAGGAACGAATTCAGCAGGGGCAGCGGGTCATTTTAGAAATTGAGTTGGAGGGGGCGAGACAGATTCAGCAAACTTTCCCTTCAGCGCTACGAATTTTTATTCTGCCTCCTTCTTTAGCGGAGCTAGAAGCGCGGATTCGGCAGCGGGGGCAAGACACAGAGGAGGCGATCGGACAACGCCTGCACCGCGCCCAGATAGAAATTAGTGCAGCTAACGAATTTGATCATCAAATCGTCAATGAAGAGTTGGAAACAGCATTAGATTGTTTAGAAACACTTTTGTTTCAGCCAATGCCTAAATCGGAAGCCTAAAAAAATCACCCCTGCTTTCTATCTAGGTGTGACTAGAGAAACCAAGGGTGAAAGGTTGACAAATTGATGTTGACAATTGACAACTATTCAAAAGTTAATTGACTCAATTTGAGTGAATTACAAGTTAACCCAAACTGCTAGCAATGTTCTTCAGCAATTCGATATTAGCAAGTAAGGCATAGGCAAAAATTGCCCCACCGATTCCCCCAATTAAGAAACCGCTGGCAAATTCATTCCAACCTTCTGGTTCTTTAAGCGCATCAGGAGGGTGAGGAGTTGTAATGGTTGCAGTTGGGCTAGGAGGATTGCTGCTGGCATAAATAGAAAGGCAAATTGTCAAAATAACAACTAAGCCGATCGTGGCCAATAAGCCTGCTAAATTTGCCACATCCGTGTCCCGCAGAGGACCCAATTTGGCAAAGGGGCCAATTAGAAAATAGCCATGTGCCATTCCCACTTCCAGTCCTCGTCGTAAGGGAGACAATCCCTTACGGTAGGCGGGTAAATTATTGATGAACCACTCAGTAACGTTAGAAGAATTGATGGGAGTGGCTAAGTTTCCATTCTGAGGATCGCCTGCGGGGTAAACGACTTCCCGGTTTCTAGGATCTCTAGCTGCTTGCATATCTCTTGTTTGATTAATTAAAGTGTCAGCCTTATTTTAAGCGGAAAGCCAACAGTGAATTGACGAAGGACATCAACCGTTAGAAAAGTTAATTTTCGATCGAAAAATCGATCGACTTACGAAGGGTAATTTGCTGGTTTGAACCATCGATCGCCCCACTCTCATTCCTTGGATTGATGCTAAAAAATCAATACTAAAAGTCGGTGTTATTAGGGAAAAAAGTAAAACCTGCCATCAACCGATCGCAGGTTCTAAACCCATACTAGAAAAGTATCAATAGCCATCAATATCGGGGCATATTATTCAACAGTCATTTAGTTTACCTAAACTCTGAAGCCTAATAGATAATCCACCTATTGATGGTCTATTGAGTCAATTTATGGAGTCAATGACAAAACGTTTGGAGTTGCTTGGTTAATCAAAATAAAGACCGTCAACACCAAACTAGTAAACACAACGGCCAACACAGGGGCGTTTGAGAGATATTTCAAGAAATCTTCTAGTTTCATAGGGGCGTGTCCTAACAAACAGTGAATGCGGAAAACAAATCTGCATTGGGTAACTTCGTTTTATGGAAATCACCCAATAGCAAATGGGTGCAAAACTAGCGAGGAGAGACTGTAATATTGGAGTCTTTCTCTTGCAGTTCGCCAGTGAGCGTTTCCTTGACTGCTGCCAACGGCCAAAGAAGGGCAGTGGCAAAGCTTTTAATGGCTAGAGGCACATTGATTTGAATCTCGTTGTACTCTGGCTGATCGCTCTTTCTTGTCACCATCAAGTAGCTACGACCTGCCCAGCCCAGCCATCCTGCCAAATACAGGAAGAGTAAGCCAGGCAAAACAAATTCTCCGGCGTGGTCGAGGCGACCATCAGTGATTAAGTGGGGTAGTCCTTCTGCCCCACAGAGCAAATTGCTATAGCCATCAAACCGTCGTTGAGTGTTAGCAATTTGTCCTTTCAATGCTTCAGCAGGGGTGCTGCCAGCTTTATACAGGTCTAGGCGTTTCTCTAAGTCCTGAACTCTTAAATCCAGGCGTTCATTAAAGGCAGCAGAGTCTTTACAAGGAACTAAGCCTGCGACATCCGCAGATGCGGCGGGGGCGAATCCTAGCCAAAGACAGACTACAAGCACTAGAGTAAACAATCGTTGCATGGAGTTGTTTCCCTTTTATTTCAATACGGAGTTATTTCAAAGCAAAAGGTATGTCGAGGCGGTAAGTTAACAATAGGACTAGCTTTTGGGCTGCCTGGTTTGAAACCATGGTCAGAATAGCCAATCTTGCTGAAATACTGCGAGATACCTTAGTTGTCAAGTTTTAGCAGGAGCAGTCTAACAAGTAGGTTTGCTGTCCACGCTTTCGGCAAGTTCACTTAAATTTAGAAGAAATTATAAAGTTGGCTCACCTATCAAAAAATTACCAGTAAATGGCAATAGTTCTAGCAATTGAAACAAGTTGTGACGAAACTGCAGTGGCGATCGTCAACAATCGTCATGTTTGCAGCAGCGTTGTTGCGTCCCAAATTCCCCTGCATCAGCGATATGGCGGTGTTGTGCCAGAGGTTGCCTCCCGTCAGCACCTAGAAACTGTGAATGGCACGATCGCTCAGGCTCTTGCAGACAGCGGGATGCAGTGGTCGGATCTGGATGGCATTGCCGCCACCTGCGCCCCTGGACTTGTGGGAGCATTACTCGTGGGGCTAACGGCTGCCAAAACCCTTGCTCTGTTGAAACAAAAGCCCTTTATTGGCGTGCATCATCTAGAGGGACACATTTACGCCTCCTACCTAGTCGATCCGCAGCTAGAACCCCCGTTTCTGTGCCTGTTGGTATCGGGAGGACACACCAGCTTCATTCATGTTCAAGATTGTGGGTGCTACAAAACCTTGGGACAAACCCGTGACGATGCGGCTGGGGAAGCGTTTGATAAAGTCGCTCGCCTGCTGAATCTGGGTTATCCAGGCGGGCCAGAAATCGATCGCCTCGCTGCCCAAGGTGATCCCACCGCCTTTCCCTTGCCAGAGGGTCAGATCTCCTTACCTGAAGGCGGCTATCATCCCTACGACACCAGTTTCAGTGGTCTGAAAACAGCCGTTTTACGATTGGTGCAAAAATTACAACAGCAGGGAGGTGAGTTGCCTGTAGCGGATATTAGTGCTAGTTTTCAAGCCACAGTTGCCCGATCGCTCACCCGGCGGGCCATTGCCTGTGCCTTGGACTATAGACTCAAAACGATCGCCGTTGGTGGGGGGGTCGCTGCCAATCGCGGACTCCGCCAGCACCTCCAGACTGCCGCTGCGAAACACAATCTCCGTGTCATTTTCCCACCCATCCACCTTTGCACCGATAACGCGGCCATGATTGGCTGTGCTGCCGCTGATCACCTAGAGCGGGGGCATACTTCACCGCTAACACTGGGAGCGCAATCTAGATTGGCGATCGGTGATGTGATGCAACTTTATTCCCTGGCTTAGCTCATGACGACGATTCGAGCGGCTGTTGAAGCTGATTTGCCAGCGATCGTAGCCATTTACAACACAGCAATTCCTGGTCGGATGGCCACCGCAGATTTAGATCCCGTTTCCTCCGATAGCCGTTTAGGGTGGTTTCATCAGCATTCCCACCACCATCCGCTGTGGGTTATGGAACTGGATCAGGCGATCGTCGGCTGGCTTGGTTTTCAGCCCTTCTACGGCAGACCCGCCTACCGAGCCACAGTGGAACTCAGCCTATACGTGTCTCCTAGCCATTCTCGGCGAGGCTTTGGGCGGCAGTTGCTCCAGGAGGCGATCGATCGTAGTCCCACGTTGGGATTCACCACTCTCCTCGGCTTCATTTTTGCCCACAATGAGCCAAGCCTCCGCCTATTTCAAGGCGCGGGCTTTCAGCAGTGGGGCTACTTACCCCAGGTCGCAGAACTGGATGGAATCCAGCGAGACCTAGTAATTCTGGGTTGTCGTATATCTGAGGGAGAGAATCCAGGTTGAACACTCAAGTCATTAACTCTCACGTGTGACGATCGAGAATTTTTTGTAAATGAGCGGCGACCACATCGGGTTGCTCCACCATGCTCAAGTGGCCACAGTTGGGCACTTCAATCACATTGTCTCCACAGGTCTGAAACAGCGGATGGAAGCTGGCCAAATGCCGGACATACTTAGGTTCCATAATTGGGTCCTGGGCCCCAGCGATAAAGTAAGCAGGCTGCTGCAATTGGGCGACTAACTGGGGCATTTGATGCACTTCTGCTTCAGTCGTCGAGTCCAAGAGACTGCCCAGAGCCGCTTCAGGATGGGCCATCACAAAATCCAGCAGGCGTTGCCGTCCCCAGCAGCGGGCGATCGGTTGCGCCACACTTGCCCGCGTAAACAGCAAGTCAATCAACGGCAACTGGCAGAGCCAACGCGGCCGCATTTTCAGCAATTGTTGCCCCGCCATCCGAAACTTCTCAAACTCCTCTTTGAGATAAATTCCGCCCCCAGAATTCACACAAATCACGCCCTCCACCCGCTCTGGTAACTGATGGGCAGCCCAAAGCGCGATCGTGCCTCCCAAAGAATGCCCCACCAACCAAGCCTGGGTAATCCCAAGTTGCTGGAGCAAAATTGTTAAATCTCGTCCATAGGCGGCTGGGGTATAGCTTGTGCCGCCTTGATTCCATAGACTGTTAGATGCGACAGCAGGAGCCTCTAATGCCGTTGTGAAGCCTTTCCCCCCCCTAGCACCTCCCCCATTCAAAGCGACTCGCTTAGCCAACGCTGGCTCTGATTCAGCAGAGGAAGCAACTGCCACCCCCTGCTCACGGGGTAATTTTATCAATTGAGGGGTTACAGGTTGAGGGGCGATCGTTTCTCCCGCCAACGGTGTCTGCAAATTAACCTGACTCAAGTCCTCGTCCAACGCAGAGGCATGGGACAACCCAAATCCGCGCAGATCGTAGGTCAAACATTGGTACTGCGGTGACAAGCGATCGACTAACGGCTGCCAGTATCCACGACTCATGAGCCAACCGTGGACAAACACCAAAACTCGCGGAGATGCGGTAGGAGCCGTCATCTCGTAAGCGTGCGGCACTCCCAAAATATTAACAGTCATCATATCTCCATCCTATCCTGAGTTTTCCCAGAAGCAGCTAGAAGTCGCAGGTTAAACAGCATACAAGCCTGAAAATTTTCCTGGGGTTCCTAAACAGTCAAGGATAAACCGCCAATTCAGGATATAACTTTTTCAAGAAATAGTGAGTCTCAGTCTCAACGTTCATCACCTAGGGACG
This sequence comes from Leptolyngbyaceae cyanobacterium MP9P1.79, assembly GCA_030248885.1. Lineage (GTDB taxonomy): Bacteria > Cyanobacteriota > Cyanobacteriia > JARCMD01 > JARCMD01 > JARCMD01. The sequence goes on along the minus strand of JARCMD010000054.1, from coordinate 1,888 downwards.
AAGTATTTTGGCAATGACCCGTTGGTTACCTGAAGGGCTTGCCTAGCAAACACGTTGCCCCTACATTCCTTAGAACCTTCGACCCAACAACCTCTGGCGCACGCCCTCCGCAATCTTCTGCCCTAAATATTCTGGGATCAAGTTCTCGTTCGGACCCAAGAGATATAAAATCAAGCGCGTTCGTCCCCGCCAGACTAAAAGATTCGCGTTGACGACCAGCAAATCCTCCTGCCAAACCGCATACATCACCTTATAAAACAACCCAGGTTGGTTATCTGCTTCAATTAACAGGGCAGGTAGATGAAACACAGGGTCTACATAAAATTCAGTCTCTACCTGCTCTAGACCCGCATCCAAATTAAACTCTACGGCCAGCATCTCTTCAACTTCAAATCTTCCTGCCAAAGCTTCTCGCACTGCTCGACAGACATTCTCTGCCGTCTTCTCCGTGAGAGCCTTGCCTCCCCGTGAGACGACAAGTTTGATGAAGACAAGCATCGGCGGGTAGATTTGTCCGTATAGGCTTAGGCTGTGAATCGTTAGCCCGTAAGCCGCCAACACACCAAAAATATCGCTCAGCAGAAACGATTGATTGCGGTAGGCAAAATGTAAGGCACTCTTGCTACCCTCTGGTCGGAGTTCGATTACTGCCTGACGGGTTTTGTAAAGCTCGTAGGCTAGTCTTAAATTTTGTAGTTGAATCTCACTACTGACGAATTGCTCATAGAACTGGGGAAACGCCCGGTTGAAGCGCTTCAGTAGCTCTAGCGTTGATGATTTCAGACCCGAAGTCATGGAGAAACTCGCTTACCAAATAAGAGACTCAGACAGACAAAATTTGATGCCAAATGATTTAGGTTTAAGACTGACATTACAAAATTGGAATTTTAACTCTAACGCTTATCTAATGCCTATCTTAAGTAGGGTTAGCTGAGATTCTTCTAAAACCTCTACTTCCCCGACAGCCTACCCCATTGCAAAATTCTGAAATCTACGATTTGTAAATTTTCATTAACTTGTCTTTGAGGATAGGATAGTTTGTGGTTATGTAATTTCTTAGTAATTTGCATAAAGAGTGAGACGGTGAGAGGAAGGGACGAGAGATATACTAGCTATTACTGTCCTAACTTCCTTAAGTCTTAACTCCCTTAACTAGTTCCTACTACAACAACGCTTGCATGGGTTTCTGGAAAAGCTTGTTCAGCGGTTCTGATACCGCCCCTGCGTCTAAAGCAGCGCCAATTGAATACGCTGTTGAGAGTGCAGGTGGCGGTTCTCCTTTGTCTGGAGACACTGCTCAAAACGGGATGGGGCGCGATCGGCCTCAGCCGCGCATCTTTTTCAGCACCGATCGAGACATCGACCTCTACGAACTAGAGGAACTTTGCGATGCCGTCGGTTGGTCTCGCCGTCCTTTACGAAAGGTGAAGAAGGCGATTCAGCATAGTTTCCTTGTTGTAACAATGTGGGAACAGAGAGGCACCCAGAGGCGATTGGTTGGCTTTTCGCGTGCAACATCGGATCATGCTTTCAATGCCACCATTTGGGATGTAGTTGTCCATCCCAATTACCAGGGCAAAGGGTTTGGCAAAGCATTGATGAAGCATATCATCAAGAAGTTACGCAGCGAAGATATCAGCAACATTACCTTATTTGCTGACCCGCAGGTAGTAGATTTTTATCATAATTTGGGTTTTATGTCTGATCCGGAAGGGATTAAGGGCATGTTCTGGTATCCAGACTAACGAGGGTAGGTCGGCTTAATCTCTAAGAAAAAGCCAAAGAGAAATTAGTCCACGAACCTAGGGCGTGTCATCAATTTAGCCAAATCACGGTAGCAGCCAGGTAAATCGCCCCTAGAAAGTTGACTGCCCGCTTATCGTAGCGT
>JARCMD010000368.1 GCA_030248885.1 Leptolyngbyaceae cyanobacterium MP9P1.79 | reverse complement strand
AAATGTTTTTATACTTTCTTGGCTCCTCCAATCAGTCCATCCACCCACTTTAGGCAAGCGTTCATGTGTCCAAGTGTAGAACGACGTACTCTTTTGTAATCTTCTGAGTAAGATGCCCACTGGTAATATCAATAAGAAATAGTTCAGGATGAGGATGAGTGAGAATAGCACCTCTCCTATTTTTTGAGTAACAGTCTGTAGTGGCTTCTGGAGTATGGCAATAGCAGAAGGAAGAATGATTGATAGGCTGACTAACAGGATGCCCAGATAAAACAGAGATCGCCAGAAGCGATCGTTCATGCCAATGACAAAGAAATAGTGAAATCCGCCGACTAGTGTTAGTAGCCACCCTAATGTCAAGCCAAAAACAATTTGCTCTTTGATGTCAACAAGCTGTCGTCGTTGCTTCAGTCTTTGCAGGTAGGATAATTTAATCAAGTGCAAACCTCCTGAGCCATTGGGTTCGTTCTCTATCGGAAAGCGGTTTTTGGGTTTGAGTTCCGCGATCGAAAAAGCGATCGCCAATCACTAAGCAATCAATCTCGGTTACCATAAAACAACGGTAGGCATCTTCGGCGGTATTGACGATTGGCTCACCGCGAATGTTAAACGATGTATTGATGATGACAGAACAGCCAGTCAAAGCTTTGAAGTTAGATAATACTCCATGCATGAAAGGGTTGCGATCGCGATCGACCGTTTGCACCCGCGCTGAATAATCTACATGGGTCACGGCTGGAATGTCGGAACGGGGCACTTTTAACAGGTCAATGCCAAATAGTCTTTCAGTTACGGTGTGAAGTCGCCTACTTTCCTTTACCGGATAAGCCAGCATCATATAAGGGCTTTCCTGCTTCATCTCAAAATACTCATCCGCGTCTTCTGCTAATACCATTGGCGCAAAGGGACGAAAGCCTTCGCGGAACTTAATCTTCAGATTCATATGGCTCTGCATAGTAGGAGAGCGCGCATCACCCAAGATCGATCTCGCACCCAGGGCACGCGATCCAAATTCCATCCGTCCTCTTGCCACAGCGACGACTTTACCTTCAGATAATTTCTGAGCCAGCAGCGCTTGTAGGTCTTCTTCAGAATGAGTCTCCCAAATCGCTCCCAAACGCTTTAACATGGCATCATCCAGTTCAGAAGCAGGTGGAATATCTAGTCCCAAAAAACTGCCCTGCATACCATCGGCTGGAGCAGGCGTTCTGGGATTGCCAAGGCGGTGATGCCACATCCATAAGGCGGCTCCGATCGCTCCTCCCGCATCACCAGCAGCAGGTTGAATCCACAATTGGCGAAAGATGCCTGACTGAGAGATCTTGCCCATTGCTACGACATTGAGCGCTACGCCTCCTGCCAGGCAGAGATACTCCTGCTGGGTTTGCTGTTGGATATATCGCGCCATTGTCAATACCGCATCATTCAAGACGATTTGAATACTGGCAGCAATATCCATTTCCTTCTGCGTAATCAGCGACTCTGGCTGACGGGGTGGGCTACCAAACAGATGATGGAAGCGATCGTTGGTCATGGTTAAACCGCCAACGTAGTTAAAGTAGTGCTGATTCAGAATGATGGAACCATCTGAATTTAGGTGAATCAGCTTCTCGCGGATTAAATCGGCATACTTAGGTTCTCCATAAGGAGCCAGCCCCATTAGCTTGTATTCACCGCTGTTAATTTTGAAGCCAGTGTAGGAGGTGAAGGCGGAGTAGAGTAACCCAAACGAGTTGGGAAAGCGAATTTCCTTGAGGAGTTGGATCTGTGCGCCTTGCCCTACGCCAAAAGTAGCGGTAGACCACTCACCGACTCCATCGAGGGTTAAAATCGCAGCTTGGTCAAAAGGAGAAGGGAAAAAGGCGCTTGCCGCATGGGAAAGGTGATGATCGCAGAAATGGATGCGCTTTTTAATCCCCATTTCTTTGGCGATTTCACTTTCTAACCAGAGTTTACGAGTGAGCCAGTCGGGAAAGGACTTCAAGAAACTGCGCCAACTGTAAGGAGCCGTCAGGTGATAAGTGGTAAGTAAGCGCTCAAATTTGACGACTGGATTCTCGTAAAACACCACATAATCAAGTTGATGTTCATCAATGCCAGCAGTTTCTAAGCAGTAATTGATCGCATGGTGAGGAAAGGTAGCATCGCCTTTGATGCGAGTAAAGCGTTCTTCTTGGGCAGCAGCCATGATCGTGCCGTCTTCGACTAACGCCGCCGCCGCATCGTGATAGTAAGCAGAGATGCCGAGAATTCGAGTAGGATTCATGGCTGACCTCCTGCATTAGCTGGAATGAGCGTCAGTGTTAGCTGCTTATTCTGGTTCTGAAAGGTTGCAGAGAGTCGTATCGTATTGACTGTTTTAGCAGCGGCTTGCCTTTCTAAATTCCAAATTAAAGCGGTTCCTTGTTTCTGATCAAACGAGTAAACCTTCCCGTCATCAAACTGGCGTTTAGAATCAACAGCAGTGAGATCAAGGGCTGCGGACTTCAGCCCAGATCCAGAAAGGCGAATCTCTTTGAGGGGTACAGGAAATTCGAGATTAAGCTGCACAAAGGGGCGATTCACAGGCAACCGCAGCATGGACTCTTCTGAGGCAGGGTAATTGAAACTGAAAACACCAGATGCGGTTGTCGATGGATTTAGGTCGTAAGGAACCCAATCGTTGATATGAAGTGCTGGCGGTTTAGCTGAAAGGTTTCGTTTACCCAATATCTGCGGGTAATGCGCTTCGAGAATGTCTGCCGCCTGTACGGCAGAAAAATGAGTTAAGATTGCGCCAGGATGGGCATTTGCTGGATTGATACGCCACATATGAACGGGATCTGATTTGGCATAGGTAGGATCTGATGTCAGCCGTGAACTGAACTTAAGAAATTCCTCGTCTGTATTGTAAAAAGCTGTTTTCCCTTTTGTAAGTAAGGGAACAATTTTGCTTTTCAGGTAAGTATTGTAAGCCTGACCTCTAACCGACAAGGTTATAAGGAATCCAGGGATATTACTATCAGATTGAAGACGATCTAGCTCTTGTACTGTCTCTCGATAAAGCTCGAAGTTTTTACCTTTGAGTAGTTTTAACATCCATTCACCATATTCACGGTAATACTCTTTCAAACTCATCGTTCGTGTAAGTTTTCGAGCATAAGCAAATGACAGACGTGCATTCAATCTGGGGAAAATACCTTTATTTCTTAAAGTCTTGATTAATTTAATCAACGAGTTTTGATTAACAAACTTAAAATCTAGTTGCTCCACAACTCCTTCATCTGGGTCGTTTGCCACAAAACCCCAAATGATCAAGTTTGGTTGATAGGTTTTAATGAGCCTGCGCGCTTGCTCTAACTCTTGGTGGGTTGAAGCACCACTTAATCCAGCGGCGATGACTTCAACTTGTTCGTAACCTCTGCGAGTGAGTTCTCGCTGTAGTTGTCGCCACCAGATGTCATTCATGTTGGCATAGCCGTGACCCCATGCATAAGAATCTCCCATGACAAGAATACGGTTGGGCTTTGTAGATAACTGGCTCACAGGAAATCCTGCTGACCGCCAAACCCAATCCCCTTCTGCTGGATTGAAGAGGCTACCAGATGTCAGAATCTTTTTTGTGTTATTACGGTTAATTCTTTCATCTTCCAGCATCCACTCTTGCGAAGCAAGTTGTGGCATACCCCATACAGCTTTTTCAATTTGGCTAGGAGCAGCAGTGAGAGCAGCTAGAGAAGCAATTTGATAAGTTTCCTGATAGTAGAAATAGCCTTCAACCAGAGAAAGACCCATGACCCAAACTACTAGGGAAAACAGAAAGTATTTGAACGCCTGATAGGGTAGAACTGAAAGCTCTTGATTCGCAACTCTGACCTTAAGCATTGCTTTAGGCACTCGATCGTGAGCAAACCACTGCCAGCGAAGAAATTGAGGGTCTCGCCGTCGGATGCGTTCAATGCTAGTAAACGAAATGGTTAATCCTAAGAAGCTGAGGATTGTGGCTGCGATCGCACAATTGAATTGATTCCAAAAATAGAATGGCAATATGAATTCGCCGTTAGAATCTGGAAGAATCGTTTGACTGCCGATTTTGATGGATTTAACTTTAACTCCATCAGAATCAGAAACAAACTTCAAGCGATGCCAGGGTGTTTTAACAACTTGAAGCTCATAAGTTTTAGTTCTTTTAGCCTCGATTTCTTTTGATTCAAACGATAGCTTTTCAACGGCACTGTTTGCAGAATATAGGCTAGTTTCACGTACCTGTCCGTTGGCTGTAACCCGAACCTTACCAATCCAGACACTCCGCAGTAGGATAATAGTTAAATTACTGCCCTTAACCACGGCTTCTAGAGATTGTGGTTGTTTAGCACGAGCGACAGCGATCTTTCCTTGAGGTCCGTAGGGATTTTTGAGCAATGTCCACTTTTTTGCTCCCATGTTTACTTCAGACCAGTTGACCTGATGCTCTGGCGTTCTAATATCGACTAGCCAGATCTCTGCACTCTTAGCCTTTGGTTCTTTCTCTGCAAGAGCTTCTACCTTGACGCGCCAGATGTTTGAGGCAATTTCCCCTGCCGGAATCTGCACAGGTTTGACTGGAATCTCCTCATAAGCCGTTGGATTCCCGATGGGATTGTCCCAATAGGCTTTGACCGTCCCTGCATCACTAGCGATTATCTGAGCTTGGATTGGCAAATTTGGACTAGTAAAAATCTGCTGCCAAACCGGAAAGCTTAATAGGGCAAGGGCAAGGGCAAGGGCAGGAATGATCGAGGGAATCTTCACGTATCTTCTCCTAAGAATCTGCTGAAAAGAGGTGAATCATGACACGCTACCTCTTCACAAGTTTTTTCACTAAGAGCTTCAGAAGCTGTCGGGCAGTAGGTTCTGTAGGTGCTTCAGTCTCGGCAATTGCGGGTTGATGTTTAGCAATAGGTTCTTGCAAATCTTCCAGCAGCAACGCCAGAGCCTCTTCTGATTCAGCATTGATTTTTGTTGGAACAACAGTTTGACGCACTTTCATTGCATCTGCAAGAACGATTTCTACCTCAGCCTGAGCCAAGCAAACTTTGGGTTTTGTGTGGGAAGTGGCATGAGAACTCGCGGATTCTCTCGCCTGATGGTAAGAAGCCACCAAGCGGTAGTCAAGGCTTTGACTCAATGAGTGAATGGGTGAAAATTCGTTTTCTTGTGCGATCTCATTGCTTACATGGGTATAGTCCAAGAGCACAACTTGGGGAAATCCCGCCCGAAGTAGTGGTAAAAAGGGGTAGGCAATCTCAGAGCCAGAAATGAGTACGCTATCAATCTGACGAGAAGCCAGGATGTAGCGGATGAAGGCTAGCCAGTGCGCTTTATCAAACAAGTTGGGCAGATGAAAAATATCGGGAGTGGCGCGATAGAAGAATTCTTGCCAAGGATGGTCTGAGGGTGAGGTTGTGACAATTATCACTTCATAGCCGCGCTGCTCCAGCAGTAGCACCAAATCCAGATTCCATTGATCGATTTCACTATTGCCAAGGACTTCACAGAACAGCAGAATCCGTTTACCAGGATTAGGAATCATGCGCTGATTGTCCACATTCAATCTGAAGTTCAATGTGTTCAGGTTGAGCGGCTGTGGCTCTAAAGAAGTGGCTGGCGCAATGGTGAAGAAGGTTTGATAGCGAGAATGGATCGTCGCGATCGCCTGCTGCATTTCAGCCGTGTGATGTTGGACTGCTGGTGTGTTTTCGTCGATGAAGCGGTAGCAATCCAGGTATTCGGGAATCGTCCAGCCAGTTTGGTGCTGGGAAAGTGCTTT
>JARCMD010000367.1 GCA_030248885.1 Leptolyngbyaceae cyanobacterium MP9P1.79 | reverse complement strand
GTTGTGGCAACCGGAAACACGACTGAAGTTGGGCAAATTTCTCAATCGCTGGATCAAAGCCCCAGCTTGAGTACTCCCCTAACTCGCAAGTTTGCCAAGTTCAGTCAGACGTTGCTGTATATCATTCTATCTCTCGCTTCGCTGACCTTTTTCGTCGGATTGGGGCGGGGACGATCGTGGGCAGAAATGTTTGAAGCAGCGGTTGCCTTAGCGGTGAGTGCCATTCCAGAAGGATTGCCTGCAGTGGTGACTGTGACGCTGGCGATCGGGGTAAACCGCATGGCGCGTCGTCATGCCATTATTCGCAAGCTCCCAGCCGTCGAAACTCTTGGGGGTGCAACGGTAATCTGTTCCGACAAAACGGGAACGCTGACGGAGAATCAGATGACGGTGCAGGCAATTTATGCTGGTGGGCAACGCTATCCAGTCAGCGGTGTGGGATACGCGCCAGACGGCGAAATTCGTACAGATGTGGGCGAGACAATCGCGTCCGAAAGTGTGCCAGCCGCGATCGAGTTACAAGATCTGCCTGCCTTAAAGGACTGCTTGATTGCAGGAGCGGTGTGTAATGATACCTATCTAGACTGGAAAGACAATCGGTGGGCAGTTGTAGGCGATCCAACCGAAGGAGCCTTAATTGTCGCCGCCCAAAAAGTAGGATTGGAGCAAATCTCACTCAACGAACGATTGCCCCGTCTGGATGCTATCCCCTTTGAGTCGCAGTTTCAGTACATGGCAACGCTGCATCAGGGGAGCGATCGCAATATTATTTATGTCAAAGGCTCTTTGGAGGCTGTTCTTAGCCGTTGTCAGGCAATGCGTGACGGCTCTGGTCATGCAGTTCCGGTTTATCGAGAGTTATTGCAGATGGAAGCGGAACACCTGGCAGAGCAAGGCTTGCGGGTGTTGGCGCTTGCTGAAAAATCAGTGCCAAGCCACCAGACGACCTTAGCTCACGCTGACCTGGATGGAGGGCTAATGTTTCTGGGCTTGCAGGGCATGATTGATCCGCCTCGCGAAGAAGCGATCGCGGCTGTGGCTGCCTGCCAGTCTGCCGGAATTCAAGTCAAGATGATCACAGGCGACCATTTGACTACGGCAACGGCGATCGCGGATCGAATTGGACTGAAGCAGGCAGGGCAGGTGATTGGTTTTACGGGGCAGCAACTAACAAAGATGAGCGACTCCGAACTATCGCAAGCAGTGGACTCAGGCTCAGTGTTTGCCAGAGTGGCTCCAGCGCAAAAGCTGCGACTGGTAGAAGCCTTACAGTCACGGGGTGAAATTGTGGCGATGACGGGCGATGGTGTGAATGATGCCCCTGCTTTAAAACAATCTGATATTGGCATTGCCATGGGGAAAGCCGGAACCGATGTTGCTAGGGAAGCGGCAGATATGCTGCTAACGGATGATAATTTTGCCTCGATCGAAGCGGCAGTAGAAGAAGGACGCACTGTTTATCGGAACTTGCGAAAGGCGATCGCCTTTATTTTGCCGGTCAACGGTGGCGAGTCGATGGCGATTTTAATTAGTGTGTTACTTGCCAGAGATTTGCCCATTCTTTCATTGCAAGTGCTGTGGCTGAATATGATCAACTCGGTGGCAATGACAGTGCCACTGGCTTTTGAGCCAAAGTCCGAGCGCACGATGGAGCAGCCACCTCGCAACCCACGAGAACCCTTGGTGTCGGGCAAGTTATTTCAACGAATTGTGGCTGTCTCGGTGTTCAACTGGATTTTGATCTTTGGCATGTTTGAATGGGCGCGGCAGACGACGGGAGATCTTGCCATTGCCCGAACCATGGCAATTCAGGCACTTGTCGCGGGACGGATTGTGTATCTGTTGAGCGTGAGTCATTTAGGTGGCGCGATCGTTGATAAACTTCGAGGCAGAAAAGCGACCTTCGATGACGCACTGGCGATCGGGATTGGGGGGGTGAGTGCGATCGGGCTGCAAGTGCTCTTTAGTCAATGGGGAGTGATGAATACTCTCTTTGGAACGGCTCCCCTGAGTCTGCATCAATGGCTAATCTGTTTGCTGCCAGTCATCCCCATGATGCTACTAACAACCCTGGTCAATCGCCTTGACCCAACAGATTAGGGAAACAACGCTCATTTCGACTGCACCTCTAAACTCGTCCAAAGCATAGTGAAGAAAGAAGGACTGTGATGCTGTCTAACTCTGAAAGACCATCCGGAAAAATGGTTCCGTGGGCTGCACTCTTATTGCTGCTATCTGCTTACGCGCTGTTGGGAACCGATCTAGCAAACTTGCCCGTTGTTTGGCTGAACTGGGTAATGGCGATCGTCGGCGTGCTTCTAGTAACGATCATGTTTATTTAGACTAGAACTGGGTCAAAATAATTTTGGTGTTGATTCATCTTTTTGGATATTAATGGTCAGTGCTTTATTAGGGTTAGGGTTAACTCACATCTTGCACCAGTCTCAACAAGCTAAGGGGAGGGGCTTGACGAGGATTTCAAACCCTAGGTCATCCGCAAGTTTCCGGTGCTTTTGAATCTGATGTAATCGCTTCATCCATAGGACTTGAGGCAAAAGCTCTGCAATTGCTGGATGCCCTTGCGCCTCTAAAAACAATCCTAAAAGAGAACTGATACTGGCGTGCTGATAGGAGCTAGGCATCAGATGAAGGAGGACGTACACTAGTCCTTGGGCGTGTTCCAAGATGGTTTCCATAACCGTCCGTTGAAATATTTCTACGCCCTTTCTCTCAGACTTTTAGCGTCTTGTCAACCCCTTCTTGAGACTGGTGCAGGATCTGAGTTTGTTTATCTAGGTTTGTTGAGCAGCGGGAAGAAATGCCCCACCGGACCTTGGCCTTTGCCAAGCCGCAGTGCATGGTGCAGGGCGCTGGTGACGTAGGTTTTGGCCTGTTGCACGGCAGTAAATAAATCGTAGTCGAGGGCGAGGTTGGCAGCGATCGCCGCAGATAGCGTACAGCCTGTGCCGTGGGTATCGGTAGTGTTAACGGTTTCGGTGCGCAGGGTTTCGAGCCGATCGCCATCCCAAAATACATCCACGCCGCGCAGATCGCCCGCCATCCCTCCGCCTTTGACCAAAACGGCCTGTGCCCCCAGAGTTTTGAACATCTGCTGGGCAGCTTGCTCTAAATCGTTGAGCGTATGAATTTCCATGCCGCTGAGGATTTGGGCTTCGTAGCGGTTGGGCGTGATCAGAGTGGCGAGGGGAATCAGGTCAGTGCAGAGCGTGGCGATCGCCTCGTCTGCCAGCAGTTGTACCCCCGTGCGCGATACCATCACCGGGTCAACGACGAGATTGGGCAAGGAGAGGGCGATCGCCTGCTGCACCACCGCTGCAATAATCTCTTGATTCAGCAACATCCCGGTTTTGACCGCCTGCACGCCAATATCTGAAACCACAGCGGTAATTTGAGCTGCAACAGATTCTGGCGGCAGCGCATCGACCCGCGTTACACCCTGCGTATTTTGGGCAGTAATGCAGGTGAGGGCGCTGGTGCCATGCACCTGATGAAAGGCAAAGGTGCGTAAATCTGCCTGAATACCTGCACCACCGCCACTATCAGAACCGGCGATCGTCATGGCAACGG
>JARCMD010000366.1 GCA_030248885.1 Leptolyngbyaceae cyanobacterium MP9P1.79 | reverse complement strand
TTTTGAGTTTTGAGTGCTGCTCAGTTATTTCTATCAGCCTGCACTAGTTAGGAAGACGATCGCTGAATTCTACATATCAACTAGGTTTGACAGCACAGCCCTTCAGCATGTCCACAATATCTGTGGGAAGCTTTTCACCGCGTTTAGCTGCATCATCCAACTTCACAAAGGCTTCAAAGGAATATTTCCCTTGAATTTTTTTGATGCCACAGGTACAAACCGCTATTTTTTGCGGATTACCTGCGGCACAGGCATCGATAAAGTTTTTGACGCTAGCGGCTGGGTAAGAATTTGGGGGGGGATCTTGAGGATTATAGGCTTGCAGATCGCGGGTGCAGCCTGTCGCAAGGAAGAACATGACGATCGCAGCCACAAAAGGTCTAAAAAGTGTTCGTAAATTAGCGTGTAGTTTTGCACTTGCCCCCCAACCCCCCAATTCTGGGGGGCTTCCGAGCCGTTTTTGTTTAAAGTTACCTAGAATTAGGGAATTTGGGGAGCGGAGCGGGGCGCGATTTATGTTTACAAACATTTTCTAAAGTAAGGATTTAGTCATACAACGCCAGTAGATTTTTTCCTCAGTCTAGCCCCAGAGACAGGCAGCGGGAAAAAGCAGGTATTCCAGGAAGAAAAGCTTCCAAATGAACTGATAGAACTGGGCGATCGCCGCTTGGTCTTGCACATCCACCCGCAAACTCCAGAACCAAAGGAGCGCTAGGGCTACGCTGTGACTGATGACCAGCAAGCCAGAATTGACCGTCGGCAAGCCGACTGCCCCCGCCACAATCATGCTGAGGTAAGAAATGGTCAGCACCCCTCGCGCCAAGTTGAATACAGAGGCAGCCCCCATGCTGAGGGTGAGCGTGGCAATGTTGTATTGCCGATCGCCCTCCATGTCGGGGATATCTTTGAAGATGGCGATCGCAAAGGTGAACCCCAGGACAAACAGGGTCAGGGCCCAAACTGCGGGCGGGATCACCTCAGGAAAGCGGGGATGCAATTGGTGAAAGTGCAGAAACAATCCCAAATTGACGATCGCCCCTCGCACCACCAAGATGCAGAGGGATGCCCAGAAGGGAAATCGCTTCAGGCGGATTGGCGGCAGGGAATAGGCAGTGCCGATGAGGAGGCTGAGTCCAACGGTGGCAAACAAAAACCACCCCTGAGATAGGGAGATGACTAGGGCAAGGATTCCGGCGATCGTCACGATCCCCAAACCCATTCGTTGGGAAAATTCCCCAGACGCAAGGGGCAGGGTTGGCTTGTTGATGCGATCGATCGCCACATCCTCAAGTTGGTTTAAACCGACGATGTAAATGTTGCCGCTGAGACAGGCTAGCAGCGCCAGCAGCAGGGCAGGCAGTGTGGACGAGAGGGCGACTAAATCTGGCCCTGTCGCAATGAGATACAGCCCCAAGACACTCAAGCTAGTGCCAATGATGGTGTGGGGGCGAGAGAATTTCCAAAAAGCGTGGAGCCACGGCAGTCGCTGTTGCACCAATGGGGCTGGGACGCGATCGGGCGTGGAGGTGGGTGGAATCGTAGACGGGGAGGGCGAGACCGGATGCTCTGACTCGTAAAGACTGGGTTTCATAGAGGCTGCGTTCCGTGAGGTTTGGTTCCATTAGGTGTAACTACTCAGCCTGCCCACCCTTCGGGAAGCAAGCTACACCCTAAATCCCTCTCCCCAGGGAGAGGGACTTCAATCCGGCTCCCCTTCTCCCTGGGGAGAAGGGGCTGGGGGATGAGGGCAGGCTCGACATTAAGTTAAGAGCCTGAGTAGTTAGCATTCGGTTTGGTTCCACAGAGCAACCCAAAGCGAATCAGTCCCGATCGATAGCCATCCTGCATCAGTCCCAAGGAAAGGGCAGCCTGGATCGTTGTCCAACCTGACCAAAGCAACCCCCACAGGGCAGCGGGATTAAACGCCGAATCAATCACCACGTTCCAAAAAGGAGCCACAGCGGTTGACCAGTCAGCAACCCGCAGGTTTTCCAAGGATAAATTGCGGGCGATCGTCTCATACTCTGGCAGAGATAGCACGTAGGGCAGGCAATAAACCCGATAGATTTCCGCCAAGTGCTTTTGTTCCTCAACGGTCAGCGGTTGGGTTGTGGTGGGGCGATGGCACCACGTCGCCATGAGGAGCAATCCCCCTGGCTGAAGTACTCGGTAACATTCTTGCAAAAATTTAACTTTGTCGGGCATGTGTTCGCCACTTTCCAATGTCCAGACGAGATCAAAGGAATTGTCGGCAAAGGGCAAGTCTAGGGCATCGGCGACCAAAAATTTTGTCGTTTCCCCTAGATTGGCATCACGGGCCCGGACGATCGCCCGCTCTGCTTGCACCGGACTCAGCGTCACTCCAGTGACTCTGGCGTTAAATTTTTCTGCCAAGTAAAGGGAACTGCCTCCAATCCCACATCCCACATCTAAAATTGCCTGCGATCGTTCCACATTCGCCCATTGCAACAAGGCTTCAATCAAATCAATTTGGGCTTGACGACGCTCCTTGGGCTGGTCGCCCCTTTCGCCGTAGTACCCGTGATGCATATGCTCTCCCCAGATTTGCTCCCACAAACCAGAGGAACTGTCATAAAACTGCTGAATTTGTTCTTGAATTAGCGGCATGAATTGTTAGATAAAAAGGGCTAGGGGCTAATTTTACAGGTCAACACTCATTCCTCATCACGTTCTGAGGTAGCAATAGGGTTAAAAAAATGACATTCACGTCTGTATCCTTGCGGAGGTTCACCCTCAAATTAGCCTAGCAGACCCCGGAAGAGAACGATTCGCGGCCCGGTTGCAGAAGGACACTGAACCAGTGAGGCTCGATCGCTCTTGGATAAGCCATGCTGTAGGGTTAGGGTGAGCCGATCGCAACTGATTGCTATGGGCAAACCTGTGTGTAGAGCTGCCTCCGTCTGGGAAATAGCATCCCACACTGACTGAGGAGAGCGATCGATCGCTCTCACTGGAACGATGACTGTCCCTAGTGATGATTCCGCGTCACAATGGTCTCAGTCACAATGGTTTCAGACGTTACCCGATCGCTATGACCCTATCCCTTGAACTGTGGCAGGCAAACCAGGATTTGGCCCACGCCTGCTTGGAACATCCTTTTATCCAAGAAATTGGAACTGGTACATTACCCAAAGCCATCTTTACTTATTACTTGGGACAGGATGTATTTTTCTTAAATGCGTTTGCCCGCGCCTATAGTCTTGCGGCGGTAAAAGCACCCGACATGACTGCATTTGAAGTGTTTCATACATTGGTTGATGGAGTCCTGAAAGAATTGCGCTTACACCAAGGCTATGCTGCGGAGTGGCGTGTAGATCTGAAAGCCATTGAGCTAGGAGATGCAACGCGCCGCTACACAGATTTTCTGTCGTCGATCGCCTGGAATGGGGATATTGGTTCGATCGCTGTTGCTATGACCCCCTGTATGCGGCTCTATAGTTTTTTAGGAAAAAGATTAGCTGAACGGGATGAATTAGAGCATTTGTATACAGAATGGATTCAAACCTATAGCAGTCCTGCCTTTGACGAGTTGGCGTACCAATTAGAAGCATTAGTCGATCAATACGCTATTGATACCCCCTCAATCCGTTCCACCTACCGTTACGCCATGGTTTGTGAGCGAGAGTTTTTCCAAGCTGCTTGGAACAGTCAGAATGCAAAGCCACGCAATTAGAATTTTTAAGTCCATTTCTAAAAAAGGTTATATCAGGGAGCGAGGGGCGAAGCATTCAGAAAATAGTTTTTATTGAGCTTTAACGTGTTTCGTTCGTAGCTTGCTTCCCAAAGAATACACTTCGCCCCAACCTTAGCTGGTATAACCTTTTCTGAGATCTGTTAAGCAAAGTGTTTGTAAATTAGCATATAGTCTTGCACTCGCCCCCCAACCCCCCAATTCTGGCTTGCTCTCGAGCCATTTTTGTTCAAAGTCCCCCAGAATTGGGGCCTTAAAGCCTTTCAGGCATATATGAAAAGGGGGCGGTTTGAGGCACAATTTGTGTTTACAAACATCTTCTAAGGTGCATCTCACTTTTGCAGATCTCCGATCCGCCCACCCTTCGGGAAGCAAGCTACATCCCCAACCCCTCTCCCTAGGGAGAAGGGAGCCGGAATTCAAAGTCCCTCTCCCTAGGGAGAGGGATTTAGGCTTCGACGTGAGCGCTCAGCCGAACGGTGAGGGTGGAT
>JARCMD010000365.1 GCA_030248885.1 Leptolyngbyaceae cyanobacterium MP9P1.79 | reverse complement strand
AAGAAGGTCTATCGGCGTGTGGCTGAGGTGATTCCCCCGCCGGTGAAGATTCGGGGGACGGGTGAGGCAGGCAATCAGTATTACTTGTATGTGGGACGGTTGGCGCGTTACTTGCAGGTTGACTTGGCGATCGAGGCCTGTAATCGACTCAACCTGCCGTTGTGGATTGTGGGCACGGGGGACGATGCCACCCGATTGCAAGCCTTGGCAGGGGAGCAGGTGCGATTCCTGGGGGAGGTGCCAGACTCTGCCTTGGTTGAGCTTTATGCCAATGCTAAAGCGTTCATTTTTCCCAGTACGCGTGAGGATTTTGGCTTTGCGCCTGTGGAGGCGATGGGCTGTGGGGTGCCCGTGATCGCGTCCCAACTCAGTGGAATGCGGGAGGTAGTGCTGGACTACCGCACGGGCTTATTGTTTCCCCAGCCAACGGTGGAGAGCTTGGCGGCATCGATCGCCCAGTTCGAGGGTTTGCGGTTTTCCTCCCAAGCTTGCATTGAACGGGCTGAGGAATTTGCCGAATCTGTCTTTACTGCCAAGTTTGAGTGGTTCATTGCTCAGCGTCTGGATGAACATCGGCTGAGCAGTGCAGCGACGAAACCCGAAGCCTGATGTAACCAGACTAAACCTGTTGAACAAGCAGCTTAAGCCCCTTGCTTGCTTGGTCAAGCTATTTCTAGATGACTCCTAAGCGTTCTTCAGGTTGCAGAGGTCACGGGTGCAGCGATCGTCATCCCCTTGGAATTTGGTAGGTAAGAATTCAGCAATCGGCGGGTTACCTCCAGGCTACAGACAAGGGCGACGCTTTCTGGCTCGAAGATGCCGCACACTACGGGGGGAGTGTGGCGATCGAGGACAGGCAATTGTTGTAAGCCACGGGTGGTCATGCGATCGATCGCCTCTGCGACCCACTCATCGGTGTAGGCGTAGACCAGTTCCGTGGTACACAACTCCCCGATGGACAGAGAATCTGATGCGATCGGGGGCGCAGTTTGGGCACGAGTCAGAAAGCGATTCATATCTTGAAGCGTCACGATCCCCAGCAGTTGCCCTGCTGCATCTATCACCAAGGCACTTCGGGAAGACTGGCTGAGCATGAGTTGCCCTACCTCCAGCACCGATAAGGTAGCCGCAACTTGCAGGGGATCAGGGCGCATTGCCTCTCCCACCGTAATTTGATGGCGGAGTTCCTGATTTTGGTCTGGTTCGACATTCACTCCCATTTGCTTCAGGTTCAAATTCTCTTTCACAGCCGGTTTGAGGCGTTCCACCAGCCACACACTGATCACTACCGCCGCCATCAGGGGCAGGACAATGCGATAGTCGCGGGTCAGCTCAAACAGCAGCAAAATGGCAGTCAAAGGGGCGCGGACACTGCCCGCCAGCACCGCCGCCATGCCCACCATTGCATAGGCCGGTGGCGCGGCAATGCTCAATAGGCTGGCGGGAAGGAGGGCGGCGATCGTCTTGCCATAGGCTGAGCCAAGGCAGGCTCCTAAATACATCGCTGGGGCGAAGATACCTCCCACCAGCCCGCTCCCCAGACTCAGGGCCGTCATCAACAACTTCACCACCAGCAAAGCCAGCAGCAGCGCGAGGGAGAATTTCACATCCCGCAACATCGCTTCTATTGTTTCATAGCCGACTCCCAAAACCTGCGGGAATTTGAGCGCCACCAGACCGACACAGGCTCCGCCCAGGATGGGATGAAGGGGGCGGGGAATCCGATGCAACCACGCGAGTCCCTTGACCTCCCCTCGGAAGCTTTGTTGGGCTAATTTTATGGTCTGCATATAGACGATCGAAACCAAACTAGCAAACACGCCCAAACCAAGGTAGAGCGGCAGTTCCAGAGGGCTGCGAACGTCATATAGAGGCAGGGCAAAGGCGGGTTGCGCCCCCAACCCAATCTGCGCCACCAGTGCTGCCACCACCGCCGACAGCAACACCACACTCACGGCTGATGTGGCAAAGGTAGTTCCCAGAACAACTTCTAGGGCAAAAAAGACTCCAGCGATCGGGGCATTGAACCCCGCCGCTAACCCCGCCGCTGCCCCCGCTCCCAGCAGCAACCGTTGCCGCTCTTGGGATACCTGTAGCACCTGTCCCAGCAACACCCCAAAATTTGCCCCGATTTCCACACTGGGGCCTTCTGGGCCAAGGGAAGCCCCCGTTCCCAAGGAAACTGAAGCCGCCACCATCCGTTGCACTGGGCGCAACGTAGAGAGCGCCTGTCCCGATCGCGTGGCCTCTACCAATGAGGAAATACCAGGGCCAAAATCCTGCCAGCGCCACCGCATCAGACCCACCACCAAGCCGCCGATCGTAGGCACCAAGGCCAAAGTCCAGCCGTTCCCCGCCGTTTGATTAAACAGCGCCGCCAGCCAGCCCATGAAATCCTCCAGCATTAAGCTGTGGATCACCTCAATCAAGTAGTGAAAGGTCACCACTCCCATACCTGTACTGCCCCCAATTAGCACCGCCAACAGGAGCAAAATTGTCTCCGCTGTTGGCTGCAAATTATGCACCACTTGCTGGGACAAGCTTGAAGCAGGTGCGGCCTTTTCAGAGGCAGGCAAATTAGCTGAGGCAAGAGGCATGATAGGTCAGCGTTAAGTCGAGAACTTCTTTTTATTCTCATTGATCCTGATGGCAAAACAAGTGAGCAGTTGGGACGATGGGGAAGCAACCCATGCCCCAGAACAATGACTGTGATAAGAATTTGTGAAAGTTAAATGTAGCCACAGTTACTGCGGCCACCAGTACGCTGACTAGAATAGATCAAAGTCGAAATTCTGTAGCCGCAACTCTTCCCCTTTGCCATGACCCAAACTCTGCTCAAAACTCTCTCCCGTCTCAACTCCCCTACGGTTCATCGATTGGCAAATGGTTTGACGATCGTGGCTGAGCAAATTCCCACTGAAGCCGTTAATTTAAATGTTTGGCTAGACGTAGGCTCTGCCATTGAGTCCGACAGCATCAACGGCATGGCTCACTTCTTGGAACATATGGTCTTCAAGGGCACCGATCGGCTAGAGAGCGGGCAATTTGAGCGCTTAATTGAGGAGCGGGGAGCAAAGACCAACGCCGCCACCAGCCAAGATTACACCCACTACTACATCACGACGGCTCCGAAAGATTTTGCAGACTTGGCCCCTCTCCAACTGGATGTGGTACTCAACGCTTGCATCCCCGATCGCGCCTTTGAGCGAGAACGGCTCGTCATTTTAGAAGAAATTCGCCGGTTTGAAGATAACCCCCGACGGCGCACCTTTCAAAGAGCCGTTGAGATTGCCTTTGACTCCTTGCCCTACCGTCGCCCCGTCCTTGGCCCCGCTGCCGTCATTGAACAGCTCACTCCCCAGCAGATGCGCGACTTCCACCGCACCTGGTATCGCCCCCAATCCATGACCGTTGCAGTGGTGGGTCAATTACCCGTGTCAGAGTTAATTGACATTGTGGAAGCTAGCGTTGAACAGGCTCACATTCACGAACCTGTGGAGATTGACGATCGCGCCCTGTTGCAAAGTTTGCCCAATTACAGCCCAGAGCCAGCCTTTGAGACGATCGTGCGGCGAGACATCGTAGACTCCAGCCTGCAACAAGCCCGACTGATTATGGTGTGGCGGGTGCCAGGGCTGACCGAATTAGGACAAACCTACGCGCCAGATATTTTGGCATCGATTTTGGGGCAAGGTCGCACATCGCGGCTCACCCGTGATCTGCGTGAGGAACGCGGCTTGGTGTCAAGTGTTTCAGCCACCAACATCACCTATGGAATGCAGGGAGCGTTTTATATCTCCGCCCAGTTACCGACAGAAAATGTGGCGATCGTGGAATCCCTGATTGTGGAACACGTTCGAGCATTGCACACAGAACTGATCACCGAGGCAGAGATTGCCAGGGTGCGAACCCAAGTGGCAAATCGCTTCGTGTTTGGCAATGAAACCCCCAGCGATCGGGCCAATCTTTATGGCTATTATCAGGCAATCGTCGGTGATTTGGCTCCCGCATTGGACTACCCGACCCGCATTCAAGCCCTGGATGCCCTCGACCTCCAAGCCGCTGCCCAACAGCATCTTTCCCCCGATGCCTACGGAGTTGTAGTTTTACGACCGGCTTAATCACGACCATGTGGACTCAAATTGCGGCTCACATCACCCAGGCGATCGGGGTCAACTTTCACATCAGCGATCGGCGATCGGTCAGTGGCGGTTGCATTAATCAGGGGTATGCCTTATCTGATCGACAACAGCAGTACTTCGTCAAACTGAACCAGGCAAGCCAAATTAGCATGTTTGAAGCCGAGGCTCTGGGGTTGCAGCACCTGCGATCGACGAACACCCTGCAAATTCCTGCCCCGATTTGCTGGGGGGTAGCTTCTGAATCTGCTTACATCGTGCTGGAATGGGTGGAATTGGGGCAGGGAACCCCCCAAGCTTGGCGGCAGATGGGTGAACAACTGGCTGCCATGCACCAAGCTGAGTGGGGGAATCGGTTTGGTTGGGAACGCGCCAATACGATCGGCTCTACCCCGCAACCCAACCCGTGGACAGACGATTGGGTCACCTTTTTCACTGAACAACGCCTCGGACACCAATTCCACTTAGCCAAAAGGCGGGCTGGACACTTCCCGCAGCAGGAGCAACTCTTGGCAGCAGTTCCAGAAATCTTGGCGGGGCATCAACCCCAACCTTCCCTTGTCCACGGGGATCTGTGGTCGGGCAATGCAGCCGTCACCCAGTCCGGTGCCCCAGTGATTTTTGACCCCGCCACCTATGTGGGCGATCGAGAAGTGGATGTCGCTATGACCGAATTATTCGGGGGCTTTCCAGCGAAATTTTATGCCGGATACGCCGATCGCTGGCCCCTAGAAGCAGGCTACGAGCAGCGCAAACCCTTGTACAACCTGTACCACATTCTCAATCACTTCAATTTATTCGGTGGGGGCTATCTTTCCCAAGCAAACCAAGTCATACAAGCCCTACTGCAAACTATTCGGTAGCGTTCATTGGGCATATTCCAAGGTTTAGAAAACCGATCTCACAGGTGATCAAATAGAATTCCCACAAATATTTATGAAACAAGGGGCTTAAGCCCCTTGTTGGTAGGTAATTTCCTGCTTCAATAGTTCGGACATTTCTGCGATAGCTAGCCCTCATCCCCCAACCCCTTCTCCAGTTCTGGGAGAAGGGGTTGGGGGATTGAAGTCCCTCTCCCCTCTTGGGAGAGGGATTTAGGGTGAGGGTTCATGCTGGCTGTACAACAGGATTCCCAGCACCTCCACAAAAACTGTCCGAAGTATTGCTGATTCAAACTTTGGTTTTAAACTCTCACTGTGTAAGTCGCCCCTGAAGTTACTGGGAGGGCTGACCGAGTTCCAAGGCTTTTTGCAACAAGTCATCATTAATCGGCGTGGCATCTCCAGCGATCGGACTCACACTCTTCGCCATATCCATAAAATCGCTTGGTTCACCTGTAGGTGGCGCTGTGAACTCTACCTCTTCTGGAGCAGACAGTGCGAATTGAGGAGTCGTAACGGCTGCTGCGGCTTCCGCACCTGCACCCGTGCGATCGATTTCACTAACACTAAACTCCTTAGAGGCTTCATAGTCAGACGAGACATCTACCTTAGGTGCTTTTTCATCGCCCACAGCAATAGCTTCAGTCATCTGCTGAGCATCATAGGTTGGGGACTCAACGGTTGGTAAACCGACATTTGGTAAAGCAGTATTAATATCAGACATAAAGGACTCCATAGGGTTTTTTATGATTGCGATCGACTCTACCAAAGTCAGTTTCAGTTATTAGAGGCTCTTGGGATAGATTTGTGTACTCTATCGTCGGATAGATTGTTTCCTAAACCTATCAAAGGTGATCTATCTCCGATGAGGAATAGCTTTGATCCCCGGAATTTGGTAAGTCTAACGTTGATTATGAAAACTTCTTTTGGAGAGTGTTTATGTCTTTCACTCAAGGTGTTGGTAGAACTCAATCTTTGCAAACAGAAACCCGTGATGCGATCGACGGTTTTAATAAACTGGGAACGGATGAGAAATTAGCATTACTGTATTTTATCTATGAAAAAATGGGGAGTTCTGTGACTCCCGCTGCCCCCACTGCTGCTGAACCAGACCTGGCCCCCATGTTGCTAGGAGATTTCTATGAACTTTCCCAGGAAGAACAGCTTGCCGTGATGCGTGAGATTGTCGATCGGCGGAACACAGACTACTCCCGTGCCTACGGCGCACTGACGGAGAACAATCAGCTTGTGGTTTGGTATGCCTGGGCCCAAGGCATGGGCAAAACGGTTGTGGGAATGCCAGGCGGTTCCCAAGCTAGTGGAGCCGTAAAGGATGCCCTCGGTCAACTTGAAACTCTGGGTTTTGAGCATCAGATTTCCCTCTTGCGCGAAGTCGCGAACAACATGGGGCATACCGATGTGCAACCGATTCCCACCCAAGCTGAAACCGGAAAAACCTCTAGTCTCTAGTGCAGCTTGGCAGAAGTTTCTAACCAGTTAGGGGGATGGTTTTGAGTTTTGAGTTTTGAGTGCTACCCACTTAGGAGATTTCTGAGAAAGATATTAGCCCTGTAGGGGCGAAGCATTGGGCAAAAAATCTTGAATGGCTGCACAGATTATTGCCCCAATGCTTCGCCCTTCCGGTGCCTGGTGTAAACTTTTCTAGAAATCTCCTTACTTCTGCCAGCCTACATTAGCCATTTGACACGACAATATTCCGAGAAAATTTACTGTAGGGCGGGTCGATCGAATTGGTGGATAAATTCCAGATATATCTATTGACCTGCCCCCATAAATCGATCGCTAGCTTCCTTACTTCCTATTAGAAACTCACGCCGATCGATCAATAGGCAACTGCTTTTCCGGCAGGTTTGCGGGGGTCATTCACTCCGTTGAATTCTCCAGTATCTGGGTTAGTCAAAATGGACTCAGCCGCGCCCCAAACAAATGGGGTAGGAATGACTTTGTAGTCCATTTTCCACAATTGAGAGATAGTTTCTAGCTTCAGAGCATTGGGTTCCACTCCGACTCGATTTGGCAACCCCTGATAGTGGATTCGCGGGGTGCTGACGGCTGCGCTGAGTGTCATGCCGTAGTCGATCAGATTGGTGATGATTTGCAGAACAGTGGTGGGGATCGTGGAGCCGCCGGGACTGCCTGTGACCAAGAAAACCTTGCTCCGATTTTTGCCCTTATTAAGGACGATCGTCGGACTCATGGAGCTGAGGGGGCGTTTACCGGGGGCGATCACATTGGCGCTTCCCTGAACTAAGCCGTAAATGTTGGCGCTACCTGGCTTCGAGGTGAAATCATCCATTTCATTGTTCAGGAAAAATCCGCTATCCCCTGCAATTACTCTTGCCCCAAAATAGCCATTGATAGTGTAAGTCACAGCAACGGCGTTCCCGTAGCGGTCTTGGACAGAGTAGTGGGTAGTCTGAGTGCCTTCCTGGGGAGGAGTGCTGCGATAAAGTTGCTCCGGGGGTATAGCCCGATCGCGGGGGATTTTTGCCCGGATTTGGGCGGCGTAGGCTGGGGACAGCAAGCGATCGACGGGGTTAGTGACGAAATCGGGATCACCCAAGTAGGTGTTGCGATCGGCGTAGGCGTAAAGCATGGCAGAGAGCATAGGGTGGAGGCTAGCAGCCGTGCGAAATCCCAATTTTTCCAAGGGATACCCGTTCAAAATATTCAGCATTTGGCACAGCGTCGTCCCCCCGCCGGGCGGAGGTGAGGAGATCACCTCGTAGCCCCGATAGTTGCAGTGCACTGGAGGAGCTTGGCTCACGGTGTAATTGGCGAAGTCCTCTAGGGTGAGGATGCCTTCGGAGGCGGCACTGGCTTGAACCACTTTGGCGGCGATCGGCCCTCGATAAAAGGCATCGGCACCCGATTTGGCAATCAGCTTCAGGGTTTGAGCTAGGTCTGTTTGCACGAGCCGATCGCCCACCTGATAAGGAGTCTGACCATTTTTCAGAAAGATGGCGGCAACATTAGGTTCCTGCAAAAATTCTTCAGTTTCATCGTTGAGAATGTTGATATCCCCTGGCTGCAAGATGAAACCCCGTTCAGCCAATTCGATCGCCGGAGCCATGAGCGCCGATCCGGATAAGGTTCCATACAGTGTCCGTGCCTGCTCCAGTCCCAGCACCGTTCCTGGCACAGCCACCGATCGATATCCTCTCGTACTCAGCCGTGGAATGACCTTGCCTTCGGAATCGAGGTACATATCTTGGGTTGCTGCCTGGGGTGCTTTCTCCCGGAAGTTAAGGAACGTCTCTTGCCCATTGGCAAGGTGAATCAGCATGAAGCCACCGCCCCCCAAATTGCCACAACAGGGGTCAGTCACTGCCAGGGCATAGCCGACTGCGATCGCTGCATCAATGGCGTTACCACCCTGTTTCAAAATGTTCAACCCCACCTCCGAGGCTTCGTGCTGGGTGCTAACGACTACGCCATTTTTGCCCACGGCGGTGGTCGAAGTCGCAACTCGATTCTGGCTGAGTGCAATGATCCCCGCTCCCAGGATGAGGACAGTCATGATGATCCCAGCCATCAGTGCCCATAACGAACGCCTGATGCTGGTAGATTTCCTGCTGTTAGGATTGTGCTTTTCTGGTCTCGTCATAGAAATTTTTAGGGAGTAGAAACGATCGCCCGTAGCTCTGCCGATCGGGTTTGGAGATCCTGAATGGTGAACACGGTCTCAAAGTGCAACCCGTGCTGCTGGTAGAGTTCTGCGCCACCCTGCTGACGATCGATTAAGGCGATGATGCGATCGACCTTATACCCCGCCTGTTGCAAGCGCTCCACCGCTTTGAGGGCCGATTGCCCCGTCGTCACCACATCTTCTAGCACGGTGACAGGACTGTTGGCAGGCAAGGTCAGTCCTTCAATGTAAGCCTGGGTGCCGTGCCCTTTGGCTTCCTTACGCACAATGAGGGCGGCGATCGATCGTCCTGTGTAGGCTGCCACAACACTCACTGCCGTCACCATCGGGTCAGCCCCCAAGGTCAGCCCAGCCACAGCGGGAGTATCAGTGGGGATCAACGGCAGGAGGATGCGTCCCACAGCAACAGCGCCCCAAGGATGGAGGGTGACTTGCTTGCCATTGATGTAGTAAGTGCTGCGTTGCCCAGAGGACAATACGAAGTCGCCCTCGCGGTAAGCAACGTCACAAAACAAATCGAGTAAGTGCTGACGTAATGTTGCTAAATCAACCGTAGTTGCAGTCGTTGTTGATATCACCTAGTTTATTTCTCCACCTTGGACTGATTCTCAGGCGTTGCGATCGTCCCCAAACGGACACAAGTCACCTTGGATAATATCAGTTTCAAAAGGGTTTACGAAATCGCTCAAGGAATGGCATCGACTTCGATCGGTTCCTGCACTCGGCTCTTTTGGGAGGGCAGATTCACTACAGGCAGATTCATCAGTTTTGCTTTTATTTCTAATTTGAATCGATGGAGATTTGTAGTTGAATCTCTATTCAAAAAGTCCACTTCTTGAACATCCTGAACGGCGAAATTCAAGAACCTTGAATACGGTTAGGAAATCCTAGTAAATTGATCATCTACAGGTTGACTCAGTTGATTCATCACTTAGATGATCAAAACCTGGAATGTGAGCTAAGATTTAGCAGCAAAATCAAATGAAAATTGAGGAGTGTTCCAATGGTCGTAAGGATTAACCGTTTAATTGGGGGATTGTTGATCGGGGGGTTAGTATGCGCCACCTCTGTCTTTTCAGCATCAAAGACGATCGCCCAACCCGCTGCTACAACTAACAGACAATCTGATTTTGAAACCCTTCCCCAAGCCTTTGATCGGGTTTTCTTTGATCAATCTGGTGATATCTTTGTGAATCGATCGACCACTCGGTACCTCGATTTCTTCTTTGGCTTTGGCAGCAATACCCAAACTAGCTACATTGAAAATGAAATCAGAGAAGATGCTCGTCGGCTCAATCTCCTCTATGTGGATGCGATGAACCAGCAAGTCTCCACCACTCCGTTGATTCGCACTCAAGATTTGCCTAGCCCCTACAACAGTTCACTCCTATTCGCGCCTCCCCAAGGAATTTTGAGCGGTCGCGCTGTGGGCAGTGAGTTGGTCTACGAACCCCTTCCCGGCGGACAGCGCTAATCAACGTCTGGCAATCAATTAGTCATTTAGCCAAAGCGGTCACGGCTCAAAAGATTTGAGTTTGACCGCTTTGACTTTATTGGGTGATTAGGCTTAGTTGTAGTGACAATCCCAATGATGCGATCGAAAATCCAGGGTGCAGGAGTTGAACCCGCCTAACGCGAATTATGAGTTCGCTGCCTAAACCGATCGGCCAACCCTGGCGATTAAAGCTTTAGCTTAAATAAATTTAACGTAACGACGAATAGTTTACAGAATAAATGTCCCTGTCAAACTCAATCATAGTCTGTAGCTAATGTATGTAGCTAATAGAGAAAAGGCAGCCTCGATACGATTACTTGTCAACGACTTTCCAACGAATGTGTTTCATTAATCCCAGGATCGTTGAGGTTTTGGAGACTAATTCCAGGTTAGTAGATGGCTTGGCTAGACTAAGATGGCTTAAAACGTAGAGTTCAGATCAAAAAACGCGTCCTGAAGCAATGAAAATCAATTCCAGTGTGGCCTTGACCTTAATTCTCCTGACTCTGATGTTTGGGGCAGGGTTTGTGTGCGCTGCCTATGGGTTTACTCTGGGCAAGGAAGCACTTAAAGGCATTACCCAGCCCGATGTGCGACCGACCAATAACTTAGCCAGTCGCCAGGGTAGCGTATTACGGCGTGAGGAAGTTGTGATTTTGCGAGAAGAGGATATCCTGAGGCGTGTCAAAGCTCAGATTGGCAGCTCGACAGATACGACAGATGGAGATGAGAAGCCCAGTCCTAGCAAACTTACACCTGATGAAGATACCAAAACTCCTGCGAGTCCCAAGAGCAGTGCAGTGCAAGCGGGGTTGCCCATCATCACCCAGGATCGGGGGGTGACGTTGGAAGTGCGATCGGTGAGCCAGCAGGGTGGCTCGTTGATGCTAACGGTCAACCTCCGCAATGATGGCGATCGTCCAGTGCGGTTTCTCTACAGCTTTTTAAACGTGACTGACGATCGAGGACGGACGTTAAGTGCGACTACAGAAGGGTTGCCTGGAGACTTACCTCCCCGTAGCCAGCCCTACGCGGGTACGGTGAGTATTCCTGCGGCGCTGTTAGATGATGCCAGTAAGCTTTCTTTAACATTGACAGATTTCCCAGATCAGCAATTACAGTTAAAGATGTCTGGTATTCCTGTTGTCAAATAGATGCGTTGGAGCAATGCACTTGCATTAGAGGATGGTTTAAAAGTCAAGATTATCGCCCGAACTTCCCCCTCATCCCCAATTCTGGGGGTTCTAAAGTCAAAATTCCCCAATGAATTCTAGTAGTCTGTCAATGATTGATTGACGGATAGCTGAACGCTAGGAGGTTGATTGAGGTTGAATTTTGAGGGTCTCGACCCGTCAAAGCATGCTGTCAAGCACACTAGGGAATTTCGGGTAGCTGGTCTCCCAGGTAGAAAACAGAGGCGCTCTAGCTTTCATTCGTTGATAAATGACTTTCTTTATGCCGGTTGCTCTGGCGACACTTGCGTCTTTTCAGTTAACTGGAACCGAAGCTTTTTTACGATCGCTGGCTGGACTAGTTTTAATTGCCGTCAACGCTTTTTTCGTCACGGCTGAGTTTTCCATCGTCTCGGTGCGCCGATCGCGGATCAATCAGTTGGCAAGTGCTGGGGATGTGCAAGCCAAGACCGTGCAAGATCTGCACCAGAGTATTTCCCGCCTCCTATCAGCCACTCAAATTGGCATTACCCTCTCTAGCCTGGCTCTGGGTTGGATTAGCCAAAGTACGGTGTCGTTGTTGGTTGTGCATGGGCTAGCTCAGTTGCCGTTGGGGGAGTCTATGAGAGAGACGATCGCCCGTTTTGTCGCCATTCCCCTGACCTTTTTCTTTATTGCCTACCTGCAAATTGTGCTAGGAGAACTGTGCCCTAAATCCATCGCGCTCCTGTATCCAGAACAGTTATCCCGCTTTTTGGGCCCGCCTAGTTTGACGATCGCCCGCCTGCTGAATCCGGCTATCTGGGTGCTGAACCAATCTACAAATCTGCTGCTGAAGTTGGGCGGCATTCGAGACACAGGACAGGGATGGTATGAGCAAGTCTCCCCTGAAGAATTGCAAATGATGATTAGTACCTCCAGCGTCTCTACGGGCTTAGAAGCTGAGGCACGGGAGTTGTTGAATAATGTGTTTGAGTTTAGCGAGGTGGCCGTGTGGGCGGTGATGGTGCCTCGCACGGAAATTAATGCGATCGACAGTGATGCCACATTTCAAATGTTGCTCCATCAGGTGGCTCATGCCGGATATTCGCGCTACCCCGTCATTGGGGATTCGATCGACGATATCGAGGGCATGATTTATTTCAAAGAAATTGCTGAACCCCTCGCTTTGGGCACCATTTCCATGGACACTCCCCTAAAACCCTGGATTCGTCCGGCTCAATTTGTGCCAGAGCAGATGACCTTGGGGGAACTCTTGCCCCTGATGCAGCGCACCCGACAGCCGATGGTGATTGTGGTGGACGAATTTGGCGGTACCGCTGGTTTAGTGACTCTGGAAGATTTGATCGCTGAGATTATTGGTGACCATAATGAGCCGGAAACGGCTGAAGAGGTGGATTTGCAGATGCTAGAGGATGGCACCTATTTAGTCCAGGCTCAACTGGATATTGAATCGGTCAACGAGGCCCTCAACTTGAAATTCCCCTTAACTGAGGAATATCAAACCTTGGGTGGCTTTTTGCTTTACCTGTTTCAAAAAGTCCCCGCAGCCGGGGAAACGCTGCACTACGAGAACCTGGAGTTGACGGTTGTGTCCACCGATGGCCCCCGCTTGCACCAGATTCAAATTCAGCGCCTAGAACCTCCTGCCCCCGATCCGGCTTCAACACAATCGGCGATCGGCGAGGAATGAAGACGATTACACGTACTTCTTTTACAGATTCTAGGGCGTGTCATCAATTTGCTGGTATTCCTTACAGAGCCTAGATTTTAGCCTTAAGCCCATTTTTGATAGGTAGCCATGAAAGCCTTGCTCTGACTACATTCCAGATTT
>JARCMD010000364.1 GCA_030248885.1 Leptolyngbyaceae cyanobacterium MP9P1.79 | reverse complement strand
GGCTAATCCAACGTTTCATAGGTTCTGCGACGCTCTTATTTTGTTCTTAGGCAATCAGTTTCCATTACCGAGCCTAGCAAATATTTTCAATACCTTTGGGATGAAATTCCTGATTAAATCGATCGCCCCTGAAGAAATTATTCAGGGAGTAGAGTGCCTTCTGCTACCTACAAGTTTTGTGGATAGGACTCACGCAGTCAGAATTTAGAGCTAGGTAATCTCAAGATAACAGGGGGCTTAAGCCCCTTCACACATCTGTGCGTAAGTCTGAATGGAACACGGCAATTTTGAGAATGATGAGTTCTCTGGTTCAACTTCTTATCCATCTATCGAAGACATCGTTCAAAAAACACCGTGAAGAAGCATAACTGGTTAGATCTCTCAGAAAATCTACTGTTTGTTGCATCAGCAGCGGGCGCATTGGCTTCCGTCGCGTTTCAGCAAGTGGGCTTTGTGGCGGTGCCGCTGCCCTTCTTTATGCTGTCAAACCTGATGAACCGTCGCCGCATGGAACAATCCACTCTCCGGCACACCACAACTAGTATCTTTGAGTTCAACCAAAAGCTCACGGGTGAAATGCAGACCCTTCGCCAGCAAGCGTCTTCTCTGCCAACCCTTGCAGACATTTCTGGCGTGAAAAAAATGGTGCTACAAAAGAATAAAGAGGTTGCAGGAGAAATTCGTCGAGAGATTGCGAAGCGCTTATCCCAATTTGAAGAGCAGAGTGTGAAGCGGGTGGAGCTGGAGGTGGAAGCCCTTAAGAGCCAAACAACCCATCTGGCTGAGACCCTGGAGACCGCCACCAATCAGCTTTATCGGCTATCGTTAACCACCAGACTGGAGGGCATGGAGGGAGCGATCGTCACCCTCAAAGCAGAAACTGCCAAACTCCAAACCAAACTCCAAACCCTATCCGTTGAAGCTAAGCCCAATCTTCAACCCATCTATGACGACATCAATCATCTGCACCGCCGCTTCAATAATTTGCCTGCGCCCTTCGATGCCAATGCGTTGAAGCAAGATGTGGAGTCGCTGATTAAATTAGTGGGAGACTTGGTGCCCAGACGGGAGCTATCTCGCTATGCGGCGGAACTGGGAATGGTGCAACAGCAACAGCAAACGCTAGAGCAATCCGTCATGCCCATACGAATGGCAGTTTCCATTTTCAAGAAGCAGTTGGATGAGTTGACGAATAAGCTCAAAGAGGGCACCTTGGGGAAGGCAGCCCCAGAGCCAGAGGCGATCGTAGAACTGAGGGTGGCAATCGCTGCCCTAGAGCAACGGCTGAATCAACCTGCGCCTAGCCCTTCTGAGCCGGTTGATCCCTATGTGGAGATGTTGGCCGCCCTCAATAGTCTGCCTCAGTTAAACGGGGGGGCTTTGGAAGCAGAGCCAGTCCTCATTCCCGCCAGCTATTCCCTCGCCCCTGAAGAACGACGGGAACTCAGAAATCTGATCAGTCGCCTGCCCCAGCTTCTAGACACCACAGCCCTACAAAAGCAATTAAAGTATTTGTCTTCCAGGGTGGATGGTGTGGAGAGCGGCATGGCTGGACTCCAAGGACAGACCAAGGAGACGGGGCACATGGCGGATTTGGTCTCTACCCTGCGGGCTGTTGGGCATTATGACCTAGTGTTTGCCCCCAAGCTGCGATCGTCAGTCAAAAAAGAAGCCGACAGCGCATCAGGGAATCGGGCACTGCTGTTATCAGCCTTAAAACAGTCCCAGGAGCATCTGATCATCGTTTTGCCTTGGCTAAACCAGGATAACTTTGACCCAGATTTAGTCCAGAACCTAAAGGATTTTCTCGATCGCCAAGGCCGGATCGAAATTGGTCTGGGTCATTTGGGGGACATTAATCAAGGCTACGCACCGCGTTGTGCTGACACGCGCTGGGTGGGAGATGCAGCGGAAAAAGCCTTTGTGTACAATGCGTTGAGCCACCTCACCCAACTAAAACGAGACTATCCCAAGCAGTTCAAGTTCAAAATTTTGGGAACTGTAGAGAACTTCCTGATTTGCGATTCTACCTCCGCAATTCTGAGTGTGAATAATCTCTCAAGCATTAGCACTGATTTCTCCGAAGTCGAAGTGGGGTTGCAAACCACTGATCCCCAGGTGATTGAAAATCTCCTCGATCGCTTCAATAACCCTACTATCAGTGAAAATGATATCGCCGCTTACTTCAACCGGGCAACCACACGACACGAAATTGGCGACTTGGCAGGGGCGATCGGCGATTACACCTACGTTCTACGGCGTCACCCCGACGATGACCTGGCTTATAACAACCGAGGACTTGCTTACCACGAAATGGGCAATAAGCAGGAAGCCATCGCTGATTTTGACCAGACTCTGGAACTTAACCCCAGTTGCGTCATCGCCTACTGCAATCGGGGATGTGCCAGTGCAGATTTGGGGGATAAGTTGGGGTCGATCGAAGACTTTTCCCATGCCATTCGTCTCGACCCAGACTGTGCCACTGCCTACTTCTACCGGGGCATGGCACGAACCCATCTGGGCAATAAGGGAAGCGCGATCGTGGACTACAGCGAAGTGATTCGCATTGATGCCAATTCCGCTGTCGCTTACTTCTACCGAGGCTTAGCTCGGATGAAAATAGGCGACAACCAGAAAGCGATCGAAGATTTACAAACCGCTGCCAAACTCTATGTCGCTCAGGGGAATAAGACGAATTACCTGAAAGCCATGGCCGCCCTCAAAGGACTAAAACGTAACGCAACCCACGGTTCTCAGCTTTCAGCCTGATCACTTCAGTTTAAGAACACTTCAGTTTAAGAACATTGATCCAAACCGCTCTCTCTTTGGGCAACCTAAATTAAGGTTGTTGCCAAAAGTGGTGGCTTTGCTGATTTCTCAAATCAAGCCAAACCACTTACAACCCAATGTTGTTACTTATTCTGAGCAGTCCGGTTTGGGGAAATTGGGCAAATCTTTTGCAAGCAATGTTCATTCTGCAACGTTAAAGTTACTCTATGGGGTAAGGACGATCGAACTCCCTACTACCAAGGAGGCAACTTCACTCCCTCTTTAGGCTCCCAAAAAATTAGTAACTCTAGAACTGGTAACCCTAGGGTGATCAAGAGCAGCCAATATTATTGCTCAATTCCTTTCCAGACCTCCAGTTGAGAATCGACCATCCAGAATCGATCGCAGCTTTCCCGGTTAGTTTGAACCTTCCACAAGGTTCCATATTTCGTTTCCCACACTTTTTCTCCCACACCTTTTGTAGAGAAGCAGCATATGACTATAGAACCGCAGAGTCCCTTTACTCCCCCTGCATCCACCTCTCGTATGCCTCCTGCTCCACCACCCCCTCGTCCTGCGAGCAGTGGTGGTGGCACGGTTGAAACTACTCAGCGGACTCCCGCAGACGCGACCCAACGGATGCCCATGGAAGCCACTCAACGGATGCC
>JARCMD010000363.1 GCA_030248885.1 Leptolyngbyaceae cyanobacterium MP9P1.79 | reverse complement strand
GGGGCGGTTCGGGCGACAATTTGGGCCTTCTGAGAGGTTTAGAATTCACATTTTTGAGAAATCTTCGATTTCTCAAAAATGTTGGTAATGACAAGCCCAATATTAAGGACTTGCATGAAAATAAAGTACCAATAAACCGAGTTTCGACTGCGCTTAACCCTCAACTGTCGAGAGTTAAGCGCATTTGTGATGAGCGCAGCCGAAGTAGTCGAAACCCGTCTGAGTGGGACACTATTAACCCGCAGATCCCTGATTGGAATTGAGGATGCCTGCAAATCCATTGCATCTGAATCTACGTTACCTGACGTTCCCGGTGATGCTTGGACAAAATGTAGGCTGCCACAACGCCGCCAACATAGCCAAATAGGTGTCCTTCCCAGGAAATACCACGCTGCAAGGGCAACACACCCCACAATAATCCGCCATAGAGGAAGAAAACTAGTAGGGAAAAGGCGATGGCGGGGATGCTCCGCTCAAAAAATCCTCTGAGCATCAGATAGCCCAGGTACCCGAAGATGACGCCACTGGCTCCAATGTGGTTGCCAGTTGCCCCAAAAACCCAGGTGCCTAAGCCGCCGATCGTCATGGCTACAAAGGTGACAAAGAAAAAGTCCCGGATATCTCGGAGCATGACTAACCAGCCCAGTGCCACAAACGGAATGGTATTGGCTGCAACGTGGGCAATACTGACGTGCAGAAATGGCGCAAATAAAATTCCCCAGAGTCCACTTATCTGTCTGGGATGGATGCCGAAACCATCCAATGTCCTACCGGGGATGACCTGATCGATGATTTCTAGCACCCAAATTAGGGCAACAAAGCCCCCCAAAATGGCACCCTGGAGTTTCAACTCGTTGGTTAGCGCTTTTGTTTCATGACTGCTCATAGTTTTGCCCTGCGGGTTTTGCCTTGTAATATTTGCCTTGTGATATTCGGGGAGAGTTATCCAAACCACAATGCGTTTGTTCAGATTGGTTACTTTTGCCAGGAAAAGACAGACGATCATCCACCTTTCACCAAGAACCTTATTGCGAGTATGGCACACCCTTTTCTACAATTTCAAATTCTACAATTTCAAAATCTGGCTCTCCCGATCGACCAAGCGCTCCCCACGCAAAACCCCTCGCAGGATGCAAGGGGTTTTAGTACAAGGACACTGTAGGATGGGTTTGGTACATCCTCCACCTGAAGTTAGCCTGAGATCACATCCACCAAATGAGGTTGGGCACCAGCAGAGTGACCATTTCTGCCATTAGTGTAGCCGTTGCCATTGCGGGGTTGAATGACACCATAGCCGCCGTGGTTTCGCTCGTAGATCACATTGATTTCGTTAGTTTCAGCATTCCGAAACATATAGAAACTGTGGTCTACTAGTTCGAGTTGTTCCTGGGCTTCTTGCAAGGTCATGGGTGGCATGGCGAAATACTTGGTGCGAACCACTTGACTGGGAAGTTGGGGGGTTCGATCGCCGATTAAATCCTCCATGACAGGCAATTGCTCAACGACTTCACCAACCTTAGGCTGGGTGTAGATCTTGCCTTGGCGCTTCTCCTTAAACCGACGAAGCTGACGAGTAATCTTGTCGGACACAAGGTCAATGCTGGCGTATAAATTCTCACTCGTTTCCTCTGCGCGAATTACACTGCCATTGGCATAGATAGTCACTTCTGCGGTCTGTTGAGGGGTGATTCGGGGGTTGCGAGCCACTGACAAATGGACATCTACTTCGGTTGTCAAACTCTGAAAGTGACTCACTGCCTTTTCAATCTTCTGTTGTACATGCTCCCGGATTGCATCGGTGATCTCAATGTTTTTGCCTTGGATAACAAGCTTCATACAGCTTCCTCCGCCCTATAAGTATGGGTAAAAGTGTAGGTAAATGACTAGATGACTCCTCTCATTGCACCTCCCTTCAGGCTATCACTTTGTATTTTAGATAACAAAGGACGTTAGAATCTTTTGCATCCGTTGACAATTCTTGATTTTAATTTCTCAACTTTTTGGTCAAAAAGTATCCTATCCCCTTGATTTTGCCGATGGTTTCCAGTAGCCAAGTTAGTGAGCAAATTAGCGAAGCATCCCAGGTCAACCCCTTGCCACGCCGCTGCTTAGTCCATAATTGTGGCTTGATGCCCTATCAGGAGGCATGGAATTGGCAGCGAGAGTTGGTGGCCCAGCGCCGATCGCACCCTGAGCTAGAGGATGTGCTGATTTTGCTGGAACATCCACCGGTTTATACCTTAGGACATGGGGCTAACGAAGCCTTCCTGAAATTTGACCCTGCTCAAGCACTGTGGGAAGTGCATCGAGTAGAACGGGGTGGTGAAGTAACCTACCACTGCCCTGGACAACTGGTGGGCTACCCGATTCTGAATCTAACTCGCCATCGTCAGGATTTGCACTGGTACTTGCGACAGCTTGAGGAGGTGCTGATGCAAGTGCTAGCCAGCTATGGGCTACAGGGAAAACGGGTGGAAGGCTTGACTGGAGTGTGGGTGGAGGGATATAAGGTGGCAGCGATCGGCATCAAGGTCAGTCGTTGGATTACAATGCATGGCTTTGCCCTCAATGTGTGCCCCGATATGACAGGTTTTGCGTCCATTGTTCCCTGTGGACTGATTGACAAGCCTGTGGGCAGTCTGGCTCAGTTCATTCCAGGCATCACGGTTGAGCAAACACGCCAAGCGGTTGTGACTGCCTTTGCCAATGTTTTTAATGTCAGTATGATGCTGGTTAATACGAGTGGTTGCAATGATTTAACGTAGTAACTCTTGGGCGAGTGTGATGTAGAAAATACTTCACAAAGAAGAGTTTGACTGACAAGATGAGTACAACAAGGGGCTTAAGCCCCTTGTTTCAGAAATCTGTGCGTAAGTCCTATAAATACTAAGGAGACTTCTGAGAAAGATGTTACCCCTGTAGGGGCGAAGCATTCGGCAGACAGAGCCTTGAATCGACCAGAAGGTCATTGCCCGGATGCTTCGCCCTTCCGGTGCCTGGTATAAACTTTTCTAGAAGACTCCTAAGACCTAAGTTAAACCCAGATATCAGAGGTGCAATCCCCACCGGGATAGCGCATTTCGTGGGCGCGAGCGGGGCCACTAGGTTCCTGACCGAAATCAATATAGAAATCTGGATTGATGGTAATTCCACCCGTTTCTGTGTTGCAATCAATTTGCAGCATATAGGAGCCAGCTTGGGTCATGCCTGGGTAGAACTGATTATCCCAAGTGCTAAATAGCGAACTCGTCACATAAAGCCGCTTACCATCTAGGCTCAGTTGCAACATTTGGGGCCCGCCCGTCAGTTGGTGTCCATTCACGTCCCCTGTTTTGCCCAACAAGCCACCACACCAAACCTGCCCTGTGAGCTTAGGTTGGGTCGGGTCGCTGATGTCGTACTGACGAATATCACCGTGTAGCCAATTGGAGAAATAGAGATAGCGATCGTCCAGGGAGATCAGCAAATCTGTAATCAGCGAGGGAACCGGAATCGGGAAGCTCTCGATTTCCACCGAAGGCACATTTACAACTTTTTGGACGTTCCATTGTCCATTGTCTTTGTGCCAATGCCAGATATTACTACTCAGGGCAGCTCCCACATAGCCGTGGGTGCTATCGGGATTATGGTGAAAGCGCACTTCAAGGGGAATCAATCCTTCCTCGCCTAGATTAACGCTCTGGATAATATCACGGGCTTGCCAATCCCAAAAATGTAGATGGCGACCGTAGTTTCCGGCGCTGACATCATTCAGATCAAAGCCAGGGTAAAACGTCTTTGGTGCGCCCCATTCACTGCTAACCATGACATTATGCCGGGGTTGATACCAGAAGTCATAATTAAACTGCATCGCATCAGCTTGATGCTCCCATCGTCCTGAAATATCAAAGTTCTCATCTAATAGTAGAAATCCACCCGGTGCATTTCCGTCTCCATCTCCCAACATCGAAATCATGACCTGACCATTGGCTAAGCAATGGGTGGTATGGGGCGCAGTAAGATTGGTTTTCGCCTTGATTTCTTCTGGCTCTAAGACTTTATGAATTTTGGGTGCTTTCGCATCAAGGGTATCAATAATATAAATTCGACTGGAGCGAATCCCTGGAATGATCAGAAATCTCCGGGATTTTTGCTCGTCTCCGTGGCACGAACTACAGGTGTTCCAGCCGAAGTGGTGCAGTTCATCACCCAAGTGGGGCATGGACAGACGATGCACCACTTGTGAGTAAGTTGGGGAAGTGGGGTCAGCATCGATCGTCGCCAAATAATCGGGTTCCTCAATCCCAGTGCCCGTGTAGAGGGCGATCGTGTACAGCAATTTTTCCCGTTCTGCCACGATCGCGTCGGCTGGAGAAGCATAACCGGGTCCACAACAAGCCTGTGCCATGATTTCATCTCCATTTCTATAAGTTTGGTGAGAGGGCTTTAGCTAAGATAGGCTTAAATCTTAGATTACTCTCAACAGGTACTCAGAAACCGAGTTTCTAAATAAAAAATCGTAACTACTCAGCCTGCCCTCACCCTAAATCCCTCTCCCTAGGGAGAGGGACTTCAATCCGGCTCCCCTTCTCCCTGGGGAGAAGGGGCTGGGGGATGAGGGCAGTCCCCACATTATGTTAGAAGCCTGAGTAGTTACAAAAAATCAATGATTTTATGCAACCATATTCGTCAGCTTTACCCATCCTGTTGTAAATGAGTAAAATAGGCAGATTTATCTGCCTGTTTTACTCAGGGATTGATCATAAGATCACTTTATTTTGCCCATCCTGCCTATACTGAACTGAAAGATGTTTACCATCAGCGTGGAATCACAGCAGAAGGTCTACCAAGACCAATAAATTAATTACTCAGAGTAACCGATCGGCTAGGTGCCATCATTGATGGTTTAGCAGCAGTCAGAATTGGACCGACTAGAGCCAATACTTCTTCTCTCGTTGCATATCCATCAAATGCTTCAGAAGCAAAGGGAATCGGGGAAGGACTTTGAATCATCTGTTTCCCTTGGGATTCCATTGAGACTGCAACAGTGCCCCGATTTTCGTTGTAAATCACACTACTAGCATTTCTAATCCACGGACGCACATCAGCATTGAGTAATGTTTGCCGCAGGAAGCGAATCCCTGCCGCATGTCGGGCTTCTACCGTATGAATTTCCAAGGCTCCAGCCAGCACCGTTTTGCCTGCTTCACCAGCAGCCAGCAAATTTTGCACCTGCCCTTTATACGCAGCGACCCCCAGATCCTCAACATATTGTCCCGCTAGCAGCAAATCGGTAGGATTAGCAAAGGGATCACGATTTAAAATAGCCGAGTAGTTTGGGTTGGCTGGAATCACGATAGCAGCAGGGTTGCCTCCTAGAGAGCGCAGCACGGCTGAGAGATCAGTGACATGTTGGGCTTCATCTTCACCATAGGAAACTAGTGCTGCTTTCGCAATATCAGGAACCCCAGTTAAAGCACCGCTTTGAACAGCGGCAATGGCACGACGATAAAAGTCAGCTTCTAGCTTTTCTAAGGTAAGGGCATATTCCACTACCTGTCGGGGGGATAACCTCGCACTCTGACTCGCACTCTGAGCATAGGCAGGTGCAGTCGGAGCAAAAACTAGACAGACTAGTAATAAAGGCAGAATCAACACGGCACTTTTAGCCGGAGCTAGAATGTTGGACCAAGCTTGGCTCAACCGATCGCACAGAATGTTGTAGAGGTGGCGATAGGGCAGTAGGGCGTTTACCATTGGTTGCACTATCCAGTTAAAACAAAGTTTCATCGTTCAATACTCCTGAGGTTAAGCGACCAACGAACCGTTAATTGGATTGTTCAGTATCTTTAGCGAACTGACCGCAGAGATGACCTGTTTTGGTGTGTACAGTTCATCGTAAGCCCGTCCCTTGAAAGGGTTCAGCTTGGCTACTAAGTCAACAGTTTTCACCAGTCGCTCACTGTCAGTTTCAGTTGTGGGTCTTCCCAGAAGTGATCTCACTCCTGCCGCGTGTCGAGCTTCCACCGAAACAATGGAACCTGCTGCCAGGATGTAGGTTGGATTGGTTAGGCTGGGCCCCGCACCATTGTAGGCATGAACGCCCAAGTCTTCTAATGTCACAGCGGTATTCAAAATTTTGGTACGATCGGTGAGTAGGGCATTTAACCCTGGTTGATTCAGACTCAAATCGCTGGTTTGAAATAGGGCATTACGACCCAAAACACCGCGCAGGAATTTGACATGGGCGGCTTCATGGCTGCCCAATGCTCTCAAATAATCGAGTTCTTTGGCGTTAGTAATCTTGCCGCTCTTAAGCACGGCTGGATAGAATGCTGCCTCTAGTTCTTCCAACAACAAAGCGAAGTTGAGAATGCCAATGTCATTCGCATTGAAGGTCAGCGTCTTCATCCTGCCCATAGTTTGAGCCATCAATGCTTTCGGAACTCCCGTTAGCATAGCTGTGCCCAAACTAAGAAGTCCCCACTTCAGTAAAGTACGGCGTGAGGGAGGAACACTTCTTCCTAAAGATAAACCTGGAAAAGTCATATGGTTATTCCTGTTGTAAAAAA
The DNA here is from genome assembly GCA_030248885.1 of Leptolyngbyaceae cyanobacterium MP9P1.79. Lineage (GTDB taxonomy): Bacteria > Cyanobacteriota > Cyanobacteriia > JARCMD01 > JARCMD01 > JARCMD01. The sequence goes on along the minus strand of JARCMD010000363.1, from coordinate 8,295 downwards.
TCAACTCACATTTATCTATGGAGTTTTATCTATGGAGTTTGTAGTAACTTCTTAAATAAATAGAAGCTTGTAATCTGACGATAGTTATTGGAGCTAATAAAACTTTCCATCTAAAGGCGGAGACAAGAGAAATCTTTTGAGATAGTTCCTATGGAACAGAACACCGATTTACTTCCTATTCAACTAACAAAGCGCTTGATATGATCTGTATTCAAGTCAGGCAGCAACAAAACTAACTGCATTGAATCGATCTGACTCCTCAACCTGCAACAGTTAAAGTTGCTGCTACGTTACTGTTAATATTCAATACGTTGGCATAGCCTCTCTAATAGAGAATCATTGCTCTAGGATATGGGTTGCAGGGGCCTTGGTAGAGATAAGGAACGATCGCCCTTCCCTCACCAATACACTTGCCAATTGGATGGATTTATGATTGTGTAGCGTCAAAAATCACACATAAGAGTGAAAAGCCAACCCATGAGTTAGCAATCCGCTAGAATATAGCTTGAAAAATCCTTCTCAAGAAGAGGAAGAAATATCTTTAGAAGCACTCTCCAATTCAGTATCTTCAATACCTTCAGCAAGGGCATTCTTAGACCCGTGGGCTTTGGCATAGACCTGAGTAAACTCTGCACCAAAAAGCAGAATCTGGGCTGAGTAATACACCCAAATTAGAATCACGACAAGGGAGCCTGCGGCTCCGTAAGCAGAACTGACCCCGCTATGACTCAAATATAGACCCAATAGGTATTTACCCACTGTGAATAAAAGTGCAGCTAGCAAAGCACCGGGCATAACATCCTTCCAAAATACTTTAATGTCAGGAAGAACTCGGTAGATTAAAGCAAATAGCAGGGTGATGGCGCTGTAAGAGATAACAAGATTAAGAAGTTGGCCAATAATAACTAGACCAGGGAATAAGTTGCCAAAATAATTGCTAACTCCTTCTAGAGATGTGCTGATGACTAGGGAAACCAGTAACAAAAACCCAATTACTAAGACCATTGCAAAGGAAAGAAAACGGCTCTGCACCAAACTTAAAATACCCTTGACTCCTGGCTTCTTTTTAGGTTTGACCTCCCACATAAAGTTTAGGGCATCCTGAAGCTGGGCAAAAACTCCTGACGCACCAAACAATAGGGTCACAATTCCCAAAATGGTGGCGATCGTACCTCCCTGAGATTTATTAGTACTTTGCAATAATGACTGTACAGCCTCTGCCCCTTCTTTGCCCATTAATGACTGCAATTGGGTGACAATCTGACCTTGGGCTGCATCGGCACCAAAGAAGAAACCAGCGATCGCGATCGCAATGACTAGCAACGGCGCAATGGAGAAAACGGTATAGTATGCCAAAGCCGCAGCTAACATGGGTACCTTATCCTCTTGCCACTCTTGCACCGTAGCTTTAAGGAGTTTAAGGAGATTCTTCATTTAAGTTATACAGTTAATTATACAAATAGGATTGAACTGAGACCATCTATACATAGAAAAGATGATATAGAAAGGGTGGCAACTTGGAAGTTCTCCATTCACCACCCTTTCTATTTTCAACTAAAAGCTGGGTAACTAAAAACTGGGTATTAAGCGCCCTTAGTTCCAAACCTGGTTGCCATTCTCATCCAGTCGAGCCATCCGAATCACATCAGAGATAGCTTCAGCGTCCTTGACATGGTGCAGAGCTTTTTTCTCACCATCTGGTTCTTCTACAATGAAGTATGTGGGAACTTTGATGTGGTCGCCTGTAATATCGGTAGAATCCACTGCAATCTGTTGAGCTTTTTCTTCGATGGTCTGAGGCTCATCTGCAATCCGATCGCCCGGATTTGCCGTGAGTTGGCGCTCTTTGACATCCATCCGTTGATCCGCTGGTACCACGTTGGTAGAAAGTTGCTTCTCAGCCGAAACATCTTCAGGTTGCCGGAGTTGGCTTGCTTCTATCTGTCCACTCATAAAAACTTTCCTGCTGCGAATAGTTGTGAATATTTCAGAATTTTAAACAAAAGGTCTTGTTTAATCCGTCCTTCTAATGAAGGAACTTTGGTTTATTCTGAGAAGATTTCTAGCAAAGTTTATACCAGGAAACGCAAGGGCGTTCGCGGAGCGTGTGCTTTGCACTTAGCATCCTGGCAATGACCTTCTGGTGGGTTTAAGGCTCTATCTGCCGGATGCTTTGCCCCTGCAGCGGTAACTTCTTTCTCAAAAGTCTTCTGAGAAGGTGTTAGCAAGATTGAGGAAGATTCTGCCAATCTCCTTTAAAAAGAGAGACTTTGATCGAAGAGTTATATATTGCCCAATACCTAGCGATCGCGATCGCCATATCCGATGACTGCAACCTTATGTCGATAGACTAGTTCCGCCCCATACCAGCCTGACAGACTTAGAAGGGTAGACACAATCATCGATAGAATCAGCCCAGTAGGTAGAACAGCGTCAACATAGTTTCCGTAGCGCAGAATGAAGTTGATGAGTGTCAGGGTTAGTGCTGCAACATTGAGAGCCATGTGGGCCCAGCCTGCGGTGCGTTTCCGGACTCGCTCGATTCTCAGAAAATCTAACATACCGGTTAGGGCAGCCAACATCCCACTGACCAATCCAGCACCGACTAGCCACAGGGAAGCCCGCGCCCAAAAGGTGTCGTTGGTTAACCAATAGCCTAAGTCAGTTCCCAAAGCTGAGACCAGTAGGGCGATCGGAAACGTTACTAACAACGGATGAAAGGGGTGTCCAGCAATTGCCACTGTACTTGTCACACCACTATCACGGTAGTCTGTTTCATCCGACTCAATGATGGGGGGAAGGTTAGGGGTCTGGGTCATAATTAGCTCCTAAGGTAACTTTTAGATAAGGGATGTAAGGGAATCGATCGCCGGGTATAACCTGTCAACACTCATGGACTGCACAAAATCAAACCTTCGCTCCTATGAAATCTCAACCTTATGGAATGCCTATGCTTAAAGGGTAGGAATTTAGGTAAGAGGATTTGAGTAAGACTAAGAGGGCAATTGCTCAACATGGGCCACAGCTTGAATGGTCATCTTGCCTGCTTCAACCATTAGCTCCTGCATTGCCAAGGACATTCCTTCCACATGGAAACTCCGCAAATCCGTTAACTCGCTGGTTTTAGCTAAAAATGCATCCGTGAGTTCCTGGGATAGCCCCTCGCCTTCGTAGGTTAGATCGTCTAATATCAACCGATCGCCAGCTCCGATTTTGGGCAGAGAGGTAAATCGCACCTGACGTGTTTCCTGGGTTTGTTGGATATATATTTCAGCATTAAGAGTTAATTTGCCTTCACCAAGTAGGGAAATCTCGGCTTGCTGAACATCGATCGTCCTAGGTTCTCCATTTACAGTCATTTCCAAATTTTGCAACTTGTTGTGTAAATAGCCAGAACATAAGGCCCGGTTGAGGTCGGTTTCTGTCAACACAACCTGCGCTGTTGCATCAGTGGGATGGGTGAGTTCAATCTTGCCAAAGGCTGCGCTGAGGGGATTAATGGCGACACTACCCATATCAAACTGTAGAGATTCCATTCGCAGGTCTTCCCGCATCACCAGTCCGTGACCTTCGATCGCCACTGAATCCAATTCTCCCTGCATCAGCTTGAGGGGATTCGTGCGGATATCAACGTTCAGTGCCTCTACATCATCAAGTTGAGTAGATATGCCAATTTCAGCAGCTTTGCTAAGGGCCTGCTCTCCCAAGTTGGCTTTATTCTCTGTCACCCGTGTTTCTCCCAATCCAAGGTCTTGGGGTTACTTTAAGTCATCCTTTAGCGTTAAAGTATCTGCACTGCGATAGAGAGCGATCGATGTGCAGACTCTACCCAAAGTCAGGACTATGAAGGGCAAGGGCACTGGGATCGCAGGGTTTCAGCGACCTACAAAAGCTTGAGGGATCAGGACAGGTGGGGGAAGTTGCCCATTGGGTCAAGATTAAAAGTGTCCAGACTAACCATGTCAAGATTAAAATCCCCCTAAAGTAAGTCCTTTGCCTGCTAGTCTGGATCAGATCTCCAACAGATTTCACTCAAGATTCGGGTAATCAATATGTCTTCAGAAGAAATCCGTGCGACTCGCCTACAAAAAGTAGAACAACTCAAGCAACTGGGATTCAATCCCTACGCCTACCGTTGGGAGTCTAGCCACCATGCCGCCGACCTCCACACAAAATACGCGGACTTGGCGAGTGGGGAAGAAGTGGACATTGATGTGACGATCGCCGGACGCATTATGGCGCGTCGCGTTTTCGGCAAGCTGGCTTTTTTTACGCTGCAAGATGATACAGGGGTCATTCAAATTTACTTGGATAAGCACAAAATTCAGCGCAGCATGTCCAACAAAGACCCTGAAGCCTTTGAGCATTTGAAGCAATTGACAGACGTGGGGGATTTCCTGGGTATTCGGGGCAACATTAAGCGCACCGAGAAGGGAGAACTATCGGTTTATGCGGGCGAATACACCATTCTGACCAAATCCCTTCTGCCCTTGCCCGACAAGTGGCACGGCTTGACGGATGTGGAGAAGCGCTACCGTCAACGCTATGTGGATTTAATTGTCAACCCAGAGGTGCGCGAAACCTTCCGCCGCCGCGCCTTAATTACCGCCGCTATTCGGCGTTATCTAGAGCAGCAAGGCTTTATTGAAATCGACACGCCAGTGCTGCAAAGCGAGTCAGGGGGTGCTGAGGCGCGGCCATTTGTCACCTATCACAACACTCTAGAAATGTCGCTCTATCTGCGGATCGCGACGGAATTGCCCCTGAAGCGACTGATTGTGGGTGGCTTCGAGAAGGTGTTTGAGTTGGGACGGGTGTTTCGGAATGAGGGAACGTCCACCCGGCACAATCCAGAGTTCACGACGGTCGAGGTCTATCAGGCCTACGCTGACTACCACGACATGATGGCGCTGACTGAGGCAGTGATTACCACAGCGGCGCAGCAAGTGCTGGGGACGCTCCAAATTACCTACCAAGAAACGCCGATCGACCTGACTCCGCCCTGGCGCAGAGCCACGATGCATGAACTGGTGCAGGAAAAAACCGGACTGGATTTCACGCAGTTCCAGACTCTAGGGCAGGCGATCGATGCTGCCACCTCTGCGGGTCTAACTGGGTTGGAGAAATGTGACACGATCGGCAAAGTTTTGAACGAAGCCTTTGAGCAAACGGTGGAAACAACCTTGGTGCAGCCCACCTTTGTGCTGGATTACCCTGTGGAAATTTCGCCCCTGGCCAAGCCCCACCGCTCCAAGCCAGGACTGGTAGAACGTTTTGAATTGTTTATTGTCGGTCGAGAAACCGCAAATAGCTTCTCGGAACTCACCGATCCCGTCGATCAACGGGAACGTCTAGAAGCCCAAGCTGCCCGCAAAGCCGCTGGTGACCTGGAAGCCCAAGGCGTAGATGAAGATTTCCTGGCTGCTCTAGAATACGGAATGCCCCCCACGGGCGGCTTGGGCATTGGCATCGATCGCTTGGTCATGTTGCTCACGGACTGCGCCAGTATCCGCGATGCGATCGCCTTCCCACTTCTCAAACCAGAAAAAGTTGAAGTCGTTGAGGAAGTCTGATTTATTTACATCAATGCAGAATTAGGCTTCATCATCTTTCTGCTGTCCTAGCTCAGAGCATTCCGCCAGTAAGGCATCCAAGCTTTCGGGAAAACTTCCCCGTGATACCATCTTTTCAAAAGCTTGATAACAGTCATCTTTGGCTCCTGCTTTACGAGGGAAGCCAAGCCATAGTATGACGATCGCCTTTCTTTCCAGTTGGTCAAACGGGCGGAAAAACAGACGGTAACGATCGGACAAGCCCATTTTTTTCATCCGGCCATATCGCTTCAGCGCACCTATGAGAGCAAAGTGACTGGCAAATGGATCGGCTGGAATTTTCACTTCAATCCCAACTGTAATTGCCGCTAACAGCTTGACCGTAGTGTGGGTTCTAAACTTAGCTTCGGGTAGACGTGCTTAAGTTGGGTGACACGACCTAGGAGTTGTGAATACTGAGTGCCAAAAAGTTGTGGATGAAAGAAGATTTCCCAACCGTTGCAAACAAGGTTACTCATTCTCTAGGATGACACCTGCAATTAAGTGACGGGCAGTGTCAGACATTGCAACGGTGTAGGGTTGTAAACTTTTGTCCTTAAGAGCTTCAGTGGTGATGAAGTCAAGAAAGAGTTTCAGCACGATCGCCTCCTCCTCGTCAGCATCATCAGACTGGATGGCTGCATGAATCGCTGCCCAGGCAGAAAGATTAAGTTGCACAACAGATTGACAGCAGAATTGGTAACAAATTCCGCTTGTTGCAAGGCTTCTAAGGCTTCAAGCATGATTTTGCATCAGTGAATATTGAGCAGATTATAGCGTAGCAGTCCAGGATGTTGAGCTAGCACCTGAGAAACCTGGGTTCTGTTTAGGATCAAGTTAGATCGCCTCACCCTTCCACTGTAGTAATTTCGATGGTTGGAGTGGAGGAAGTCTTGAGTGAGGAAGATACGATCGTGACAGGTTTCCTTTTATTCGTTGTTTAGACGATCGCGAATTCACTAAATTGCCTCACAAATGGAGAGCGAAAACTTAAAACAATCGCTGATTTCGGTACACCTCGTTGCACTAGCTGTTGGGCAATCCCTGCTTCTGTAAAGTCTCGTTGAATCCAGATTTTTTCCTGCTTAACATCAACATGAATGGGACAAGCATAAATGCGCTGCTCCTGGTTCCAACCTACTTTTACTAACTGATAGTGACCATATTCATCATCAAAAATAAGTTGTGTTTCAACAGACTTATCTTGCAATAAATACGTTCTATGTTCCTTGATTAAGTCTTTAACTAACTGGCGATAGTCTGGCTTTTCCATAGCTTAATGACTTCTTGAATGGGGTTAAAAACAATGAGATGCAATTGATAGGTTTCAACAACCTGTCTAATAAATTCATCGGCGAAAAACTCAGTATAGATATCTTCTGGAATTGCCAGATATAATACTTCGACTTGGCTCCAGTTTCCCTAGTGCCAAGCGATAATTCAAAAACTGTCCCAAAGCTGAATGAAACTCATTGATGGCCGAAAGTCCTAAAAAGCTCTTGATTTCAACTGCTATTTCTCTGCCATCTCGTTCAGCCGCCAATAGCTTTTCTGCCCCCAAGTCAACATACATGCCAATGGTGGGAGATGCTCTGATGTATAGGGGATCATCTGTAATTACCTATCCGTCTTTTTCCAAAGCTGACCGAACTGCATGATGGAAAATATCCTTGGCAGACATTAGAAACTTCTCAAGTACCTGCTTAATCTTAGTCCAAGGTTGTTATCTCTTACCAGAAAAACAGACATTTTATGGTCTTTAGGCAAAATTTAGATGTTGGACTCCGATCGCACAACCTCAAGGCTCCCTGATTTCCGTTTGTGGGATGCAAAGATTGAGAAACCGGGGTTCTGCCCAAAATCAACGCGATCGCCCCAAATTTTCGCAGAATCCCGGTTTCTAGCCTGAGCGGGTAACGTTTAAATAGTCCTTGAAACGAACCCAACCACCCGAAAACCAATGCGACTGTTACTCGGCTCTTGTCTTAGTACTTCAAAGGTTTCTAAGGATATTTGTTTCAACTCACAAACAATTCCCATATCCTCCTCCACCTCGCATTCATTGGTCTGTAGCTTGCGTCTCGCATACATCTCTGAGATCCAATTTAAGTGCAGCGATCGGGCTAAATCTCCCGCCGAAAGGCTCTAATCGCCTCCCCCGTATCAGTTTCAGCCATCAGAATACAGCGTTTGAGTAAATCCAAATTAAGGTCATGGAGTCCGGGTAATTGGCTGCGATCGACGCGCTCATAGCTGCCATTGCAGAGGTGATAGAGCGTCAATACGCCATCTTCCCAGAACCAGACTTCGGGAGTGCCTAGAGCCTTGTATCCTTCCAACTTATTGATGCTGCCACTGGTAAAGATAACTTCAATGGATAAGTCTGGAATCGGCTTGACGCTATGAATGCAGTAGGATTCATCGGCTTCGATTGAAACCACTTGGCTTTTCTCTTGGGTCATTGCCCCTGTAGGTTGAAAGAAAATTCCCTTGTCTGCCAGAAAGGTGGTCAGCAAGTAGCCAATAATGCGCGAAAAAAGTTCGTGTTCACGTCCTGGCATCAGAATTTCGATCGCACCCTTGTAGTAAGACAACCGCACGCCACGAGAACCTTCAAAGCCCTTTTGAATCGACTCAAACTGCTCCCAAGTGCCATGATGAATAATGCGTTGATCTGTAGTTTTCTCTAGTAGAGAGGGCATCG
>JARCMD010000362.1 GCA_030248885.1 Leptolyngbyaceae cyanobacterium MP9P1.79 | reverse complement strand
GCTTTTGACGAGAAAAAGCACGAAAATTGGTCTTTCAAGCTATTTCATACGGTAGCAAAATAGCTGAAACCCTCACTTTTCCTAGGTTGAGCAATTACAGTGGATAGCACTCAAAACTCAAAACCATCCCTCCATCTAGTCAGAAACTTCTGCCAAGCTGCACTAATAAACACCCCTATGATTCCGTTCATTAGCCTGCTGGCTTTTTATGTTGCCTGGAACCTAGGGGCTAATGATGTTGCCAATTCGATGGGCACCTCCGTTGGCTCCAAGGCAGTTACTCTGCGGCAAGCCCTAATCATTGCTGGGATTCTGGAGTTTACGGGTGCTGTGCTATTTGGACGCGGAGTCTCGAAAACGTTGGTCACGGGGATTGTTAATCCTGCCCTGTTCGTAACGACACCCCAGGTTTTCCTTGTGGGTATGGTGGCGGTTTTGCTGGCTTGCGGGCTGTGCCTGCAACTGGCAACAGCGTTGGGCTTGCCTGTGTCCTCCTCCCATGCGATCGTCGGCGCAATTGCGGGCTTTGCAACCTTGGCTATGGGCCCCCAAGCTGTCAACTGGCACTCCATCGGGTTAATTTCCCTCACCTGGGTGATTACTCCTATCCTGAGTGGGACGATCGCCGCCCTGTTTTACAGCCTGCTCCGGCATTGGATTTTGCAGCACCCCAACCCGATCGCCCAACTGTATGAATGGATTCCCTGGCTTAGCGCTAGCACCTGTGGCATTTTTGGCATTATCGTCTTCCCGACCTTCGCTAAAACTCCGCCGATCGCAGCCTTACCCCTTCCGCCCCAGGATGGGCTGATTCTGCTGGGTTTGGGCAGTGTCGTTGCCCTTACCTTCCTTGGCTGGCACGCGTTGGATGCAGCAACCCGCCAAGCTGAGCCGCCTATTCCTGTGGCAACCACTCTGCAAGCCCAACTGTCCCGCTATCAACTGGTGAGTGCTTGCTTGGTTGCCTTTGCCCACGGCTCAAACGATGTGGGCAACGCGATCGCTCCCTTGGCGGCGATCGTCTACATTCACACCACAGGCACAGTTCCCCTAGTCGATTTCACAATTCCCCTGTGGATTTTCTATCTAGGGGGCGCGGGCATTGTGGCAGGGCTAGCTGTTTGGGGCAAGAATGTCATCGCCACGATCGGCACTGGCATTATGCCTTTGCTCCCCAGTTCTGGCTTTTGCGCGGAATTAGCGACTGCAACCACGGTTCTCCTCGCCTCTAGAGCTGGGTTGCCCGTTTCAACCTCCCACGCGTTGGTGGGTAGTGTCGTCGGCATCGGACTCCTGCAAGATTGGCGATCGGTGCAGTTTGGGAGCCTACGGCAGATTACGATCGCTTGGCTCTGCACCATTCCTCTAGCCGCAGGTCTAGGAGCCGCTATCTTTGCTGGCATCCAGTTCTTTTTAACTTAGGACAATCATTACCTAAGGGGCAGCTTGAGCTTCAAATACAACTCAGAGAGACGATCGCAAGTTCCAGAGCCTGATTCTCTTCTATCAGCTTATTGGTAAGCCAGGATCGCTAAATATAAGCTAGATGACTTCTAAAATATCCCCTGAAACCTCTACTCAATTTCAGAAAAATCTTAATGAACATTTGACAAAATCACTGTTTTAGAGAAGCAATTGGGTAAGATGACTGAGAACTTTGAACTGTTTTAAGTAACCTTAGGTAAAATTGTGCCAAAGAAGCCTGAAAATCCGGTTTCAATCCGCTTTTCAAGCATAGAATCAAGCGTAGAATGACATCAATTCGATTGCTTTCCTGTAATTCAGATGGCTTCATTCAAGCTTTCCCTCAAACGAGCAGGCAGCGTGAACAAAGCGGATTAATTGAGGTCTAAATAGTGGCACAACTTGCCAATAAACTAGGGGCTAGACATCAATGGAGCAGCCGGATAATCAATTAGAAAGATACGGATCAGGGGATGCTAGAGCAGCAGAAACTGCTCTCAAAGCGGTAACTCAAGATTTAAAGAGTTTACAGCAGGGGGTAATCGTTCAGTTTGCCCAAGATATGGCGAGACTGCAAGCCGAAAAAGTCCGCCTGTTAGAAGATATCGATCGCCTGCGAACTCAACAGCAACAATTACAAGCTCAGAACACCACAACTCTCTCGCAGCGACAAGTTGCTCAACAGCAACTGTGGGCCAAGCAACTTGCCCAAGCCCTAGCGGCTCACCTGCAAGACATGCTGATGCAGCGCCTGAATCAACTGGCAGAAACTCGGCAAGTTGTGGGTGCCCCAATCCCCACTGGCACCTTACCGCCTGCCCCAAATGGCTATGGCGAGAATGCTTACAAACTACTGTCGTCCCTGGACAGCACCTTCAGCAGCACCTTTAAATCTTTACAACAGGAATTAAATAGCTACCAAAGCTCCCTCTCCTCGCAACTGAACCGGATGCACAGCATGGAGCAGCAGGGAGAAGTAATTTTGGAGGCGTTGATTGAGCGCCTGCGCGACCAATTGCAACGGGAACAATTGCCGCCCCAGGACAAGCTTCCCTACGACAAATCTGAGGATACAGTCATTCAAGGCCCAACCTATGGGGAGCCAACTACGGGGACACACTCTGAATCCCAAGGGTCGTCTTATGTGGGTGGCTCAACGATCGATCGCCCTGCCCCACCGGACTCCCGCTCCCCAGGACTGACCTCTCAGCCCCTTCCGCCAACGCGCAGACCAGATGCAGCTCCCGCTCCTGCTCCTGCCCGACCTCAGCCCAAGCAATTCACCACATTTCAGCTAGGTCTCTTAATGGTGGCAGGTTCAACCCTGGCGCTTTCCTTGCATAACGTGATCGTCGGTATTATCGGCTTTGGAGCAAAGTTGTTTGGGCAAACGCCTGTAACGAAGTTGGTCACGCTTAATCCGGGCAACTCCCTGTTCATTTTGTTGCTGCGGATGGGTGTGGTGCTGCCCTTGATGGTGTTGGCTGTGGCTCCCTTTATCTATCCTGCCGTGTGGCGAGACTTAAAGAAGTTTCTGACGGCTCGCGATCGTCGCCCCCTCTACACTGTCTTGGGCAGTGGCGCGTTTCTCTTCTTATCGCAGGTGATGATTTACATTGCCATTCCCCTAGTTGGCCCCGGCGTTGCAGTCACCTTGCTCTTCATGTATCCGATCGTAGCTGTGCCGCTGTCCTGGCTGATGTTTGGCGATCGGCCCTCTACACTGCGATGGGGTGTGATGGCTGCGGTGGCGGGGGGAGTCTTCCTGACAGCCTATCCTCGAATTTTTCCAGTCGTCACCTCTGCGGCGGTTAAAGCAATTCCCATCGAGCCATCCGGGTTGCTGTTTGCCATTGCCTCTGGAGTTGCCTTTGCCTTTTATCTCACCTTCATGCAGCTTGGGTTTAAGAAGCTCCATCCTGTTCCCGTGAGCATTTTGCAGTTCTCCACCATCTTTGTTTTGTCCTCCATTAGCCTTTGGCTACCCTGGACAGAGAAGTTCCGTCTGCAAATCATTCCTGAAAATTTGCCTGCCATTCTTGTGGGAGTCTTGATCCTAGGTGTCCTAACGCTTGTCGGTTATCTCCTGAACAATTTCGGGGTGAACTTCATGGGAGCGGCCCAGGCTTCAATTCTGGCCTCCACAGGCCCTGTTGTGACGGCGCTATTGGCTAGCATGATTACTCCCGGACCCCAATCCGCCCTCAAGCCCATTCAATTTCTAGGTATTTTGATCGTCACCCTTGCTGTAGCTGCCTTGAGTTTGGAGCGGCTGTTGGCTCAGCCAAAACCTGCTAAGGTCACGCGGTAATGGGCATAGACCATGTTAAAATGGGCTGCAAATCTAAAAACTTTGTGAAAGGGGCAACGTATTCATGGAAGTCATGCTGCTGTTGGCAAAATTGCCTGAAGCCTATACAATTTTCAATCCTCTTGTTGATGTCTTGCCAATTATTCCCGTCTTCTTCCTGCTGTTAGCCTTTGTTTGGCAAGCCGCAGTTGGCTTTAGATAAATTGCTCATAGCTACGATCGCTCTTGCTTGAGCCAATAATATTCAAGTCCCGAAGGCAAGTAATTTACTTGCCTTTTTTAATGGGTAGAACTTCATCCAGCGATCGGAGTCCGGTTTAAGGGGACAATAAACTTCACCTAAAAGGCGTAAGTGAAGGGGGGATGAACTTCTGATCTATGACTCTAAAGATAGGTGTTCATCGGGTTCTACAATATTTACAATTCTATGTAATTCATAAATTTGTAGAATTGATAGCGTTAGCTTGATGAATACTTCTATAACTGCCCTGACTTTAGATACCTCACACACAATGCCCCCTGTGCTGATTGAAAAGATTGTTTCTCTGTTTAGCTTTTATTTAGATAGTCAGATTCAACAGGGAATGCGCCATAAATTTGAGTTATATCGATTGACTCTTGAGTTTCAACCAAACGATCGCTTGAAAGCCTACCAGCAAGCTCTGGAATTAACGCAAGCTGGGCTAGATGTGGTAATCACTGTCTCCAAAAATCGCTATGTCGTGTGGACAAGTTTGCGATCGTCTTTCTCTGAACAAAGCCCTACTCAGTCGCGATCGGACTTTCGTCCCACTTGGGAACGGTTGGCCGTATAGAAACGCTGAGGCGCTAGGAGTAGCTGAGTTAATCACCAGTTCACCTCTAAGGGGTTGACGCACCTGAAGGAGCAGATCTGGTTTGAGGGCTAGGGCTAATGGGTGTCGGACTCGCTGACGTTGGGCTTGACGGCGTTGGGCTAACAGAGGGAGCAGAACTACCAGTGGGAGTCGGACTCGCTGCTGGGTTGCTTGGCGCTGAACTTGGGCTAGCAGAAGCAGCGGGACTGGGGGACGGGCTAGGGGATTGGGCTTGCCACTCGTTCAAGGGTCGGGCTACTGCTTCAGAAAATTGTGTGGGCAACAGCAGCACCGAAACCTGGGGCGCACCATTGCCTGGGTCAGCTTGGGCGTAAATCGAGCCACCGCTAAAGTCGGGGGTACCCAGGAGGAGTTTATGGGTTTGTTGATTTTTGAGGGTGATGTCGATCGTGGTCAGCGCTGGCTCTAGCCCAAATTCGCTGCGTTGCGTAGCAGGTACCGTCAGTATATTGCTACTTTGTCCCGTAGTTAGCAAGCTGAGTAGATAGGCAACAGCCCCATCATCTGCTGGAATATCGTCGTTCCCCCTTACCTGCCCTGGAATTGTGAGCAGCCATCGGGTAGGAGTTTGGCTTTTGGACGTTTGAGCTGCCGTGGCACGGGTGAATTTTAGAATGCGTTGCCCTGTCGTTACCGTTAAGGCTTGAATTTGATCTTCCTTAAAAGAAAACACTTGCTTGGCTTTGGCTTTGGCTGTTTCGCGTTGCGGCGCACCTTGAATTTCAACCACGTAAACAATGCCACCCAAAACCAGGGACGAGATCAGCAAAATTAAACTTGTGCGTTGCAGTTTCATAGGTAAGTAGTTGGGTGCAATTAAACCAAAGCTGATTTTGGGGGTGGTGGAACCCCCTGCCTGGGGGCAACGCCATTCGACTGAGCGCTCACGCCGAAGCCTCCACTCCCCCTTTTACAATTAATGTAATTATTCAGACCACTAACTCAATGTCGAGCCACCCTCATCCCCTAGCCCCTTCTCCCACTGGGAGAAGGGGAGCCGGATTAAAGTCCCTCTCCCTAGGGAGAGGGATTTAGGGTGTAGCTTGCTTCCCGAAGGGTGGGTAGGCTGAGTAGTTACCAATTAATTATGCCTATCTACTTAATTCCTAGCGCCGGAACCACCACGCTGCTCCTGCGGTGCCAAATCCAATGAGGGGCAGAATGAGCAGGGCGAGTAACCCAACCAAATTGGCTTGGGTTGAGGTGAGGGTAAGTTGTCGGTTGGCGGCTGCCTTGGGTCGAATTGAGAGAACCCGATCGCCCTGCTTGCTTAACCAGTTGACGGTGTTGATAAATACATCAGCGTTCACAAATTGCTGTCCAAATAACGTATTGGCGGCAAAGGTGGAGTTGCCGATTACCACTAATCGGGATTCTGCTGAGGGATTAGGGGTGGCAGTGGGGGAAGGCTGGGGGC
>JARCMD010000361.1 GCA_030248885.1 Leptolyngbyaceae cyanobacterium MP9P1.79 | reverse complement strand
CACCTCGTCCATGGGGACTGCATCAACATTGAGGGTGCTGAACAAGCTGGCACGGGAACGGCGTTCACTTTCGCTCAGTCCTACAGACTCCAGGGCATCACTAAAGTCAATGGTCGCCTGAGAGACAATGGGTAAAAGCACTCTAGCCCGATCGACCTTTTCGCTCAGGGAGTAGATCTTACTCGATTTTTCCGCTCGGTAATAATTCGCCCAGGCTTGGCTGATTGATTTCGTGTAGGAACTGAGGAGTTCAAACTTGGTCGTCTGATTCTCATCATCTAGGATGGCAACGAGCATCGGATCATTTAATTGAGCTTGCTTGCCAAACTCACTCACATACTCGCGGAGGGATTTGAACGCAGACTCGACTCGGGCTGAACGGGGTTCATCAGCGCGTCCAAATTCCTCGACCAATAATGTGATTTGAGATTGGATCAGCGATCGCAGTGCTTCTACTCGATCATTGTCTGAATCGGGAACGAAGGGCTGCAACTCTTCCAGAATTTTCAGCGCATCCGCTGCAATAATACTGGTTTGGCGATGCAGGGCTAGTTGCCGGGTTGAAAGCTCACCTAAGCCGTTACTCTTGTCATTTTCATCAGCATTGTAAAGTACAACCTGGCTGCGAGATGATACTGTGGCAGCTTTCCCACTCTTAGACCGAGGGTAGGCGGCATCCAGAGCCTTGATAAAATTAGTTGCCCCTCGTCCCGGTGTTTTACGCAACGCCTGGGCGATCGCGCTATCAACCTGGCGTTCCAATGAGCTGGCATTGCTGCTGGTTGGGCTGGAACGCACAGAATTACTATCGTATGCGGTCTGCTGGTTACCGACAAAGCGCTGAAAGCTACCCAAAAAATTCGTCAGAATTGCCTCTGTCCCGTCCCTTCCAATGGTCGGAGCACCTTTGGTGGGATAAAGTTGAAGCATCAGTCCATCTCGCAATTGCTTCAACTGTCTAGCCTGTTTACGCATGAGTGAGAAGTTATTTCCCATTGTCGCTAACCTCGTATTATTCTCAATTCTTAGAAGAATCAGTTAACTAGTGAGACATTATTACCTAGCAGACCATACAGCGTTTCCAGGCGATTTTGGATGCAGAAGAAGCTAGCGATCGTCGCTGGATCGCCAATTTTAAGCTTGTCGCTGGCACCAGTAGTGTCCTGAGCATCTTTCACAAAGCTGCTCACCACATTGCCCCAGGCATCTGTTACGTTTTTCAGATCGGATTCTGCCAACTCCAACTGCTGGTTTTTAAAAAGCTGTTGGGTGAAAGATAGCGCTTTGGAACCTACGTCCATTCGATCCAAAAATTGCTCTGTGCAAGTGCCAAACTCTGATGGGCTAATTTCTCCAGCATTTGCTAATGACCATTGCTGTACCTGATCCAATACCTGAAATAATTCATCACGCTTCTTAACAACATTATTCTCAAGCGGTTGATCTTTCACGGTCAATTCACGCAGCTCGGAAAAGAACCGCTCTGTCAAACCCTGATAACCCCGAATCTCGCTCACAAGACGACCCAGATCGGTGTTCTTAGCAATAGTTGATTGGATGCTTGACCTAAGAACCTCATCAAAAAACTTCAAGGTCGTAACTTTGTTCTCAGCTTCCTTATCTCCACTAGCCTTAGCTTTCTCTTCAAGACTAATGAACCATTTATCGTTCGCACCACTCTTCTTATCAGTCTTAGTTACAGCATTCACTGCTGCAACCAAAGCATCTTTTGCTGAAGTTAGATCAGTAATTGGATCTGCCATTGTTTTATCGCCTCCCTAAAATGCGGTAGAAATTGTCAGTAATAGTTTGGGGTGTGGCTAACTGTTTGTCTAGCGCAAACCTAGCCGCGCTGATCATGAATCGGAGCGGCACTGTGCCCGGATCTTGTCCCGCTGCCAGACGGCGACCAGCGGTTTCAATCATCGCCATCTGGGCGGGGCCAAATTTGACGACCTGAGCCAGAGACTTGTTGGCAAACTGGCGGTAGGGCTGAAACACCATTGTATCCACCACCATTTCCGCTGCGGGTTGAAAGGTTTTCATAAACCGGGGCGGAATGTCGTTGGGGCTGACTCTAGGATAGAGTCGTTGCCAGATGCGGGTCAGGTCGGCTGCCATTTTGTCAAACCCCAGACGGCGCAGCAGAATCAGGTTGATCAGTACGCGTAGGTAGGGAGTGGGATGCACCGAATCGGGGCTGAACTGAACGGTGCTGGCAGGCGATCGCCCCACCACATCCATCAACGACTCCACCGCTGCGGGGCCACCTAATACAAGGGCAAACATATCCGCCATGGTTTCCTTGTGCCAGTGCGCCCACACCTGAGCAATATCCGGTGGCAGTTTCCCTTCGGTGGTCAACCGCTGGTAGACGCGGGCGGGAATCTCTTCCCACAAGCCGATATCCGCCTGGAGATTGTGGGACACCTCATGCAAGATGCTGGAGAGCGCCCACACGTTGTCCAATCGGTGCTGGGGCAGCATGATCAACGGGAACAGGTTGGGGTTGTGCCGCAGTCGTCTCAGGGGCACCCCCCGGCGAAAGGTGGCGGGACTGAAGCCGCTGCTGGCATAACTAAAGGGTAAGAGACTGGGGGTGGGTTGAGCTGTTCCTACCCCGACATACAGGTCTTCGTAGCAGTTCGCACAGATCCGATCAACAGTCCGTAACCGCTCCCCAAAGGTGGACAACCGCTGCACAAACAGATCAAAGTAAAAGTCCCAGATGCCTTCCGCATGGAGTACCCGGTTGCCAGCGGCTTGCTTTCGGGTCAGGAGCACCTGGAACCGATCGGTAGTCGGCTCTCGACGGGCAGCAACAGCGGCAGCATCCACCCAACGCGCCATCTCCACCAGTTTGCTGCGGAATTTGTCGATGAATCGATTCACCGCTTCAATGTGTGCATCGCTGGGAGATGCGGGACTGGTGCCAAACTCGTCCTTGGCAAAGGGACGCAGGGATTTGGCATGGCGGGTCAGGTTGATGGACTGGATATTCAGCCAGTTATCCAACAGCTTTTGTTCGCTGGGAGTTGTTGCCCCTTGTAGATTCAACGGCGGTGCTGATGCGGGAGGCGTTACCGTTGCTGCCGATGGTTTGGGCGCAGGGGGAGCGGGGGGAGGTGGCATAAGTCAGAAATCGGGAAGGCGATCTTGGGATTTGGAACATGGGGCTTAACATCGGGCAAAAGTCCTAAGCCGTTAGCGGACTGCAACTCTAGAGGCGCAGGTAGGGCAGCGGGTTGCCCCATTAGCCATGCGGCGCGGGCTGGGAGGAGCCGTGCGCTGGCGCAGAACGGCATTGCGAACCAGCGCTCCTTGCACCCGACGAGGATCCTGCAACACGCGATTGGTGGCTGAGGCTAGAGCCTTGATAGCGGTAGCACTGTTGATCGGTTGACCCGCACGGGCAGCCGCTTTGAGGGTAGCGACCGCCTGCCGCTGAATCGTGGGCACCGCTCGCAGCAATTGTTTTCCGGCAGCCCCTTGTTGCCGCAAGGTTTGGGTCATTTTGGCGGTGGCTTGCGTCATTACCGGTGTGACCCGACGTAGCGCTCGCTGGCCGCCCATAATCCGGATGGTGATTGGCAATGTGGCCGCGATCGCCGCTTCCGCTTCTGATTCAGTGGAAGCTTCAGCCGCTTGAGCTGCCAGAAATTCGGTCAACGCCGCTTCATGGGCGGTTTCATGATTAGCAACTTCGGCCTCGGACTCATTCGCCCCAAAGAATTCTGCTTCCATCTGCATGGCTTCCATTTCGCCTTCCTTCAGCAAAGCGCCGGTTAGTTTAGAGGCAATAGGGCCAGCGATCGCTCCCACACCGGGTATCATTCCCACCAGGGTGCCTGCCAGCGTGGGTCCAATTTTCTTAGCCAGCGCTTTGAGTCCCCGTCCCAGCTTCTTAAAGAAGAACTCACCTTCATCCTCAAACTCTGGATTCGAGTAAGGATTGCTGTAATGAGCCTCGTGAGACGTTTCCCACTCGTCTTCAAACTCCGGATTTGAATAGGGATTGCTATAGTGCGCCTCTGGATTGGAGTAGGAATTGCTATAGTGTGCTTCATGCTCCCACTCCTCCTCAAATTCGGGGTTGGAGTAAGGATTGCTGGAATGCGCCTCGTGAGACGTTTCCCACTCATCTTCAAATTCAGGATTGGAGTAAGGATTGCTGGAATGCGCCTCGTGAGACGTTTCCCACTCATCTTCAAATTCAGGATTGGAGTAGGGATTGCTGTAGTTGGCCTCATGGGTGGCAGGAGCCTCAAACATTGCCTGGTGTTGCATTGCCATTCTTAAAACTCTCCTTAACAAAACGGATCAGAACTTGTTCATAAAACTGGTAACTTTGCTAATCTCAATCCATTATGCAAATCATTCCTGGATCAATTCCTGCTCTCAAAGCTCGGATGCTGATCAGGGTAAGCGCATCTCACCCTGGGATGCTGATGCATCTCTGAATAGAGAAACGAATCAATGTGGCGAATCGACTGGATTAAGGTTTGAGCTGAAATAATCTGCATTTGCTGACGGTGCAGGACTCGCCAATAAACCGTGCCTGCATCACTATTCGCTCTCAGAAATAGAATTTTGAGCTGAGGATAATTGTTTAAGAGCAAGAGGTAGGTTTCAGTTGAAAAAGTCTCGTCTTCAAAACCAATGATAAAAATCGTTGCGTCACCAATCAGAGCTTTGACTTCACTCCAGGCTCTCACGTTTCCTAGCAACTCAATATCGGACTGTTGTTGCATCGCTTGAGCAATTAATTCGGCAACGACCCCGCTCAGATTAGCCGTTAACACACGAATCTTAGATGGTTCCTCATGCTGGTTCCTAAAAGAATTCACACAGTCTTCCCTGATGTGAGAACTTGATACTTCAATGATGTCAACGAAAGCAATTAGTTCTGTAGAGAACTAATTGGTTGAGTGATAGATTGATTGATTGATTGATT
>JARCMD010000053.1 GCA_030248885.1 Leptolyngbyaceae cyanobacterium MP9P1.79 | reverse complement strand
GTAGTCGCCTGAGATTATCTCAGCCCCTCACCGTTCGGCTGAGCGCTCACGTCGAAGCCCCCAACCCCTCTCCCAGAGGGCGAGGGGAGCCGATCTAGGTTTTGTTCCCTCTCCTTCGGGAGAGGGCTAGGGTGTAGCTTGCTTCCCGAAGGGTGGGGGTTCGGATGGGTACGAGATAATCTCACGTTTCTACCATCGCGTAAAGTACTCCCCAATTTTGGGTCTCCATCAGTCGAACGTACATTGCCGATCGAGGGCTTGCTTCAGCAGTTTTTTGTATTCTCGATCGGGCACAATGTAGGCCCCAAATCGCGCCAAGTGAGGATTCATCATTTGGGCATCGAAGCAGACGAATTGGCGCAGGCGTAACCGTTCCACCAACTTCACCATGGCCACTTTAGAGCCTTCAGGAATGCGATAGAACATCGACTCGCCAATAAAAGCACCCCCGATCGTCAGGCCCAAAATGCCGCCCGCCAGTTCCTCTCCTTGCCAGGCTTCAAAGCTGTGGGCAAAACCAGCAGCGTGTAAATCCTGGTAGATTTCCCGCAGTTCAGCAGAAATCCAGGTGGTTTCCCGATCGGCGCACCCGTCAATCACCGCCGCAAAGTCTCGATCCACTGCTATGGTGAAGCGCTCCTGATTCAGGACTCGCTGAAGCGACTTGGGATAGCGGAATCGATCGTCCAGGGGAATCAAAGTCCGTTGCCGACTGGAGTACCACTCCAGATTTCCCCCGTTATCATCAGCCATCAAAAAATAGCCCTGGGCATACCCTTCCACGATCGCCGCCAAGTCAAATTGGAGAGACATATTATTGGTGCAGGACGTGAATTGGAGTACTACCCCAGCGTAATCGGGCTTCTTGACTCTCATCAAGGCCCGTCTTCTCATTCCACGGGAATTCTCAATTCTGTATGGGAAATGGTTTAGGCAAAATGCTTCAAGCCCTGGGAAGCTAACTGACGCTCCTCAGCAACCATGCAATCGGCCCGCATAAGGAGATTTCCGAGAAAGATGTTACCCATGTAGGGGCGAAGCATCCGGGCAATCACCTTCTGGTCGATTCAAGGCTCTGTCTGCCGAATGCTAAGTGCAAAGCACACGCTACGCGAACGCCCTTCCGGTGCCTGGTATAAACTTTTCTGGAAATCTCCTAAGACTCCTCAAACAGCCAGCCTTTAATGCGGATTAAGCTTTTCCAGTCGGGCTTGCGGCTTAACCCATCTTCGATATTCTGCTTCACTTCTTCTTGGAATTCTGGAACTGCCATAATCAAGCGCTGCACCAGTTCCACATGTTCGCGCACCCCTTTGTGTCCCGTTTCCAGCATAGCGATCGCCATATTGGTGCGGGCTTGCGGGTCTTGGGGGTTGAGTTTCACAGCTTTTTGTGCCGCTTTGTAAGCTAACGCTGGCTTGTCCGCTAGGAGGTATAGCCAAGCCAAGCATGTCCAGGCAGCACTATTCTTGGCAGAGATTTCACAGATTTGCTTGAATTCTGGAATCAAGGTGTCGGGGCCTTCGCCAGATTTGTAGCGCTCAATTCCAGCGTCAAAAAGGGCTTCTGGTGTCTGAGTCATAAAAATTGACCGATCGCTGTTGGTAATGAACTAGGGCACAGCCTCTTACTGTACAGCCTTAGTTTGCCAAAATGTAACTACTCAGCCTGCCCTCACCCTAAATCCCTCTCCCAGGGCGGGAGAGGGACTTCAATCTGGCTCCCCTTCTCCCGCCCTGGTAGAAGGGGCTGGGGGATGAGGGTGGACCCGCCATTAGGCTAAGAGCCTAAGTAGTTTTGCCAAAATTATCCCTAGTTACCAGACAAGTCTTCTGACAAAGCTGCAAAATCGCTTACTTTAGGCAGAGAATGATTTGCCACAGCCGCAGGTTTGGGAAGCGTTGGGATTCGTGAATTGAAAGCCGCCGCCGATCATGGCATCGCTATAGTCCAGCATTAGCCCATATAGATAGAGCAAACTTTTACGATCGCAGACGACCTTAAACCCATCGTGATCAAACACGTCGTCCTCTGGCTTAATGTTGCTTGCATCCTCAAAATTCATGAGGTACGACATGCCAGAACAGCCGCCCTGACGGACACCTACGCGCAGGCAAAGGTCAGTCCCTTGCTTTTCGCGCAAAGCCAACACTTGGCGCAGGGCAGTATCCGAGATCTGAATTCCTTTGGATGGTGACTGAGTTTGAACTTGAGTTAGTTGGGTCATGGGTTAATCAGAACTCCTGTATGAAATTTGAAATAGATTGATCTACTGAGGCAGCTTAGGTTTCTAAATTAAGGGGTTTCTAAATTAAGGGGTTTCTGAATTAAGGTTGGGACGATCGTCCTAGTTTGAATTTCAAATTCATTAAAGTTAGTTGGTGACCAATGTGAGCAAAGGTTCAAGCTGTACTTTACATCAAACAAATTAATTTTATAAGTTTAAATACGGTCTGAAGGTGCTTCCACGATGGCTAGTCTACTTCCTTGGCTTGAACTTAGCACTTTAACCTAGTAAATTAAGGAGCGATTTAAGCTAGCTAAACGCTTTCTGATTTACCTCAATCATATTTTACCCTGGTAGTGGCTACTCTACCTTGGTAGTCTCTGCTTTAAATGGTAACGGATTTAGATGGTAACGGACATCCTTGCATCTTGACCAGGTTGGCATCTTGACTAAGCATCTTGACTAAATTTATATCGCTAGGATGAGCGGTGGCGCTTGAGGTTTTGTAGAGTGAGATCCATGCTGAGCCGTTGCACTTTGCAACAATTCTTGGAATTAGTTTTTACAATTAGGTTTCACGATCGCTAACGTGGTCTTCTAAAGTTGAGAGAGGCTCTTTTCTCAAACTTACTACTCTTTGCAAGAAATAAAACTGCAAGGCATGAGAGTGGTGACGGTCTCTGTCCTTCAATCTTTTCCTTTCCAAGGTATGTATTCATTGCGTGAGTTAATGCACTAGTAGGTTGAAGAGTATCCTAAGTGGCACATCAGGCAGCACACTCTAGCTTTAGACCCTCGCCCCGTTTTTCTATCCCCACCTACTGAGTTTATGACTGCGTTAAACCAATCTACCCGCCGTCGCCTTCAGAAATTGCACCAAATTCCCAGTGTTTGGGAGGGCGATCGTCGTTCTGTTGTCCCTGGATTAATGCCCATGGGCGACCAAAATCCCCATCGAGAGGGGGAATGTATTCTTTGGGTCGATGGCACCCAAGCGATCGTGCGGGCGATCGATATGGCTGGCCCAAGCGATGCTGGACCAGAAGCCATCGTGCGGACGCTGATTCGTGCGATGGAACAGCCCCATCACCCTGCTAAACCAGCCCGTCCCCAAAAAATCGTGGTGCGAGACCGAGAATTACAGTTTTTTCTCCGGGGTGTTTTGCAAGATCTAGACATTGCGATCGACCATGTGCCCAGCCTGCCATTGATTGATGATTTCTTTAGAGGGTTTCAACAGATTGCTGATGGTCGCCTGCCTGAGTTGCCTGACCAATACGCAGAATTGTTGGAAGAGAGAGCCTATGAGATCTGGCGAGATGCACCCTGGAACTACCTAGCTGATCATCACATCCTGTCGATCGAGCTAAATCAATGGGATCTTGGCACCTTGTATGCCTCTGTGATGGGGATGCTGGGACAGGAATACGGCGTTTTGCTCTACCGCTCTCTGGAGTCGCTGAAACAGTTTCGCCAACAGGCTTACAACAGCGGAGACTCCTTAGAAGAGATGGAAGCAGCGTTTCTGAAGCAAGATTGTTTATTCGTGACCTTCGATCGCCTGAATGAGGATGACGAAGACGACGGACTGATCCTGGCTGACTTGTCTCTCTCAGAAATTCAGCCATCCTTTGGCAATCTGCACCCCTTAGAAGGTCTACGCCCGTTTTTAGATGAGGAAGAATCCCTCTCGATCGCTGTTGCCTTGGACGGTTTACATCGCTTCTTAAAACAGCACCATCGCAAGTTGTCCAAGCGACCCTTTCCCGCCTTGAACAGTCGCTATCAACTCACATTGCCTGGAGACAATGATGGACAAGTCAGCATTCCTGTGAGTGTGGCAACCCTGCCTGAATTGTCGGCTGAAATCTCGGAAATGTTGGAGGCGGCTGAGGCAGCAGAAAATCAAGACCAGTCTGTGGTGCGAGACGATCTTTTGCCGGATGACTGCATGGTGAATATTGGCATGATTCCTTGGAAGATGCTCGAAGTTTTGCGCGGCACTGCTAAGTTTCGTCAACCGGCAGATGTTGAAATTCCTCCAAAAGGAGATGGACTCCCTGTCATTATGGTTCAGGCTTCTTTGCCTAAAGCCAAGGCATTGGTGCAAGCCCTGCAAGCAGTGGGGGGACTCAAAGCAGTTTGTTTTAATCCGGGTGCTAGTGAATTCGACGATGACGATTACGATGTGGGAATGCTGCTAACGGGTGATGACACTCTCTATCTCTTCGGTGAGTTTCCTACGGATGACGCAACTCATAGTGCAGCCCGAAAAAAATGGGATCAACGCTGCAAAAATACAGGCGGCTATTGTGCATTAGTTGTGGCCAAAGGGTTGAAAGGAGCCAATCGGGGAAATCCTGTTGCCGGGGACATGTACGCATTATTTGAAGTCCGGTCTTTGTTTGAGCAGGACTTAAAAATTGGGACGCTACGGATGCGATCGACAGTGGAGTGGTTCTAGTAGTTTGCCTAGAAAATTGCGACGAGTTGAACTTCCTTACCTTTTTGCAGAGACACCGCAACCCTTACTAGAAATCATCTAGAGTAATCACATCCACGGTTGATTAAACTCCATACGCTCCATGATTGTTTCCTTCCAGCGGTTGTTCGCTCCTCTTCTGCCCTTAATTCCTTCCCTACAAAGTGCGACTAGACGCTCCTACGGGCAGCGACTGGTGACCTTGATCTTGACCCTATTTCTGGGGGTTGGCAGCTTTTGCTTTGGGACTACTTCTGCGTTGGCTGGACTGACTGACGATCGCTTTGATGGCAATATCTTTGCTCTCTATGCTGGAAATGGCGCTTTAGTGCCGCCCAAAGTGCCCTTTGCCGAGTCTCTCCAGCGGCCCGATCGCCCTACGTTGCTTGTTTTCTTTGTTGACGACAGCAAGGACTCTAAGCAATATGCATCGGTTGTATCACAGCTCCAGGCATTTTATGTCAGGGCATCAGACTTTGTGCCTATCAATGCTGATGTGATTCTGCCTCAGCCCAGCTATGAGCCAACGGAACCCGGCTATTACTACACCGGGGTTGTGCCCCAGACCGTTTTGTTTAATCAAGCGGGTGATGTTGTGCTAAATGTCAAAGGGGCTGTGGCCTTTGAACAGGTGGACGATGCGTTTCGCCAAGTGTTTGACTTGCTTCCCCGGTCTGAGTCGGTGGAGCTAAAACGTCGATCGCTCAACGAAGTTAGCACGGAATTAGTCCCAGAGCCGATCGCCAAATGATCGTGTCAGTTAATGTTTGGTTGACATTTTTCAGTAGATTCTTAGAAGATGTTCGCAACGTCAGGTTTACAGTTTAGTAGGGGCGAAGCAGTCGGCGAATGATTTTTGGGAATTCCAGAAGATTTTGCCCAGATGCTAAGTGCAAAGCACACGCTACGCGAACGCCCCGATGATATTGGGTCATCGGTCAACCTCAAGCAACGTCTATGGATGACTGATTGAGTGTTGGCGCTAAAAAAATTGCATTAATAAGGTGAGGAGTTATCTTGTTGCTAAATCGTGCCGCGCTGTCTATAGTTTCTGCTCTCGCACTCGCGGGAATTGTTCAGGGCACCCTGCCCCGATCGGCCCACGCTGCGACCACTTCACGGATTCTAGCCCAGGCTGAGACGGCTGATCCTGCCCTATCAGCGGTAGGAATTCTGCCCACCAATGCAGCAGGGGTGGTAATGCTAAATACCTCTGATGCAACCTGGGCATCCTTGAACCAATTTTCACTCTTTTCGGATGTGGTGTCGGGATTGGGAACCTATCTGTCCCTAGCGTCTGGCATTGATTACAGCAAAGACATTCAACCTTGGTTGGGCGATCGGGTGGGCTTTGTCCTGCTGCCCCTAGAAAAACCGCTGTCCCAGGACAAGCAAACTAAACCCAAGCCTAAGCCCCCTGCTGGTCGGCCGCCTGTCCGCCCAAGCTCTAAACCCCCTGTCCCTGTCCCTGCTCCTGTTCCCTCTGGTTCAGAACCTGTTCCCTCTGATACTGAACTCCCTGCTTCTTGGGAATCTCAAGCGGCAGCCGCCCAAGACTTGATCGATAACAGTCTGGTTTTATTTGCAGCAGTTAAGGACGCTGAAGGAGTGAAGACGCTGATTGAGTCTGCGAAAACGTCCTCTAAAACGTCGCCCAACACCCAGGTTACGGAGCGGCAATATAAGGGCATCACCATTGTGGAAATGGCTACGAAGCTCCCTCCCTGTAGTGAATTGCCCAAGGAGACAGCAGAACCAGGAACGAATTGTATTCCTAAGGGAAAGCCTAAGTCCGATCGCCCCTCACCCATGGGTCAAATGCAGAATTTATCTGACTCCGCATTGACTTTGGCATCCCGTGTTACTGGGCTGAAACCTAGCCAAAGACAGATAGCGTTACGGTTGAAGGCAACAGGAGCAAAAGAGCACACAAATGCTAGGTCAGCTCAAGAGATGGCGATCGCTATCCTTCCTGATGCTGTTGTCTTTGCCCTAAAACCGAGGGCGATCGAACGGGTCATTGACACCCAACAGAGCGGCATGAACCTGTCGCAAAATCCGCAGTTCGAGCGCACCATGCAGCATCCCCAGGCAAAGCGGGCACTCTCCCTAGCCTATGGCAATGTGGCAGAACTGGTGGAGTACATTAAAGCTGCGCCCATGCCGCCCAATAGCGCTCTACCGCTGCCCATTCCCGTGCCCCTGCCCGTGTTGATTCCCGATCGAGCAGAACTGGAACGGCAATTAAAAACTGCTGTAGATACCTACAGCACACTGGATGGCTTGGTCTGGGTGCAACCCGAAGGGATTCGGACGCAAGGTAGCGCCTACTATACCCAATCCCGTCCTGAACTGGCGGGGGTTGTCGCTCCTGATGCTGACAAGATTTTGACCCAGTTGCCAGGAAGCACCTACAGTGCCACGACGAGTCGTAATTTGAATCAGCAATGGCAGACTGCGCTCAAGCCGATCGAAGCTGATCCGAAGCTGAAGGATAACTTGGCAGAATTCCGCAAGTATGTGCGAGACACTGTGGGGCTTGATATTGACCGAGATATTGTGTCTTGGATGGATGGAGAGTACGCCCTGGTGCTGTTTCCTAGCAAACGCAGCATTTTAGGAATGATCGATCCTGCCTTTGGTTTGGGTGCAGCCTTTGTGATGCAAACGAGCGATCGAACAGCGGCAGAAAATGCCATTGCGAAGCTGGAGACGTTTGTGGTCAAAAAGGCGAAGGGAGATCTGACGATCGCTAGCCGCACTGCCAATGGGCAACCCATGACAAGTTGGGAGGTCAAAGACGGCAAAAAAGCCCAAAGCGTTCTAGCCCACGGTTGGGTCGATCAAAACACCCTAATCATCACCACTGGCATTGGTTCCTTAGCTGATTTAGCTCCCAAGCCCTATCAGCTTCTCAGTGCCAGCTACACCTTCCAAACGGCTACAGGCAGCCTACCCCGTCCCAATGACGGCTACTTTTACGTGAATACAGGTGCCTCCCTGTCCTTCATTTATGCGCTGGTCGGCCAATTCCTGGAAGGGCCCTACCTCAATCAATTTAAGGAAGTTGCAGGCACCATTCGCAGTGTTAGCGCGACCAACTCGGTCACGGCTGACAAAGCGCAATTTGATAGCCTGCTTGTCCTTGCACCGACAAAGAGCCGAGCCACTGTTAGTAAGTAGCTGAGTGTAATTAAACTAAAGATGATTTTGGGGGTGGAGGGGGTTCCACCCCCTCCACCTGCCTGGGGGCAACGCCGTTCGACTGAGCGCTCACGCCGAAGCCCCCACTTCCCTTCTTACAATTAATTACACCTACCTACTTGAGTAATGTTATCCAAAATCAAATCCCTCGCCGAAACCCTTGCTCCTAGGCTGATTGAAATTCGTCGCCACCTCCATGCACACCCAGAACTGAGCGGACAAGAACACCAGACAGCGGCCTACGTTGCTGGAGTCCTCTCTTCCTGTGGATTGCGGGTGCGGGAAGCTGTGGGCAAGGTGGGGGTGGTGGGAGAATTGGGGGGAGGCAGTGATCCCCGGTTACTTGCCATTCGGACGGATATGGATGCCTTACCGATTCAAGAGCGCACGACCCTAGACTACGCTTCCCGTCAGTCTGGGGTGATGCACGCTTGTGGTCACGATGTTCACACCACAGTGGGCTTGGGAACTGCCATGGTGCTGGCTCAATTGGGGGAACCGTTGCCGGGGCGGGTGCGGTTTTTGTTTCAACCGGCGGAAGAGTTGGCTCAGGGGGCCAATTGGATGGTGCAAGATGGGGTGATGGATGAGGTGAGTGCTATTCTGTCTCTGCATGTTTACCCTTCAATCCTGGCGGGCAAAGTGGGCATCCGTTACGGGGCGCTCACGGCGGCGGCGGATGATTTGGAAATTGTGATCATTGGGGAATCTGGACATGGAGCGCGCCCCCACGAAGCCGTGGATGCGATTTGGATTGCGGCTCAGGTGATTACGACGTTGCAGCAAGCCATCAGCCGTACTCAGAATCCCCTGCGACCCGTGGTGCTGAGCATTGGCAAGATCGAGGGCGGACGGGCCCCGAATGTGATTGCCGATCGCGTCACACTACTGGGCACGGTTCGATCGCTCCATCCCGAAACGCGGGAGCAGTTGCCCGATTGGATTCAGCAAATTGTGACGGGAATCTGCCAGTCCTATGGCGCAAGTTTTGAGGTCAACTATCGGCGGGGCGTGCCCTCGGTGCAAAATGATTTAGCCCTGACCCAAATTCTAGAATCGGCAGTAGCGGAAGCTTGGGGCAGCGATTGTATCCAAATGCTCCTAGAGCCTTCCCTCGGTGCCGAAGATTTTTCGGTCTACCTAGATCACGCTCCTGGAAGCATGTTTCGGCTGGGTGTGGGGCATCTCGACAAGCCCAACTACCCGCTGCACCACCCGCAATTCAATGTTGATGAGTCTGCTATCCTAACGGGAGTGGTGACAATGGCTACGGCTGCCTACAAGTATTGGCAACAGCAGTCTTCAGCCCATCATTAGCGGGTGATTGGTCATCGACTCATCCTTAATTTGGGCGATTTTCTCGTCCGTGATATACCCTTAAAATGATCACCTCATCCTCAATCACGGCATAGTGCATCGTAAATCCAACCTTTCCAAAGCTGACTTGCAACTTTCGCAATCCTGTAGCTTCCTGAACGATCGCACCGCGTCGGGGAGAAGTTTCCAAACTATTCCCAGCCTTGAGAATAGCTTGGGCTGCTCGCAGCGCGACATTACCATCAATGCTTGCTAAGATTTTATACTGCCGCTGGGCATCCGCCAAAGCCGCCTCAGTCCAGATTACTTGGGTCATGGGCGCAGATGATCAGTTCCTAAACTATCAAGCCACTTTCGAACCTGCTCATGGGATACACCGTTACCTGTTTTCTTGTAGTCCTCTAGCACTTGTAAACTACTCTCAACCATTTCTAATTCAGTCATTGGTTGAAATGTCAAGGCTTCATCAATCTGCCCATACTCTAGGGCTGCTGCATTTAGGGCTGCTGCATTGGGACTGCGGAATTCATCCTCCAGCAGATGCTCAAAATCATCTAAACTTCCGCTAGTTTCCGAAAGCCAGTCTAAAACAAGAGCTTTGACTCGATCGCTTGTTAGTGTTTGTACTTGGTTGGTAATCGTGCGTCGATCGGTCATGGCAATTTCTCCAAATCTGCTAGGAATCAGGTTAAGAAATTTGAATCGAGAATCTGATCGATGGTATACGGACAGGCAGAGGGAAATGCTTCCAGCGGCTTTTGCGTTTCCTTTACAGCATCTCTGCGGGGCCCGTCGATAGTATTTCTCCACCCACTCTGAGTCTTGCAGAAGCTGTCGCAAGCTGGGTGTATCTTCTAAGCTATCTTGAATTTGATCTCGACAATTAGACAGAGTTTTATCCCAGCTTTGGGTTCTGCGCTCAGGCTGATATTGGCATTTAAGTAAGTGCATCAGCAGTGCCTGCAAATAGCTACCGAGTTCTCGCTGTTCGCTGCGCCCCAATGCTTCTAGTTCCTCCACCAAGTTTTTAACGTCTAACTCTGCCCAATGTTCCTTTTGTAAATAGTTGACTTGCTGTTGTGTCCATTCTAGAAAGTCTTGATCATAAAGGGCTTTATTCATTAGTTATGACTCCCTTGCCTATATTCCCTGAAAGCTACTCTAACCCAGACTTTAACTCGATCGCTTTGTAGTGTTTGTCCTTGATTGGCAATTGCGCGTCGATCGGTCATGACAATTTATTAGAGTGCGCGGGATAGATAGAACATATATCTCATCATTTTATGGGTATTCACTGAAACCTATCTAAAGTTTGAGCAATTCTATAAAATATCAGATATACATTCTTAAAAACTCTTATACCAAGGAGAATTCCAGAAAAGTTTACAGCACTTTGCAGGTCAGTACCGGACAAAATATAGAACCCCTCGCATTCAATAGCAAGATCCGATGTACCTAATAGATTTGCAAAGTGCTGTAATACAGAATCTATAGCCCCCTGCACTACTAGGGACACTTGCACTCAGTAACGGGATAACACCGCCGACGGAAATCTGAACGATCGCTACATCTCACAAAATTTTCGCAGACTTGGTTTCTCGAAAAAGTGCCCCCTTCCCTAACCGTAACATTGACAATGAAAGCACCCGTTGCCACCGATCGCTGATCATCTTGCACGTCATACTCCAGCTTATTAGCTCCCTTCAAAAATGAGAAGGTTTGCTGCTGATGGGTATAATCCACAGTCATATCAAATGTTTCAGAATACTTGCCTCGGCTATATTCGCGATCGGTATAAGGGTAAGGATTATCATCCACCCCTTCTGTAACATTCCGAATAATGACGCGGCGATTAGGAGCGGTTGGCACTGCACTGATAAACCGTCCATTTGCTGAACTTGGAAATAACACCCTACCAGGGCACTGACCCACATATTCCACCCGCTTGAATTCAACCAAGTTAGTGGAAATATTATCTGCATCTCGTACTAAAATCCTGGCTCCTTCATCTTGAGAGAAAACCGGATGCACCGTCACCAGAAATAGGAGCGCGACAGTGAACAAAACAAAGGAAACAACAAGCGATCGAACTTTCATAGTGAACCCTTAAAAAAATCAACTGGTTTTGCCATGACCCTGAGACTTCAGATAGCCATAGGGGCAGTTCAGGGACTGGCTTCCTGACGTTAACTGCCTCTGTTTTGTTGCAAAATTAGCACAGCCAAACGTTGTGTTCCGAGTTCATAAAAGACTTTCATCTATACCAGATTTGTCTCGCGCTCTTCGTTAGACTATTCCGGCTCAAGCCAAGCCACCTCTAACCGTCTGAAATCCTGGTCAAACGAGACTACCGCTTCATGGTTCCGACGAGCAACTTCTGCCAAATAAGCATCAATAAAATCAACATTAGCAGCCGCCATCCATTCAAGAGCTACAACAATTTGTTCACCATCCTCCAGTAATCCCCCTTCTGAGGTCAACAGAGGAATCAAAACCTCAGCAACCTGAGTACGAGAGTACTTATAGAACGAGTTGAGTACCCAGACAATCTCAGCAACTATGACAGTTGAAATTCGGAGTGTGATTTCACCTTGCTCTGCACGTTCTACCAATCGAGTTGCACGATCGGACAAATCTATGGGTTCATTAGTGATTAAACGTAGCAGAACATTGGCATCTACCCAGAGATTGGTTATGACTATTCGTTCCCGATCGTCAGAGTCTCGGCAACATGCTGACGAATTGCCTCTTTACCAGGGTAAGGAACTGTAGCAGGTAAAGCACCACGAAACTCACTGAGCCGTCGCCGTTTGATTGGGCGCAATCGCACTACATCACCTTCCAAACTAAACAGCAGTTCATCCCCTTCACGTAACCCTAATCGCTGTCGAATTTCAGATGGAATAATAATTTGTCCATCACCCATCACTTGCACTTTCATGATCCGTCCCCCACAAGATTCTGTTAGCTCTCCTCGGTTCTTGTTGGTAAGCAACACTTATCAACAAGGATTCTCTGCATTCTGGGATTTTTACGGGAGTGACAAGAGTATCAAGAGATACTCTTGTCACCGACAAGTCGGGAGAGCTATATTGATCATTCGCTAAGCTTCGCTTTGTGAAGTCGGTTCTGATGAATTTGCTTGAGCTTGCGTAGCGAGTATCTCCAGCTTTTGCTTCTCCTGCTTCAGGCTTTCTTCCAGAGCTTCAATTTGCTCACGCCGAGCCTCCAACTCCAGCGATCGGCGACCCAGTTCCTGGCTTTGCAAGGTTAGAGACTGCCGCCACTGTTCAGCCCGCTCTGTTTCCTGCTCCAAGAATGCAGGAGTCACACCGTGGCATAAATACTTCTCAACAAAATCTAGCACCCAAACCGTAGCATTCTGGGCACTCAAGATAGAATGGGTAGAAGAAAGTTCGAGTAAAAGGAACGCTCCTTTCCCTAAATTGTCAACCTTCTGATAAAAAAGTGTCTCTGCTTCAGGAGTGACAACCCACGCACCATCAGATTTCTGCTCAGCAAGTAGTTGAAGTTCTACATTGCCCAACGGATCATGGGTTACGACTTGCGCTAGATGCAACATGACAGAATTGCTAAATTAAAAACTCGTTAGGATAGAACGATACTTCTAAATAAAACTTCTAAATAAGTAGATAAATAACGCTGGGCTTTTGAAAGGTCTAAAAACACTTAAATAATTTAAATCAGATCGAGATAAATTTTATAAGTTGCCGCCATCTGCATGAAAAACAGTATATCTCCATCTTGGATTAGAGCAATCCTGGAATGCTTTCATTTCTATTCGCTCAGCGATTCTTGCCCTACAGCTTGCGAAAGATGGGACAGATTATGGATAGCTAGTTTTTGCAACAGCCCTTCCAGAATTCGCCGCACCATTCCCGGGCCTTCATAAATCCAGCCTGTGTAAACCTGCACTAAACTAGCTCCAGCAGTAATTTTTTCCCAGGCATCCTCCGCCGTAAAAATGCCACCTACACCGACGATCGGCACCGTTCCCTGGGTGTGCTGCCAGATGAACCGAATCACTTCCGTAGACCGCTGGCGTAATGGCGCACCGCTGATCCCCCCTGCCTCAGTTTCGATCGGGTTCCCTGTCGTGGGAATAATCTGCGTTTTTAGCCCTGCTCGACTCACGGTTGTGTTGGTCGCAATAATGCCTGCCAACTGATGTTTTTGTACCAGGTTCAGAATGTCCACGATCGCATCCCACTCTAGATCAGGAGAGATCTTAATCAGAAGAGGTTTTTGCCCCTGATTTTCTTGCTGTAGCGAGTCCAGAATGGGTTCAAGTTGATCCGCTGCTTGCAGCGATCGTAACCCTGGTGTATTGGGGGAACTAACATTAACGACGAAATAGTCTCCCCAGGACTGAAGTAGCCGAAAGCTAGCAACATAGTCTGTTGCAGCATCCTCTAAGGGTGTTACCTTTGACTTACCGAGATTGATACCCAGAGGGTAGGGAGCGACGGGTAAAAGAGGTGCCGCTGTTTCTAGGGCTTTTGGTTCTACAGATGGGTGTCCGATCGCCCTTGCCTGCAAAAGTGCTGCCATCGCGGCCGCGCCCCGGTTATTAAATCCCATCCGATTCAGGGCTGCATCATCTAGTGTTAAACGAAATAATCGGGGGCGGGGGTTTCCGGGCTGAGCCTGGAATGTGACGGTGCCAAGTTCAGCAAAACCAAAACCAAGGGTAGACCAAATGCCACAAGCAAGACCATCCTTATCGAATCCGG
The DNA here is from genome assembly GCA_030248885.1 of Leptolyngbyaceae cyanobacterium MP9P1.79. Classification (GTDB taxonomy): domain Bacteria; phylum Cyanobacteriota; class Cyanobacteriia; order JARCMD01; family JARCMD01; genus JARCMD01. The sequence goes on along the minus strand of JARCMD010000053.1, from coordinate 3,878 downwards.
CGGCCAAGCCCACCGGATTGCTAAAATCCAATCCCCACAGATTTTGGGACAACCGAGCATCGGTTAAACCGAGAGTATGTTGGATTTGAGCTTGCATCCACCGTCCCAGAGGTTGCTGTCCGGTATAGTCCAGCCACTTCAGAGCCTGAATCACCCGGTGATGTAGCCACTCTGGATCGACATTTAGTCTGGATTGATTGAATTTAGAAGTAGAGTCATTAGGAAACATGGGATCACACAAAATTTAAGAACCATTACCAGAATAATTCTTCTTCTGATATTTATGAGCCACTTGAACTCTATGAGCCATTTAGTCCGGCACACTGCCCAACGGGGTGAAGAAGCTTTCGTGAACTACTCAGTCGCAACAGTCAGTGGCAACAAAGGGGCTAATACTAATTCTCTATAGAGTTGCATAGAATAAGGAGCTTGAGCTTCTAAGCTGGCAAAGTTAACGTTGCTAAAACTCAAATCAAGTTGGCATCAAATCTCTAAAAGAAAGAACTTTGGCTGCCCTAAGGCACTTGCCTAAATATCTTAAAGCGAAGAATATGACCGATATCCACATGCCACTTACACTCCCCCTTAGATCTCAATGATTTCGTTGGTAGCGACAACTTGGTTTATCTGAATAAGGTATTCAGGGATGGCTAAGTTGCAGTGCTATCTAAGGGTGAAGCGACCTCAGGGTAGATGATGGTTGCTCTCAGATCCAGTGATGCCTGCGGGAATTGATTGAAGAGGGACGATCGTGGCACCCAATTTTTCAACTCGGCTCTATTACGCATTGTATTTACGCATTGTATTCATTCCATGATCAGGGTTCGCAACGGCTCAAAAGGATAGGGATTCAGCCACTACTCTCTCTTAAATATGGGCATCCTAGCTGTAAGGGTGCCAGGTTACAGACTAATCTCTGAGAAGCGATATGCATAGCTGCCCAGGTAATAGGGGAGTTAGGTGAGATGAATTTGCAAAAAGAACCCACTACTTACGAAAAACAATTGGTGGCGCTGGGGCGCTGCCTTCAAGTTTTACGTGAGGAGATGAATGTTGAGGTGCTGATTGAGACAGCGTTGACCTATCTCCACAATGAGTTCGACTACAGTTTGATCTGGATTGGGCTTTACGATCGCCTCGACCACCGCTTATTTGGCAAGGGAGGCATGACCCCCACCGGAGACACCTCATTTTTGAAACAACGATTCATCCTTTCTCCGGGAGATATCCTGGAGCAGGTTGTGATTCAACAACGACCTGTGGGTGTGCCAGATTTACGGGAAGAAACTAGGGCGGGGGAGTGGCGCAAAGCAGCCCAACGCTTCAATATTCAAGGGGCGCTCCTCTTTCCAATCCGCTACCGTGACCAGTGTTTTGGAGTCGCCCTGCTCGGTTCGACGCTCTGGGGTGTTTCGGCCAAGGCGGATGAAAAAGCCCGCCTCGCCATGCTGTTGGGGGAGTTGGGAGCAGCTTTGCATAAGCTGGAGATGGACTGGCAACGGCTGCAAACGAAACGCCCCGACCAGCCTTTACTGTCTTTGTTGACTAAGCTGCAAACGTTGCCAACGTTGTCGCAACGCTTGGAGGCGATCGTTGAAGAGACTCACCAGTTTATTAATCCATCGCGCACTAATATTTACTGGTTTGAGCGAGAGCGGCGCTATTTTTGGCGGCGGGTAAGTAATCGACAAAAGAAGGCGGGGATGGCAGAGGTGAACTCAGCGTCCTCTGGGATCACGGTGCAGGAGATCGGCGGCTTTTATCAGGCGCTGGTGTCTGACCAATTAGTGGCGATCGGGGAAGCCCAAAGTTCTCTCAAGGCTGAGATTACTTTTCGACTGATGCAGCAGATTAAGGCCCGATCGCTGATTGCGGCTCCCATTATATTTCAGAACGAATTACTGGGTTTTTTGGCTGTAGAGGGTAACGAAGCCCGCATTTGGGAAGACTCAGAAAAAAGTTATATGAAAGGGGCAGCGCAACTGATCGCGTTAACGGCTCCCTTAGAGGAAATGGAAGTCGCTATTCAGCAAATTAAGCTAGACCAATCCCTCACGGCTGAGATGAGCCATGCCATCTACAGTGACGATGATTGGAAAACAACGCTGAAAAATTGTGCTGAGCAGCTTTGTGAGCGTCTGAATACCGAGCGGTTTCTGGTGCTGTTGTACGATCGCGACCAACAACGGTTTGATGTGTGCTACCAGAGCCAGCCTGCGAGTCGCCGCCCTTTGATGGCACCCCTCCAGCTATTAAATGACATCGATTGGCAAATGCTGGAGCAAAGCACCGAGGCGATCGGAGTGGAAAACCTAGAGGAAGATCTCCGGTTAATGACCTGGCGATCGACTTTCCTGGAGTTGGGAATTCGATCGTTGTTAATTTGCAGCACCTCCTTGGGCCATACCCTGGAAGGCTTGCTAGTGGTTGGACATGAGTCCACCCGCACATGGAATGCGGCTGAGCGCCAAATCTTCCAAGTCGTCAGCCAACAAATTGGATTAATTTTGCACCAATGGCAATTGCAGCGCCAGACCGACCAGCAACAGAAAATTTCCCAAACCATTCAATGGGGACTCACCACCATCCAACAAACCCATCAGGTAGCAGAACTGGAAAGCCTGGCATTACAGCACATTGCCCAGATTCTCCAGGTTCCTCTTGCCACAATGGTTTGCTGGCCCTCTGGTCGGCGATCGGGCAAGATCATTTCGCCCGTGGTGGCCGACAGCCAATTTAGTGTCGATCAGCAGGCAACCGTTCCCGTGCATAGCGACACACTGGTGCAATGGGCGCTGCAAACCGATGGCATTTTACCGCTGAGCATTGATGATTTGCCCCAGGATTCTCGCCAATGGCTCAATGGAGCGGGCATTGGTCAAATTCTCGTGATGGCGCTCCGGACCTCTCCTGAGCATGAGCCGACGGGTATGGTGGTGGTGGCAGATGAACGATCGCGCCATTGGAGTGAACGCCACCTCAACGCCTTAGGCACCTTAGTCAGCCAAATTGCCTGGTCACGGCGCTACTTGATTTTGACAGAAACCTTGCGGGTGCAGCGGGAGCGGCTCCAGCACCTCAGTTGGTACAAGCAGCGCCGATTTGAGGAATTCCATCGCATTTTAGGATTAGGCGTGAAGCGACTGAACGAACTCATCAATCAGAAAGATTACAATGAGTCCCAGTACCAGCAAGTCCTGCGGCAATTGGGAGACCTGCTCAACTCCACGGCTCAGGTGATTAAAGAAGAGCAAGGAAAATTGCGGGCATACCAGGAAACAACCCCCCTGGCAGGTTTGCTCAAGCGAGCGTTGGAACGGATTGAGGGCATTATCAAGCAGCGACAACTGTGGTTGCAGGTTCACAACAATGAAGGCACACCCACGATCGGCGGCGATGTGATCAAAATGGAGTTTATGTTGCATGAGGTGCTGCTCACAGCGTGCTACCGCTGCCAACCTGGAGGGCGCATTGATATCTGGTGCCGCCTGGTGGAACAGCGCTGGTTGGAGTTGTCGATTACGGACAATGGCACGATGGAGCCGCGCCTCATTGCCGAGTTGCAGACAGGCCGATCGGTGGATTTATTGGCTCCTTCCACCCTAGATCAGCCTCCCGGACTGCATCTCGGCGTTTGTCAGGTATTGATGCAACAGCTAGGTGGCGAGTTCAATCTCTACAAGCTAGAAGACGGGCGCATTCTGAGCCGCTTGATGCTGCCCTTGGCGAATAATTTGCCGATCGGAAGTTGAGAGGCGGTTTTTCTTGAGAGACTTATGGCAATACTTCGGACAAATTTTGAGCAGATTTTAAGGCTCAAACCCTGATTCAACCGTGGGCGGGATCTTATTTTCAAAGTCAGGAGCAGAGCTAACTTT
>JARCMD010000360.1 GCA_030248885.1 Leptolyngbyaceae cyanobacterium MP9P1.79 | reverse complement strand
GTCAAGAAGGACTATTTCTTGATGATCTTTCCTGCTGTGATAACGATTGTCTTTGTTAAAATCATCCATTCGTAAAGATGGATGTCTACTGTTTAATCACAGCTTAATTACAGCGAGTCACTTGGGCAGTTTGCAGCACAATCTGATCAACGGCTTGCGTCATCACTTGAGCGGATTGACCAGGCTGATTGACCACAATGCTGAAGGCGATCGTGCCATAGTCGGCATTCTCCAAATAACCAGACAATGCTCTGACTCCTTGTAAGGTTCCGGTTTTGGCATGAACCCTGCCTTGAACGGGGGTATCGCGGAAGCGATTTCGTAAGGTTCCATTGACTCCGGCTATCGACAAAGAGTGATAAAACAGACCACTTTCATCATGGGTGTGCATTTCTCTCAGCAGCGTCACAAAGGTCGATGGCTTCGCCCGATTTTTGCGGGACAACCCCGATCCATCCACCTGCTCATAACTGTTTGAATTCACCCCCAATACAGCGAGGGCAGATCTAACCGCACGTTGACCGCCAATTTGGCGAAGCAGGGCATCCGCTAGGTCATTATCACTATCTCGATTGATTACAGTAACCCAGTCCTCAAGAGATAATCGATTCCGAGGAGTACGATCGCCAATAATTCGTAATGCAGCCGCTGTGGTCAACAGTTTGATATTGGAGGCTGGGATCAAGGAAGTATCTGAATTGTACTTATAAAGTACTGTTGGCTCCGAAACTGGTTCGATCAGAATGCCCCATTGCGCAGTGTTAAATCTGGGCCCCTTAATGATGGCGGCGATCGTCGCTTCCAGATTACTTGGACACAACCTTGATTCCAGGGGGGTGATATCGACAGGATCAGTTAGATCGGGAGAACTAAATTGATTGACAGGAGTTTGGGCAATGGCGGACTCGATCCGGCTCAAGTTCCCCAAGCTAATTGCAACGATGAGGGTGGTTATTGTTGTTGTCACCGCTCTGCGTAACCGAACTAGGATTTGTGCTTTGAGTCTGCTCATCTTGCCTCACACTGCGTTTAGCTGAAATCTCCGACAGAAGATTTAATCTGCCTTGAGGCACTATATCATAGCAATGAGAATCATTATCAATTTTTAGGTAGTGGGCTTTCCAGTGCGACTCAAGCACCGATCGAGATAAGGAGGGATTTGTTTGCGAAACGTCTCTGTCAAAGCTAATGAGCAATGGACAGAGTTGGCAGGGGTTTGGAGTGAGCGACTTCCTGGCTCTCTGGGGTTACATGAGGAATATGCTGATCAGGTTGCAACAGTGATTCTCCGATGGAGAGGCTTTCTCTGAAAGAGACGCTTTGAGAACGCCAACGCCCCGCTTCTCTAGGGCAACTCTACAACTGACTCAAGTAGCAGTGGCAATCAGGTTTAGCAATTAACGATTCTGCCAGAGCATTGAGCGCAGTGGCTGCCAATAATCCACCGCCGATCGTTCCCTCAATGGTAATGAAGGGAATTCCAGAGCGCATTAACTGACGCTTGGCGATCGGGGCATGGCTGAACCCGATCGGCATTCCTATCACCAATGCAGGCTGAATTTGCTGTTGCTCGATCGCTTTACAGACAGTCAGCAAAACCGAGGGCGCATAGCCAACAACGAGAATGCAGCCGGGTTGACAGGCTTGTAAGCGTTCCTGCCACTGGTGCTGCTGCCAGAATGCCTGTTCTGCCTCGTCAGCACTGGTAATGTGCGGATCATCGATCAGCGTGGCAACGTCACAGCCCAGATGAAGCAGACGCGGTTGATCGATCGCACTGGTGACGGCAGGAACATCCGCCACAATCTGACAGCCTGCTTTCAGAACCTCTCGACTGACGGCGATCGCATCCCGGCTCAACCGGACAAAGGGCACCAAACTGACATCGCCACACGTTAACACCAAGCGAGACAACAAATCCACTTCAATCTCAGAACGATCGCTTAAGTCAGGCAACAGCCAGTGCAGTGATTCCTGAAACGCCTCCGGATGCTGATGCACCTCCGTATCCATTTCGCTCCACACATGCTCAAAGCCATCCAGACTCGTTTGAGTCTCGGCTTCTAATCGTTTCAAGCGAGCTATTGCTTCTGCCTGGGTTGCCTGACAGTGTTGATCGCGCCCCAGCAAGCGTTCGAGTGCCGTTGCCGTGTGGCGTAATTGAGTGATCTGCTGAATCACAATCTGGTATTGCCGATGTAACTGAGTCAACAGGATTTCAGGCGTTTCGCTGGCTAAATCGGCTTCCAGTAATTTCTGAATATGCGTCAGTTGAAATCCCTGTTGCTTCAACGCCATGATCCGCTTGAGCCGTTGCACATCCTGTTGCGTGTAAAGGCGGTAATTTCCGGGCGATCGCGCTGGCTGAGGCATCAACCCCAACTGATGATAGTGCCGCACCATCCGGGGCGTAATACCTTCACCGATCGCATCCGTCAGTTCTTTAATAGTTAATCCCTTGAGGGTTGACGCACTCATAATTCTATATTTGTGGCTCAATTCCAGCAGCGCGAAGTTGGGCTGCCAGTCGTTCTATCTGTTCTGTGCCCCACAGGAGTAGATTTCCCTGCTCATCCCACCAGCGCAGCCAGTAGCCGTGACGGTTTTCACGAGTTCCCTGCCAAACTCCCAAGAAAAGCTGCATTTCGGGTATCCAGAAACGGTTCTGCTCATTTGCAGATTCCAGATGATACCGCTTTTTATCCGTAAGGCGATAAAGTTCTAGGGTTCCGGCTTCTGGCTCAAAAATGCCATAGTTGGGCACTTGCAGAATCTGTTCATAATAAAAGAATTTTCCAGGCGGGTAAGTTTCCTTAATGGAATACTCGCCGCCCTCAGTGTCGGATAAAAACTCCAGCACGAGTACCGGAATTTCACCCTGGAGCCGGGGAGTGTAGCTGCGAACCATTTCTGAGCGTGGCACAGTAATCGTTGGAATATAGGCCCAGTCAGGCGCTTTCACCACGATTTTGCCGTTGACGGTGGCACAGATGCCGTAGTTAGTTGGGGTCAAGGCGTTATCTGGTAAGCGTTTGGCAATCTGCAAACTTTCTGTCAACGCTGCCGCTAAAGGGGGCTGATTAATGTTGTCCACGGGGTCGTTGGGTAAACGAAAATCATCTGGCAGCTTTTCCCAAACAATTTGGTAGCTAGGAGAGGTGGCTAGCATGAGAAGTCGCTCGTGGGTATGTGAATTCCCTGTATTCTATCGCAGGACCATGGCAGCAAACGCTTGACATTGACATTGATGTCAAGGTTTAGGGTGAGAGAGTCATTTGGATTGGGTTTCATGCTTGACTCGACTCGCTTACCTCAAACTCGCTTATCAACGCTCAGCCAGGAACACGGCGATGTTCTTGCAGCAATTCTATGTGGAGTGCTGTTGCTCCTGGGCTGGTGGGCACTGCATTTAGAGTGGGTCGGGATCGCGTTATTCATTCTGGTGGCTGCCTATGTCGTTGGCGGTTACGAGAGTGCCCGTGAAGGGTTGACCACCCTCTTTCAGGAAAAGGAATTGGATGTAGACCTGCTGATGATTGTGTCCGCCTTGGGAGCCGCTGGGTTAGGGCTATGGCGACGGGAGTATTTCCTGATTATTGATGGAGCAGTGCTGATTTTGATCTTTGCGATTAGCGGGGCACTAGAAGGTTATGCCATGCGGCGCACCGATCGCAGCATTCGCAGTTTGATGAGTCTCGCACCTGACACGGCCAGAGTTTTGCGATCGACTGGGGAAGACGAAGTGGCGATCGCCGATCTCAGCGTAGGCGATGAAATTCTCGTGAAACCGGGAGAACTCATTCCCACCGATGGCATGATCATCAATGGCTACAGCACGATTAATCAAGCAGCGATTACGGGAGAGTCGATGTCCGTGGAGAAAACCGTGGGTGAAACTGTTTTTGGCGGCACCCTCAACGGGAATGGAGCATTGAAGCTGCGAGTCGATCGATCGCCCGAAAGTAGTTTGATTCAGCGAGTGATTCGGCTGGTGGAACAGGCGCAAACTGAGAAGCCACCCTCGCAGCAGTTGATTGAAAAGTTTGAGCGGGGCTACGCCAAGGTGATTGTGCTGGTCGGGATTTTGCTCGCCCTGCTGCCTCCCTTTTTGTGGCAATGGAGTTGGGAAACCACGATTTATCGGGCGTTGATCTTTCTGGTGGTGGCTTCCCCCTGTGCGTTGATGGCGGCAATTATGCCCACCTTGCTTTCCGGTATTGCCAATGGAGCGAGGCAAGGGATTCTGTTCAAAAACGGGGCGCAGTTGGAGTTGATGGGGCGAGTGAGGGCGATCGCCTTCGACAAAACTGGCACTCTCACCACCGGACAACCAGAAGTTGCTGCCGTCATTCCTGCCGCTGGATACTCAGAAGCCGAGGTGTTGCAGGTTGCCGCCGCGTTAGAATCCCACTCCGAACACCCGATCGGACACGCCATCATTACCGCCCATCAATCCCTCACCCCTTCACCCCCAAACC
>JARCMD010000003.1 GCA_030248885.1 Leptolyngbyaceae cyanobacterium MP9P1.79 | reverse complement strand
TAACCCTTAGCAGAAGAGGATTTCGGCAAATTGACTACTTTCGCTGAAATGCCCTAGCCGCAACGCTTTCACCAAAGATGTCAAATAGGTTCTATAGATAGATTAGCCCGTGTCAACAGCGAGTGCGAGCTTTATGGCGAGATAGGCAAAGCCAACTTAGTGGTTCGCAAGACCTACGGAGTTGACGAGATCCGCTACTTACGCTGTCGCAAATGTGGTCATGAGTTCAGCGAACGCAAGCAGAGTGGGTTATGGAACGTCAAAATTCCCGAAGCCAGAGCGATTGCGATTGCTGAGCAATTAGCTGAAGGCACCTCGATTAAAGGAACAGCGCGACTGACTCGCAGCCTTTGAGACACCGTGCGCCGACTTGCGCTGCGGAGTGGTCGTCATGCCCAAGCCTTTCATCAGGTTCAGGCGCACAACTTAACCACCCGGACACTGGAAATTGACGAGCGCCACGGCTATGTCGAGTCGAAGAGCCATCAACACTGGGATGCCCTCAGTATTGATGCTCACAGCAAGTTTATCGTCCAACTCGAAGTCGGAGAACGCAACGAGTCCTTGTTTGAGGACTTGATGCGTCACAGTGCTGGGCGACTCGCCAATCCCCAAGATTTACGGTTGATGACCGATGGAGCAGCCAGCTACAGTAGCTTGTTTCCTGCCATCTTTGGCATTGCCTACTTCCCCCCCGTCAAGGTTCCACAGGACGCGTCCCTAACCCCCGTTACCGCATCCACCGCACCCTCGCTCAGGCTCAGGTCATCAAACGACACTCAGGTAAACGCCTGATGAGGGTGGAAACGATGAAAGCCCATGGCAGTTGGAAGCGCATTCATCAAGGCAAGCGCGGAACTGGGTTACACCCAACCTAATACCTTTGCTGTGGAACGCTTTAATGCCACAGCCCGCCGCATGAATCCCCACCAGGTTCGTCGCTCTCTCGCCTTTGCCCACCGTCCCCAAAGCGTCATGCCTTCGCTTGGTGGTCTGCTTGTGTCTACAATTGGGTGCGTCCTCATCGTAGTTTGCGTCAACGCCTCCCTCTCCCTCAAGGCAAGCAACGCTTTCAACTCCGCACTCTGGCGATGGCGATCGGCTTGACTGACCACGTTTGGTCGGTCGCTGACTTGCTTCGCGCTGTGGTTTACCCTCCTGCCCAAGGGATCTGAGATAATCTCAGGTGACTACCCCTTTTTCAACAACTCCTGAAATGGCTGCCAATCGTCTTTTTGGGCGATCGAGTCCCACACAGCTTCAATTTCAGGACGCAGCAACGGGGTAACAGGGTTGTGTTGGGTGAGGCGGTGGGCGATCGATGCCAGTTCTGTATAGGGAACACTGCATAGCGCCTGATGATACGCCTGTCGCCATTGGCTTAGCACATTGAGCAATGCATCTGATGAATGGAATAGGGGGTCAGCGATCGTCACATGCCCAAAAATTCGTCGCTCCTCCCCTTGCCACTCTGGTTCAAACTGCTGGGTTAACTCAGTGAAAAATTCGTGATATCCCACCTGAGACGCTTGTAGCAATTGCACGGTTAATCGCACCAACACCTCCGCCTGCTCCAGTGGCAGTGTGGCAAAGCCCAATTTGTTCACCATGCGCTGCGTGTAAGTCGCCACATAATGGGCATGGTACTGGGCCAATCCCGCCTCCATGTCACCTAGGTCGATCGCCTCCGCCAAAGGACGTTGGAGCATCGTCAGATTCCAGTGACACACCTCTGGCTGATTGCCGTAACTGTAGCGCCGATAGTAGTCAAAATAGGCAGCAGTAAATTGGGGATCAAAGGTATTGATAAAGGCGTAGGGGCCGTAGTCGAAGCTTTCCCCCGTGATCGACATATTGTCCGTATTGAGTACGGCGTGACAAAAACCCACCGACATCCACTGTGCCACCAACTCTGCAACCCGTTGCACGAGTTCTGCATAGAAGAGGGCGTAGCGATCGGGTTCTCCCAGCAAGTGAGGATAGTAAACCTGAATGACATGATCCAGCAGCTTATGGATTAAGTCTTTGCGTTGCAAATGGTACAGCCGCTCAAAGGTGCCAAAGCGAATGTGAGAGCGGTTAACCCGAATCATCACCGAAGACCGAGTGGGAGACGGCTCATCGCCCCGCCAGAGTTGATCCCCGGTTTCAATCAGGCTCAGACAGCGGGAGGTTTTTACGCCCAAGGCATAGAGTGCTTCCGCTGCCAGCACCTCCCGCACCCCGCCCTTTAGCGTCAACCGGCCATCGCCACTGCGGGAATAGGGAGTAGTTCCTGAACCTTTGGTGCCAAAGTCATAGAGTTCGCGATCGGCCCCACGCACCTGCCCGTAGAGAAATCCTCGCCCATCGCCCAAATTGGGGTTATATTCACCAAATTGGTAGCCGTGGTAGCGCATCGCCAAAAAGGGATGGACACTTTCAAACTTGCCAAAGGCTTCAATAAAATGTTCATCCGTCACTGCCGCTGGATCTAGCCCCAGTTGCCGCAATTGGGGATCATTGCGAAAGCGCAAAATGTGAGTCGGGAATTCAGCCGCCGTTACCACATCGAAATAGTCGGGCCCCAATGACTCAAATGCGGGTTCATAGTCCAGCATCAAAAAAGGATTTCCCGCACTAACCTGATTCTGCATGGTTGATGTCTCTGATTTCAGTCTTATTTCCTGGTCAATTCTGAGTCTGTTGTAGCGAGTAGCTTTCTCTTTATAAGGCAAACGTGACAGGGCTTGTTGGTTACATCGAGAAATCCAGTAAATGCGAAAACTTTTAAGCGATCGTTCCTTTGGGTACATTTTGCATCTAGAATTACATTTTGTATTGGCAATGTGTATTCTTGATACCCATTTGCAAGTCCCGTCTCGGTGCCGCACCCCTACACTCGTTGATCATGTCAAAGGTTCTTGTTTCTGATCCCATCGACCAAGTTGGAATTGATATTCTTTCCCAAGTTGCTCAGGTAGACATCAAAATTGGACTGCCACCTGAAGAACTGCTGCATATCATTTCAGACTACGACGCACTGATGATTCGCTCTGGAACACGAGTGACCGCAGACGTGATTGCCGCTGGCAACCAATTGAAAATCATTGGCAGAGCAGGCGTGGGCGTGGATAACGTAGACGTGCCAGCCGCCACCCGCAAAGGCATTATTGTTGTTAACTCCCCAGAGGGCAACACGATCGCCGCTGCTGAGCATACGTTAGCGATGATGATGGCACTGTCTCGATACATTCCCGATGCCAATCAGTCCTTGAAAAGTGGTAAGTGGGATCGCAAAAGCTTCACGGGTGTGGAGATTTACAAAAAATCGCTGGGGATCATTGGGTTGGGCAAAATTGGTGCCCACGTTGCCACCGTCGCTAGGGCAATGGGTATGAGATTGCTTGCCTACGATCCCTTTGTCTCCACTGAGCGGGCCGACCAGTTGGGATGTCGCTTGGTGGAATTGGATTTGTTGTTCCGGGAAGCAGATTACATTACCTTGCATTTGCCCAAAACTCCAGAAACGGCTCACCTCATCAATGCTGAAGCTCTGAGCAAGATGAAGCCAACGACCCGCATTATTAACTGTGCCAGAGGTGGCATCATCGATGAGGCGGCATTGGCAGCAGCCATCCAAGCAAAGACGATCGCCGGAGCCGCTTTGGATGTGTATGAAACAGAACCCTTGGAAGACTCCTCGCCCCTGCGATCGTTGTCGAAAGAAGTCATCTTAACGCCCCACTTGGGAGCCTCCACAGAAGAAGCACAGGTGAATGTGGCGATCGATGTGGCAGAACAAATCCGCGATGTGCTGCTGGGGCTACCCGCGCGATCGGCCGTCAATATTCCCGGATTGCGCCCTGAGCTACTGGAAAAACTCCGTCCCTACCTGCAACTAGCAGAAACCCTAGGTAATTTGGTGGGGCAATTGGCAGGCGGACGCATTGAGTGCCTGAACATCCGCTTACAGGGAGAATTAGCAACTAACGAAAGCCAGCCTGTTGTAGTGGCCGCATTGAAAGGCTTACTCTTCAATGCCTTGCAAGAGCGAGTCAACTATGTGAACGCCAGCATTGAGGCCAAGGAGCGCGGCATTCGGGTCATTGAAACGCGGGATGCTTCTAACCGCGACTACACGGGTTCGCTCCACCTCTTAGCCAAGGGCACCCTGGGAGAACATTCCGTCACCGGAGCCTTGCTGGGAGACGGCGAAATTCGCATTACCAGCCTCAATGATTTCCCCATCAACGTGCCACCCAGCCGCTATATGCTGTTTACCCTGCACCGCGACATGCCAGGCATCATTGGCAACATCGGCTCGTTGCTGGGCAATTTCAACGTCAACATCGCCAGTATGCAAGTAGGGCGCAAGATTGTGCGCGGTGATGCGGTGATGGTGATAAGCATTGATGACCCTCTGCCAGAAGGCATCTTAGCTGAAATCACCCAGGTGTCCGGTATCCGCGATGCTTACACGGTTACGCTTTGACCTTTTCTAGTGGGATTCGATCCCTTTGTCGATCGGACTTACGCAAAAACTTGTTTAACAATAGTTCGGACATTTTTGCGGTAGCTAGCCCTCATCCCCAACCCCTTCTCCCAGAACGGGAGAAGGGGAGCCGGATTGAAGTCCCTCTCCCAAAAGGGGAGAGGGATTTAGGGTAAGGGTCTATACTGACTGCACATAGGGTTTCCAGAACCTCCACAAAAACTATCTGAAGTATTGATTTAACAGACTTGTGTAGCAACGGGTTTAAGCCCCTTATTTGTGTCAGATTCTCTCACTTTAAATTCTGACTGCGTAAGTCCCGTGTGGATCGCTATGGGCAAAGAATCAGCGGTAACCGCTTTCGGAGATTTCAGAGGAAGGTTTTACCGCTGCACTGGCAAAAGATCCCCCTTGCTGAAAATCTTCTGCGTTCATTATTTAGCCACTGCAACCATCCAGTTCACTCATTTGTGACCCGCTTGGATAATCAGTCCCCCTGCAATAATGACCGCCAAACCGACCCAGGTGGAAGTGGGTAGATTTTCCTTAAAAATGAAGCGTCCCCACAAAACGCTGACTAGAGCAAAGAGGGCAACATAGACTCCCATGAGCTTAGAAAAGTCCCACTTCACTAAGTTAACGACTAAGCCGTAGCAGCCTAACATGAGAAAGCCTGAACCAATGAGAACTAGATTGCTTCCAGCTAAGCCCTTACGAATAACCGCATCACCCCCGACTTCTAAGACAGCGGCTGCAATAAAGATTAGCCAAGTAAAATAGGTCGCGGTGAATTTTATCCTCAGATGCTACTAAGAGAGTATTAACCACATTCAGACTTAGCAGTGGTATCACAGGTGTCTGAATCTATAGTTTTCCACCTCTTTTCAATCCAGGTTTCGCCTTGCCAACTCTCATAACGGAACGCTTGGCATCTCATCAAGATGAAGCATTCCTTCAACTCAAAGGCTTGTTAGATAGCGTCGGGGAAGAGAATTCCACAGGGCTTGTGCCGATCGCTTAGAACGGTCTCCGATAGGGCACCCGATGATTTCGCGGGTCGCCACATCCATCGCTAACCAAACCCATTGTTTGTTCCCTTTGTGATCCACAAATGACCACAACTCATCCATCTGGACAACTAATCGAGCCGTCGTTTTGGGCAATACCTAGTAGTCTGTCAATCATTAATTGACGGGTAGCTGAAAGCTGGGAGGTTAGTTGGAGTTAAATTTTGAGGGTCTTCGACCCCTCAAAATTTTCTT
>JARCMD010000359.1 GCA_030248885.1 Leptolyngbyaceae cyanobacterium MP9P1.79 | reverse complement strand
TTTCTAAAGCCATTTCTAAACCCATACTTTACCTTTGCCGCCGCTGATTTTGTCCAAAGAACAACAAAATTCAATCCCCAAGATCCCTGTGTGCGTTCTTCTCCAGATATCTTTCGCAACGCCTCTGATTTAGATGAAAAACCAGTGGTTGTCTGGAATATTGCCTATTCTCTTCATGGTGGATTGAGATGGCACTTCACAAGAAGAATCCCACTTCAATGGGAAGTGACTAACAAGATCTTGCAGTTTAGAGAACTGGTTGCTGGGTCTCAGCCAGCCCCGAAAAAGATTCCAAGCTTTGAAAAATCCCAGGTCTGTCCCAGTGTGCGCTGGAATTATGAGGTTTTGCCGGATGGCAAGGTACGCATCTCATCAGCCGACAACAAAATCAGCTATACCTCAGATGGGAATCGGTTCCGGCGTACTTCACCATCAATCTATTGAATCCAAAAAAGTCACGGCGTAGCGATCGGCCATACTCTCCAGGTTTTGACACATTGGTGTAAAGACAAGGCGATCGATATATTCTGAACGCTTTTTCTGATGGAGAGACGGGAACCCTTACTATTGGGAAGTAGAATTCTCTAGTTTGTGCGATCGTTCCGTGTCCGCCCTGCTCCAGCCATGACCGAACTCCTCCCCTCACCCACCTCCCTCGCGGCATGTATGACCTCCGTTGATTTGCCCTCGCCTGTGCCCCCACCCGTGTCCTCGTCCTTTCAGTTTGAGCCAATCAGCAAGACCATCCTGAAGCTGACTTCCTCTGCCCCATCTGCCTTGTCGGTGCCTGGGGTATCTGCCTCCGCGATCGAGTCGATGCAACGATTGGTGACCATGGTCAGGAAACTGCGGGCCCTGTGGACGGACTCAGAGGGAGTGGCGATCGTAGGCTTGTCCACCGATCTTGCGCCGACCTCCGAGAATCTCGCGCCCTACCTGACTGAGGAAACCTACGAAACCTTAGAGGCGTTGCAAAACCCGTTTCTGGCTGAGGATAGTTCTCTTACCCATCCAGATCAACAACAGTTTTACACAGCATTGATGCTGGTTGATGACCTGATCCCGCGCTTGCTGTGGACGATCGCCCGTGGCTCCTACGACCTGATGCGCTTGCTGGGCGGGGTCAGGGCGACTATATTGTTGCCATCGGAACCAGATTCAGAGTCACCAAAATTGGGGTGGCGATCGGGCATTCTCCGTTTGGTAGCAGTTTTAGCAGCAACCACGCCCAAAATTGGCTGGATCTTTGACCTCGTGACCCATCAGTCACCGCCAACTCCCCTCGCCAGCGACATCCTGATTCGCTCCGACGATGGCAGCTTTTGCAAGCAACCCACTGCGGCTGAAACGCTACTTCAGCAACTGATTCACCACATTCACCTCACGACACCTGAAGTGAATCTGTTCACTAGTCCCGCTCAGGCTGATTTTCTAGAGCCAGGGAAAGACTGGCAATCGGGGTCAATTCACCTCAATCTGACCTTGGCATTTGTCGCGAGTGACGAGGCGACCGATCGCCCCCCCGCTCCCATACCTGCAACTCCCATTCCTGCTGTCACCCATTTGCCGATCGACTTGGATGTCGAAACCCTGGCTGCCGAATTCGGATCAGCTTTGGAGGAAAAACCGCTTCCTGAAAAACCGCTTCCTGGCATTGAGATGAGCAGTGCCGATGCTGGAGCAACAACCCAATCGGCGATCGATGAGGCGATCGTGCGGTTGACGGGTCAAGCTTTGTACGCTGAGGAGCAGCGGGCGATCGTCAAATCCAGTCTGGAAGCATTTCTTCAGTCCCACGCTCCAGATGTGCAAGTGTCAGACGAAACCAGCCAAAAAAGTTTGATGCTGGCGTTGGTGCAGGTGGCTGATCAGGTGGGCGATCGGCTCTCCAACGCAGACGCAGCCCTAGAGGAAAGCTTCCTACGACCAGAAATTCTCGTCGATGAATGGATGCCCAAATTGTTGTGGCACCTTACCCGCAGTTCCTACGCAGTGATGCAGTTCATCGGCGGCGTGAAAGCCAGAGCGCTGCAACCAGAGCAGGGTTGGCAAGTTGGGACGCTGCGATTGCTCGTGGAGCTACACATTGCAACCGACTCCATCAACTGGCACCTGGATGGGTCTACGGGACAGGTATTGGCAGCAGACCGAGCCGTCCTAGCGAGTAGCGTTGTGGTGCAATCGGATGAAGCAGAATTGTGCCCAGAGCCAGAAAGGGTAGAGACGATGATGACCCGCTTAACTGAGCAGATCCAAACCATAACTCCAGCGATCGAATTGCTGATGGTCAGCACAAGTTTGGACGTGTTGCAACCCCACCAAGACTGGCAACCCGGCACCTTGCAACTAAGCCTCAAAGCCTGTTTGGAACGTTAGAGACCAGGAAAGGTGATCCCAATAGGCGATGTGCAACTTTTAGATAGTGACCAAATCATCAAAGTGCAATGGGTCACGCGAGAAGACTGGATCGGCTATCCCCTCAGCAAAGATTATGTCTCCCCAGACTTTTACGAGTTGCAATGTTGCGAACCCCCTTGTCTGTGTATCAAAGAGCAGAAGAAATGGCCAGCAGATATCGTCAACACGTCTTATCAAACCTGGTAAATGAGTAGCATGATGCGAGGGATAG
>JARCMD010000358.1 GCA_030248885.1 Leptolyngbyaceae cyanobacterium MP9P1.79 | reverse complement strand
TTAAACTTGAGAATTGCGATCGCTGTATTCTAGAGCGTTTACCGATCACAGTTTAGTTAACATCATACCCATTGCAGTTGCACGACTGATTAAATTATCTTTCTAACTTGATAACGTTTGGCTCAGATTGCACTTTATGAAGGTTTTTAAATCTCTTTTCAACTGTTTTACAGTAGCCACTCTTATCAGAGTTTTGTAAGATGAAACCATAAGATTTACTGAGTTAAGCCACTTGAATCCTTTGATTGATTTGCCCTGTTTCTCTGTATATATTCTGATTTTTCACGGGAGTTCTGATCAGCGATCGCGCTTGGCTTCAGAAGCTTTGACCAGTCGGTTCCGCGATCGGGTATCGGTTCTTTTTCAAGACCTACCTCTTGTTTACGATGCTTACTTAGAATGCCATCCGTTGCCGTTGCACCAACAAATTGAGCAAATTGTCCAGATCAGTCAAGCAAAAGAGCCATTCAAAAAGATTTCTCTACAGCTATTGCCAGTTTTTTTGCTGGCTGGTGTGCATTTGCTCGAAGATATTCCGGCTGAAATCGCTCAAGCCCAGCAATTAGTGGGAGACAAAGCGACGTTAAATGTAACGGCTCATTTGGGTTCTCATTTAGGGTTACGGCAACTGCTCAACGATCGCATATCGTCCCTGCCAATGGAAGCCTGGATCTTGCTCGCCCATGGCAGTCGTCGCTTGAATGCTAATCAACCGATCGCAGCCCTTGCCGATGATCTCGGTGCCACCGTTGCCTATTGGTCAACATCACCTAAATTGGAATCGTGCCTGCAAGACCTTGCTAACTCAGGCTATAAAAACATTGGCATCTTGCCTTATTTCTTGTTTCACGGCGGCATCACCGACGCGATCGCCCAATCCATCACCCAATCTCAACAGCATTCCAGTCTCAAAATCACCCTCGCCGAACCGCTTGATGCCAGCCCCGGGCTGGTCGATCTACTCGTCGATCTAGCCAACCAATGATCAGTGCAGAATGCGAAAAATCAACCATCAAACATTACGTCTTTATCACTGTTTTTAGGCTTGCATCCATAATTCCGTTCGGCTGAGCGCTCAGCCGAAGCCTGACCCTAACCCCCCTTGCTTTCCCTTCTATGAATCAATTCGGCAAAGTCTATCTTGTTGGCGCTGGACCTGGCGATCCCGGCTTAATGACCCTCAAAGGCAAAGCTCTTTTAGAGTGTGCCGATGTCGTAGTTTATGATGCCTTGGTCAGTCCCCAAATTTTAGCGATGATTAATCCGAACGCAGAGCAGATTAATGCTGGAAAGCGGAAAGGGATGCATTCTTTGGTGCAAGAAGACATCACTCAATTATTGGTGAATAACGCACAGTCCGGCGGTTGCATTGTGCGTCTCAAGGGGGGCGATCCATTCATCTTTGGGCGAGGGGGCGAGGAGATGGAAGACTTGGTGGCAGCCGGGGTTCCTGTGGAGGTAGTGCCGGGAATCACCTCTGGAATTGCTGCCCCTGCCTATGCAGGTATTCCCCTCACCCATCGCCACTACAGTTCTTCAGTCACCTTTGTTACAGGACATGAAGGCGCTGGAAAGTATCGCCCCGCTGTGAATTGGCACGCGATCGCCCACGGCTCCGAAACCATCGTGATTTACATGGGCATCCACAATCTGCCCTATATCATTGAGCAACTGTTGGCGGCAGATTTAAGCCATACAACACCCATTGCGTTGATTCGCTGGGGCACTCGCCCAGAGCAAGAAGAACTCAGGGGAACATTGGAAACCATTGTGCAACAGGTGGAAGCAACAGGATTCTCGGCTCCCGCGATCGCGGTAATTGGGCAAGTTGTCAACCTCCACGCAATCCTGGCAGATTGTAGACCGCCCCAATCTAGCTAATTAGTAAAATCGATTAGCTCCTCTTCAGCGGGGTCAAACGCTCGCCAGCCAGTCGCTTGACAGATCGAGCGAATCACGCCCATAACGACCGCATCATCCCCAGTATAAACATCCAACCCCAACATCAAAATTGGCTCGTCGTCTGGAATGTAAAACTCTAAATGGCACTGTTCGCTAACAACGCCGCCCCGATCAGGATGGGTTGGATTGACTGGAAACTTCCAATCTGGACAGGTTTTGGACAATACAGATAAAACTTCTGATCTGCGTCCTAGGGGAAGCATATCGGCATTAGTAACCCCTTCAAACGAGGTGATAGTCTTAGAAATGTTGATAAGATCGATTTGCCGAGTCATGGATCACAGTGATGAGCGTTTGTTCGGAGCCGAGGACATTAATTTAGAGTAGTAGATCTAGCAGGTAAAGCTTCAGAAGTCAGATTTGCTGGCAATTGGGAGTGATACCCAATCCTAGAAACTCTCTAATCCGAGTGTAAGATTAATCCTACCCACTCACGCTGTAAGTTTTCTAACTTAATTTCTACTAAAAATTCCATCTAAAATGATTGTCCCTGAATGAGTGTATCTGGTTAGCGAAGAAGTTGCCCGCACAAATTGAATTACAAGTTGAAGAAGAAGATGCTGGAGAACGGCTCGATGCGTTTCTGGCAGACCAGTTGGTCGATTTGTCGCGATCGCGTGTACAAAAACTTATTGTTCAGCAACAGGTGATTCTCAATGGTGAGGTTTGTCGTTCCAAAAAAGAATTGGTGCAGGCAGGCGATCGCATCCATCTCACTATTCCCGATGCCGAACCGCTCAATCTTCAGCCAGAAAATATTCCCTTAGACATTTTGTATGAAGATGCCGAACTGCTAATTGTGAACAAGCCTGCGGGTTTGGTGGTGCATCCGGCTCCCGGTCATTCCAGCGGCACTTTGGTGAATGCGCTGCTGTGGCATTGCCGCACAGAGTCGGGAGGCAGCACTCTATCAGGCATTGGCGGCATTCAGCGTCCCGGCATTGTGCATCGACTGGACAAAGACACCACCGGGGCGATCGCCATTGCCAAGAGCGATCGCGCTCATGTGCATTTGCAGCAGCAGTTTCAGCATAAGACGGCAAGGCGAGACTATCTGGGCATTGTCTACGGTGCGCCCAAAACTGAAAGCGGTACGGTGAATGCAGCCATTGGGAGAGATTCCAAAGACCGCCAAAAAATGGCGATCGTGGCTGAAATTGATGGCGGACGAACTGCAATCACCCACTGGCAGGTAAAGGAACGGATTGGTAACTACACGCTGATTAACTTTGAGCTTGAAACCGGGCGGACTCACCAGATCCGGGTGCATACCGCTCATTTAGGACATCCGATTGTCGGCGATCCGG
>JARCMD010000357.1 GCA_030248885.1 Leptolyngbyaceae cyanobacterium MP9P1.79 | reverse complement strand
GTAGTCGCGGGTGTAAGTTTAGCTACCCATTAGCAAGACTGTTCTGCGAGGCTTTTAGCTTGCAGAACAGTCAGCGTATTTCCGCCCTCTTGTACTAGTGACCTCGGCTTTCTCATTCTCCCATTTTTACTATTCTTGAAGAAGTCTTTTCCATTCCGATTCTTCTCATGCGCCATGTGCTGATCCCGACTGGGATCAACCCGCCCATGCTTAATCCCTGTCTCTGGGTCTTTCTGGCTCAAAAACCGCTTCAAATCCTTTGAGCAGATCCCATAGGTCAACTGAAACCGCTCCCTGCCAAAGTGATCAATTACTGGGTCGAGGATGTGTTGGCATAACGCCTCCAATGCTGGAAGCGTTTCCTCCAAGTTTTCTGGGTACGGGGCAATCTGATCCGCGTACTTGTGATAAGTCAGCGTACAAGTGCAAAATTCCTGCAAAGTCAAGTACTTCCCCAACAAGATTTCGTGCATTCAATCGCTAGCCTCCTGAATCGGGAATTCTAACTCTGAATAGAGTCTAAAATCCCCACCCAAAGTATGGCTTCCTTCCTAACAAAATCCAACTTCATGAGCGGGCTACAATGTCACAAGCAGCTTTGGCTAGCCGTGAACGAGCCGCACCGAGCGACTTCATTGAACCTAGCTCAACAACGGATTATTGACCAGGGTGATGCTGTCGGGCAATTCGCGCGGCAGCAGTTTCCCAATGGACAATTGGTTCAGGGCAATGGGAGTGAAGCCATTCAAGCTACCCAAGCAGCGATCGCGGTTGGAGCGACTTGCTTAGATGTCCTTACTAAATCTAAGCGTCCTGAAGTTTAAAAATTGGCAAAAGATATTATTACCTGTCAGCAAGCCGAAATTGACCCAATGAAGCAATGGCGAAAAGCCTGGTACAAGCAATAGCTCATCCTGCAAAATTTCATTCTGATTTCATTTCTACCTGAAACACTGATGATTGAGTGATGTGCAAAGGAACTCATAAATGATTCGCTCTCCAAAACACTCTACGGCTCGACTCTCTTTCACTCTGTTGACTTTGCTGTTGATATCAACTCCGATTCGTGTATTCGCTCATGCTGGGCACGGCAACGAATTTCAGGGCGGGAGCCAAGCGGCTCAATCGGCGGATGCGATTCAGGTTGATGCCGAAACGACAAAGCAACTGGGTTTAAAGGTTGAACCTGTCTCTCGTCAACGCTTAGTGTTTGGTACTAAAACGACTGGGCAAATTGAGTCACTGCCTAATCAAAAGGTGGAAGTGACGACTCCGGTGAGAGGAACCGTAACGCGGTTACTGGTGCAACCGGGAGATAAAGTGAGCGCGGGTCAGGCGGTGGCGATTATGACCAGTCCAGAGTTGGCAGAGTTGCGAACCACCGCGTTAGACCGCAAATCGGAGGCGATCGCGTCTATTCAACAAGCTCAAGCTGATTTGCGACTGGCACAGGAGAACCTGACTCAGCAACAGAAAATTGCTGCCTCCGAGGTTGCCCAGGCTCGAACACAACTCAGCTTTGCTCAAGAACGGTTCGACAAAGACCGAGAATTGGCAACGAATGGAGCCATTCCCCGCCGAACATTTCTAGAATCAGAAACCAAGCTGGCGGACGCAAAAGCGGCTCTCACCAAAGCGGCAAGTCGATTAGAGGTTTCGGAAGCGGCGGCACAACTACGACGGGCTGAATCCGCCTTACAGGTGGCGAGATCGCGGGTGCAATTGAGTGCAGAAACCTATCAAACTCGCCTGCGGCAACTGGGCGCAAGTGCCAATCAAGACGGTACAATCGCGATCGCGGCTCCCATTTCAGGCACCATTGCTGATCGCGAAACCACCACTGGCGAATCGGGCGAGGATGCCGGTAAGAAACTGATGACCATTATCAACGGCAGTAGCGTTCAGGTGAGCGCCAATGTGTATGAAAAAGATCTCGATCGAATTCAGACCGGGCAACGAGTTCAGATCAAGGTTGCCAGCTTACCCAAGCGTACCTTTCAAGGACGTATTAGCGTCATTGGTTCTATTGTTCAGGGCGAAACTCGCGTGGTGCCCGTGAAAGCTCAACTGGATAATCCGAATGGGGTGCTGAAACCAGGGATGTTTGCGGAGTTAGAGGTGATGACGAATCGCACTTCCGCTGCTCTATTGGTTGTGCCTAAGTCTGCGCTGGTGACAACAAATGATAAAAAGACGATCGTCTTTGTAGAAAATGGCACTGCCTTTCAGCCTACAGAAGTCACATTGGGGAGAGAATCAGGTGAGTTTGTTGAGATTAAGTCCGGGCTGTTCGATGGCGATCGCGTTGTGACTCAACGCGCTAACCAGTTGTATGCTCAATCGCTGCGGAGCAGTAAGCCCGCCGATGACCACGGGGAAACAAGTACTGCACCCGCTTCTGACCCACAGCCTGCAATGCCTTGGTGGGTTGTCATTCCTGTGGGAGGAGCGATTATGACAGGTGCCTTTGCTGCTGGAATGGTGTGGGCAAGGAGGAGCGATCGCAAAGCATTTCTTTCAGCCCATGATCACACCACTTATCAACTACCGGATGGCTTCGATCGGACTGGTTATGCTGCTGCCTCACCGCCTGCCTTCAAATCAACGGGTGAAGACCTCCCAGCAACCTCAGAAACTACCCAATAAATGTGAGAGAACACATGGTGCAATCCGTCGTTCAGCAGCAATATGACCAGCTTGCCAAAAGCTACGATCAGCGTTGGAAAACCTATATCGGAAACACTCTAAATTTTGTGAAACAGTGGGCAGCGATTCCTGCGGAAGCCAACGTTCTCGATATCGCTTGCGGAACGGGCGAATTTGAGCGACTGCTCCTACAAGACAGCCCAAATCAGCAGATTTTAGGAATCGATATTTCAATAGAAATGCTAGCGATCGCTCAACAAAAACTTGATCATTATGCTGCTGTCAAATTTGAGCAAGGAAGCGCTACAAAAAT
>JARCMD010000052.1 GCA_030248885.1 Leptolyngbyaceae cyanobacterium MP9P1.79 | reverse complement strand
CCCCAATTCTGGGGGGTTCTGAGATCGAAGTCCCCCAGAATTGGGGCCTTAAAGCCTTTCAGGCATCCATGAAAAGGGGGCAAGTGCAAGGTCTAGAGCATTTGTCAGACACTCTCCAAGCTTTTTAAGAGATGTTGGTAATGACAAGCAGAAGGGGAGAGGGGCTAAGATTTGGCTCGGCTCCCCTTCTCCTTCAGGGAGAAGGGGCTGGGGGATGAGGGCAAACTTCTGGGGGATGAGGGCGAACTTTAAGTTGCACATCACTTATATCTAGCGGACTGAATTCACGACCTTTGTTATCGGTGCTACGATCGCGGGAGATAAAACAACAAAGCAAAAGGATCAACTGCCAGATGGTAGAACTAGATAAGGTGATATCTTTCGATGGAAGGGATATCCAGATCAAGATCGGTTTACTTGCCCCTCAAGCTGGGGGATCTGTTTTGATTCAATCGGGAGAAACCGCAGTGCTAGTAACTGCAACCCGTGCCAGTGCAAGAGAAGGGATTGACTTCTTGCCCCTGCTGGTGGATTACGAAGAGCGACTCTATGCAGCCGGTCGCATTCCCGGCGGTTTCTTGAGACGGGAGGGACGGCCCCCGGAGAAAGCCACGCTGATTTGCCGCTTGATCGATCGCCCCCTGCGGCCGCTGTTCCCCTCGTGGTTACGGGATGATATTCAAGTTGTGGCTACCACGCTTTCCATGGATGAGCGAGTGCCCCCCGATGTATTGGCCGTTACCGGAGCGTCGATCGCCGTCCTGCTGGCTAAAATTCCCTTCAATGGGCCAATGGCAGCCGTGCGCGTGGGTTTAGTCGGGGATGATTTCATTATCAATCCCACCTACGCAGAAATTGAGACGGGGGATTTAGACCTCGTGGTGGCGGGCACCCCTGATGGCATTGTCATGGTGGAAGCCGGAGCCAACCAGTTGCCAGAACAAGACCTGATTGAGGCGATCGACTTTGGCTATGAAGCCGTGCGCGATTTGATCCAATCTCAGCGAGACTTGATGCAGGAGTTGGGTCTGGAACTCGTGCAGGAAACGGCACCCGTAGTCGATGCCACCTTGGAGACCTTCATTCAAGCCCAAGCATCCGCTCCCATCAAAACAATTTTGGCGCGGTTTGATGAGAAAATCGTCCGCGATCTTGCCTTGGATGAAGTCAAGGATTCGATCGCCCAAGCCATTAGCCAACTACCTGAAGATGATGCCGTCCGCCGCGCCTCGCAAGGCAACCCCAAAGCGCTCAGCATCAAATTCAAAGAGATTACCAAGATATTGATGCGTCGCCAGGTGATTGAAGAAGGCGTGCGCGTGGATGGTCGCAAGCTGGATGAAGTTCGTCCAATTTCCTGTCGCGTGGGCTTGTTGCCCCAGCGGGTGCATGGCAGCGGCTTGTTCAACCGAGGCTTAACCCAGGTGATGTCTGTGGTCACCCTTGGCACCCCCGGAGATGCCCAGGATATGGATGATCTGCATCCCGATGAGAAAAAACGCTACCTGCATCACTACAACTTCCCTCCTTTCTCTGTGGGAGAAGTTCGCCCCATGCGATCGCCCGGTCGCCGGGAAGTGGGACATGGTGCCCTCGCAGAACGCGCCCTCATCCCCGTTTTGCCCGTTCAAGCCGATTTCCCCTACGTGATTCGGGTGGTGTCTGAGGTACTTTCCTCCAACGGATCGACCTCGATGGGATCGGTGTGTGGGTCTACCTTGGCGCTGATGGATGCCGGAGTTCCCCTCATCAAGCCCGTCAGTGGCGCAGCGATGGGGCTGATCAAGGACGGCGATGAAGTGCGGGTGCTGACGGACATTCAAGGCATCGAAGACTTTCTGGGTGACATGGACTTCAAAGTTGCAGGCACAGACGCGGGAGTGACAGCGCTGCAAATGGACATGAAGCTGACTGGGTTGCCGATGGAAATCATCGCCCAAGCCATCAACCAGGCAAAACCCGCCCGGATGCTCATTCTAGAAAAAATGTTGGGGACGATCGACAAACCCCGTGCCGACCTCTCACCCTATGCCCCTCGCCTGCTCACCATCAAGGTCGATCCTGACTTCATTGGCAAGATCATTGGCCCCGGTGGCAAGACGATCAAAGGCATCACGGAAGAAACCGGAGCCAAAATCGATATCGCGGATGATGGCACTGTCACCATTTCTGCGGTGGATGTGGAAAAAGCCAAACGGGCGCGATCGATCATCGAGGGCATGACCCGCGAACTCTCTGCTGGCGATGTCTATGTCGGTCGAGTCAAGCGCATCATCCAAATTGGGGCATTTGTAGAATTTCTGCCTGGGAAAGAAGGCATGATTCACATCTCCAACTTGGCAGAGCATCGGGTCGAGCGGGTGGAAGATGAGCTAGCGATCGGCGATGAGGTGATTATCAAGGTGCGAGAAATCGACAACCGCGGCCGCATCAACCTGACTCGCTTGGGTATTCACCCCGATGAAGCCGCTGCTGCCCGCGCCGCTGTTGCCGCTGGTCAGTAAAGGTTGAAACTGTAGTCAGGGCAAAGCATTCGGGCGCTCACCTCTGTAACGGTGAGCGAATCTTATTTGCCGAATGCTTTGCCCCTAAAGGGATGACATCTTTCTCAAAAATCTCCTTAGGGACTTGCGTGAAAATAAAGTACCAATAAACCGAGTTTCGACTGCGCTCAACTCTCGACGATTGAGGGTTGAGCGCACTTGTGCTGAGCGCTGTCGAAGTAGTCGAAACCCGTCTGAGTGGGACACTATTAACCCGCAGATCCCTTAATTCTGACTCTGAATTCGGCTGGATATTTCAGTTAGATAGTGAAATTGCCTGACTCAAGCTGTGGCTCACCAAGCGGTTTCCTTCAGGGCTGAGGTGAATGTGGTCACGGTAGAGGGTTTCTGGTTGCGAGGCAGACTTAAAAATAGGCAGAAAATCCAAATAGGGGATGCCGTGGACTTGGGTGAAGTCCAAGAGTCGTTGCCGCACCACAATTTCGTAGTCGCGGGAGCCGGGATGCCCGATTTCTCGCAGCAAGGGAGTCATGGCGAGCAGGAATTGGGCGCTTGTTTGCTGAGCGATCGACTGCATCGCTTGAATCGCGTCCAGATTCAAGGAGACCCGATCGCCCTCCTCTGGGGGTTCTGGAGATTCTGGAACCTGGGTACCTTTGTCTCTGTAGCGATCGAGTAACTCCATCAAAGCCAAGGGAGATTTGCGGTTGGGGTAACTCCGATCGCGTCCCACCCCCCACGGGGAGGGCGCTTTCGCAAACAAATCATCGGTATTGATCAACACCACGATCGCCTGGGCCCCAAAACTGCCAAACCGTTGCAAATAGGCGAGTTCATTGCGGGGTCCCCAGGAATTGGCTGAGGCATTGAGGACTTCGATCGCTGAACTTTGCGGGGTCGATCGCCAATCCTGGGACAACATCTCGGAAATCGTATCCTTTTGGTCTGTCCACCAACCGCCATTGGCCACCGAGTCGCCCAACAGCAAAATGCGGCTCGTATCCTCAGCGGGGCGATCGGCGATCGGCTGGCTCCGCATGGAATATTGGTTGATGGCAATGCGATTCCCAAAGCGCCGAGTCTGTTGATTGGGAGCTAGGAGATACCCTATTTGGTCATCTGCCACATAGACAAGCGGGTTTCCCAGTCCCAAGATTAACCGCAGTCCCAGTTCCAACGCCCCCACCAAGCTCAGGAAAATGACGAGTGGCAGTAATATCATCCAACTCATACTACTACATCCAAGATTTCGATCGTACCCTGCTGTCCATCAATGCGAACCTGTTGCCCATCCTGAAACTGTTGGGTGGCGTTGGGAATATCCATGACCGCTGGAATGCCGTATTCCCGTGCCACGATCGCCCCATGGGATAGCCGTCCCCCCACCTCAGAAATCAGCCCTCCACAACGGGCGAGTAAGGGGGCCCATCCAGAATCGGTATAGGGAACGACGAGAATGGTCTGTCGATCGACATCGGTGGCGGCTTGCAGAGTCCGCACCACCTTAATCTGTCCTGTAACCTGTCCTGGACTGGCTCCGATGCCTTGCAACCATTGCCCAACCACCCGATCGCCAATGTTGCTAATTGGAACGGGGGGAATATTGCCGTAAACCAAGATGGGAACAACGAACTGGCGATCGTGTTCCAAGGTGAGTTGGCGCTGGACGATCGCCTGCGGCAGCTGCTCTAGCCAGTGGGGATCAGCCCCCAGCACCATTTGGCGAATTTCAGCAAATTCGAGGAAAAAGAGATCCCCAGCCGTGGTCAACAGTCCCAATGCCAACCAGATCTGTTCTAGAGCCACAAAACTCCACCGCAGTTCTGCCAGCAGCCGACTGTACACCGTTGTCACGTTGCCCTTCAGGTCTAGCCGCCGTTGGACAGTGTTTGCCTGCCAGCGCGATCGGGGCATTTGGGGCGCTTTAGGGGGCGGATCAAATAAAAATTGCGTCAGCAAGTCCCGAACAATCTGCGGATTTTCCTTCCAAGTCGGCACTGCAATGTCTGTCCCCACTTCGCTCAAATAGCCGTAGTCGTGGAGGTATTGCTCAAATTGCGCCAAAATTGGGGCGGCTTCTGGAGTGCTGGTTAACGTTGCAAACACTGCCTCGTTGCTCATTTGGGGAGTGATAGACAGCCCCAATTCTCGAATGCTCTGGGCAATGGGGTGGAGCGATCGGAGCGCCTTCACCTCTGGAGTCTGACCGTTGTCCAGTTCCCCATCCGCCACCTTCAGCACCGCTTGGCGAATTGCCAAACTGAGAGGAGCCAAAATGCTGTAATACGTTGCCGAGGTCAACCCCTGCAAAATGGCATCAATGCGCTCCAGCAGCGCTGGGGGAGCCAGGGTTGCCAAGGGTTGGCTGGCTAGCTGGGCAAGCAGGGGCGCAAATTTACCGTGATAATCTCGGTGGAAATCCTGCTCCAAGCGCAATTCACGCCCTGCCAACCTCAGTAACCCTGGTATATTTTTGAGCGTAGATTTTAAGGGTGGTTTGCTAAACTTTGCCCCCCGTGTCAAAAACTCCAAGCTCTCCGCTGGCAACCCCATGCGCCGAAAAATATCGCCCAGCAGCGAGGCGTTGAAATAGGCGTGGGAGTAGTGGAGCGTCGCCGTTTCGCTGAAATCCAGTCCCGTAGCCCGATCGCCTAGCACTAGGGTAAAAATCTCTCCCCAAACACCACAGGTTAGGGGACGATTAATCGACCAGGTGAGGGGACGAATCAGTCCTGGGATCACTTCTGCCGCAATTTTGCGCGTCCAAATCGGAGTCAGGGTCGTAATGGGGCGCGATTGCAACACCCAAACCGTTTGCCCATCGTAAGTCCACTCCACATCCTGGGGAATGCCGTGGAAGCGGTCTTCTAGCTGTCGGGCGAGTTGGGCGACGTGTTGGATGATGGGTGGGGTGAGGGGGTCGGAAGGGTGAAGGGTAAAGGGTGAAGGGTGAAGGGTGAAGGGTGAAGGGTAAGAAACTGGCTTTGAATCAGTCTCCTGTCTGCTATCTGTTGCCTGCTGTCTGCTGTCTTCTGTCTCTTTTTGGACAATAACCCGGTAGGCTGTGGGGTTCATCTGTCCTGAGACGACTTGGGTGGCGGCTCCAGGTAGGGCTTCGATCGCCACTGCATCCCCTTGCCGCTCGATCGGGTCACGGCTAAAGGCCACGCCCGACAATACGCCCTGAATCTGAACCTGAATCAGCACCCCCATCGCGGTTTCTGGCAAGCCTTTGTCCCGCCGATATTGAGCGGCAGCGGGCAGATGGTAGGAGTCACGGCAGTGGTCGATCGCCCGTCGCAATGCCTCCCGGCTGGTGACCTGCAAAATACTCTTATACTGTCCCGCCGCCGAAGCCGTTTCTGTGTCTTCGCCCAAAGCAGACGATCGCACCACCAAGGGGTTTTCCTCAGAGGGGTGCAAACTGGCAATAAGGGGAGCGGGATCAACCCCTGGATGCAGCACCCAGCCATTCGGTACCGGATATCCCCAACGCTTCAATTGAGATAATGTGGCCGCCTTCTGCCCTACTTGCAAGGGATTTAAAGGTTCATCCAAGGAAACGATCGCTGATTTACTTTGCAAAAATTTCAACATACCTCTAGAGCTTGCCTGTCCTGAAGTTGCAGCCAGATCTAAATCATCGGGCATTTGAGTGTAAATCCACCCTAGAAGTAAGCTGAGGGCAATGGCGGCGGCAATGCGATCGTAAGCGCCAGGGTGCAGCAGTCCCAGCAGCAGGGGGAATAAAACCAAGATTTCCACCCGTCCCCGTCGCCGATCGCGCCAGACCGCAAAACTGAGTCCACTCAACACGCAAACCAATCCAGCCACTCGCCAATCGTGGATCACCCAGCCCCACAGGGCATTTGTTGTCCCGGCTCCGTTCCCAATGCTGTAGCGTCCAACCACTAGCGCCATCAGGGCCACCAACTCCCAGGAAGATTGAGCCGGGAAGAAGAGCCGAGCCAACAGCACTACCCCAACTCCTTTGAGGGCTTCTGATAGGACGGCTAAAATGCCGACTGAGCGCCCCCCGTGGTAAAACGCCGCCGAAACGCTGATGTTTCCCGTCCCTAGGTCAGCCAGCTTTTTGCCTGTGGCTCCCCGCACGATCCAATCAATCAAAGGCAGTCCACCCAGAATTGGGCTGGACAGCAAAATCACTACCACTCCCCAAATTTGCGCCATGTTAATCCGATCGCAGCATCAGTTTCTTAATGTGATATCCAGATGCCCGTTCTAGGATGCATCCTTCGCACTTTACTACGGGAGCATCTCAGTTTTGTGGAGGATATGCTAAAACCCCCTCATCCCCCAGCCCCTTCTCCCAAAAGGGGAGAAGGGGAGCAAGATCCAAGTCCCTCTCCCCACCTGGGAGAGGGATTTAGGGTGAGGGT
>JARCMD010000356.1 GCA_030248885.1 Leptolyngbyaceae cyanobacterium MP9P1.79 | reverse complement strand
GGTTTAACAACTCGAATTGCGATTCGGTTAAGTCGGTGGTGTATGCCATTGCCTTAGTAAAGATGATTCCTTATTAAACTGCAAACAGGTTCTATAGATAGAAGGCATTTGTCAGCGTTGCTGTTTACCTTTCTCTAAAATGACAATTTATCAGAAAAAGTTTTAGACATACATCATTTGGTGGATTGAGCTAACAGCGTTGATTAAAATTTCAGCCGCTCTATCAACTTCTTCATCCGTTGTAAATTTGCCGATACCAATCCGTAGCGCACCCTCAATTACAGATCCAGGAAGCTTTAGGGCTTGCAGGACATGGGAGGGAGCTTCTACACCAGATGAGCAGGCTGAACCAGTAGAAATGGCGAGTTGATGGCGAATTCTGGCAATCACGGCGCTGTTAGGAACACTAGGAATCGAAACATGAAGATTTCCTGCTAGACGGTTTTCCTGATCACCATTCACGATGAGATCGGATTGCTCAGATAATCGAGCTTGAAGCCTGTCTCTCTTAAGGGCGATCGTCTGCCCATCGGCTCCCATTTCCAACGATCGCAACCGACAGGCTTCCCCCAACCCGACGATGCCTGGGACATTGAGCGTGCCCGATCGCATTCCCTGCTGATGTCCGCCGCCAAATATGAGGGGTTCCAGATGGTAGCCTCTGCGAACGGCTAATGCCCCAACCCCTTTGGGGCCATAGAGCTTGTGGGCAGAAATCGCCAGATAAGTGATGCCCCAATCTTCAAACTGGATTGGGATCTTACCAACTGCCTGAGAGCCATCACAAAGAAAGGGAACGTCATAGCGTTGGGCGATTTGGGCGATCGTCTCGATCGGATAGATGTTGCCGATTTCATTGTTAGCTGCCATGACGCAGAGTAGAGACAGACCCTCAGCACAAACTCGTTCTAAATGATTAAGGTCAAGTCTGCCCTTTGAATCTACCTGCAAGAAAATCAGTTCTGCCCGCCCTCGTTTTTCCACGGCCTGGCAAGTATCGAGAACGGCTTTATGTTCGAGGGGTAGCAGAGCGATGCGATGAAGCTCTTGAGAATTGAAAGGAAAACTGCCTTGAATTGCCAGGTTAATGCTCTCAGTAGCACCAGATGTCCAAATGATTTCTCTAGGTGAAGCTCCAATCAAGGCAGCAACGTGTTTAGCAGCGTGTTTGACGGCGGCTTCGGCTCGATCGCCCCACTCGTGATCGGTGCTGCTGGCATTGCCAAACTCTTCGGTCATGTAGTGGTAGATGCGATCGGCTACTCGGCGATCGATTGGAGTAGTGGCATGGTAATCGAGGTAAATTGGCTGAGTTGATGAAATCACTTTGCCTCTGCGTAGATTTCTCGCCCGAATTGCTTGAATTCGTCGTCCAAATAATATAGTGAATTCCGAATTGCTTGGCGCAATTTACGGGCTGGATCTAAGCAATCTCGTTGAAAGTCCATCAGAGTCAACTCTAGATGGGGATAGAGAATTTTGAGAAACCCTGCGGATGATTTGAGAATGGCGTTTTGATCCCGGACTGTAGCGCTTTTGTCAAATTTGATGTGTTGTTGTACGTAAGAAGAAAATCGATTGTCTTGGCGCAGTGAAAGCAGGGCTTCACCAAAGAAATCCATTTTTAGTCCAACCTGGGACGCTGCCATTTCTCGCTGAAATTTAGGGATTTTCCAACCGGGAATAATCCCGGCAAATCGGTCAAGAAAAGCAGTTTCTGCAAAAAAACTGGGCAAATCTGCAACTAAATAGTCCTCATTACGAGGGTGCAAATATTCATCTAGATCAATATTTGCCAACATGACTAGAGAACAATCACTGGACACATCTTGAAAGCCCGATCGGTTATAGCGACCACTGGCTAAATAGTTTTTGAGGGGGCCAACGACTTCATCAGGATTATCAAAACTCAGGCTCTGCACTTCGTCTAGAACAACAACATCATGGCGACCTAGCAGCCCAACTTCCTTAGTTCTGCCATTAATGAAAAGTTGGGCTGGCGTGACTTTTCCACCACTGACCAGGGCAACTTTGCTGCTGATATTCTCAAATACAAAGCTCTTGCCTGTGCCTTTGGGAGCAAGCTCCATGATGTGAAAGTTGGATTCTACTAAGGGAAGTAGCCGAGCAAGTACCCAAGTTTTTGCCTCAGTCGTATAGCTGGGATGGTCAGGATTGAACCCGATCGAGCAACAAAGTAAATCCCGCCATTGATCAGTCGTGAACTTTGCCCGACACTCTCCATAACTTTGCAGATCAACTCTTGAACATTGAAACGGATCGAAATCTATGACTTCAACCTTGCCATCTGGCTGCATTGCAAGGCTAATTTTCCCCCAAACTCCTTGACGGAGCAGCATCTTATTTTGCTCAATCAAATTGAGTGGAATGGCACAGTCTGATAGGTTGAGAACTGGAATTCGGGCAAAGGGATCAGGAATTTCACCCGACCCTGGCTCTAACTTGACTCGTACCTGCATGAGTGCAATTAATTTACGAACCTCGCCCTGGGTTAAGTCAAAAATGATTTCGTTGCGATCGTCCTTTCGTGGGAAGGCTTTTTTCACGAAGGTGTTAACTTTTTCTAGCTCAATAGAAGTCAGTATCCCTGAACCCGGCACGATTTTATCTAGGAGCCATTCAGCGACAAAACTAGGCACTCCGATCGCCGTCAAGCCACTGGACGGCAATCGAGTTTTATCGATACTGAGATTACCAAAAACTTCTTGAACCAAAGCGTTGTTATAGGAAATCATCAATATCCAATCCACTGCTGAACAATTGCTTCACGGTCAATAGAGATGACGAATCTAAACTAGCAGTACCCGCTTCAATATCAGCGAACCGAAACCTGAGTTCTCCAGTTAAGGCTGCGTGCTTGCCCTCATGGTTAGGAGGAAGTTCTGGGTAATGGGATGGAATCTGAATTGTGATTTTCTGTTTTGCTGGAATTTCAATGTTCAAAGGATAGCCAGTTTTTAATGTAGTCAGTTCGTTAATGTATAAACAGGGTTGAGTTAAAGGTACTGCGTTTAAGTTCTCGATCGTCAGGGTCAGTTCTCCGCTTTGTCCAGCATCTCCTTCACCCTGACAGGTAACTTGAACTGGAAGACGGGAGGTAAATGAACGCAGTACCGATACGCCAACGACGACTTCCTCTGGAAAAAGTCCGCCGTGAGAACCAATGATTTCATTCTTCTCAGTGTAACTAAAGGCGTTTAGACAAGCTGCACCGCGCACAATACTGAGGTCATGGGGCAACCCATACCGCTCTGCTTCTAAGACGACAAAGCGTGAGTCATCGGTTTTGCCGATCGCCATTCG
>JARCMD010000355.1 GCA_030248885.1 Leptolyngbyaceae cyanobacterium MP9P1.79 | reverse complement strand
TGTCGCCCGAACCGCCCCCCTGCCCCCCAATTCTGGGGGGTTCTGAGATCGAAGTCCCCCAGAATTGGGGCCTTAAAGCCTTTCAGGCATACATGAAAATGGGGCAAGTGCAAGATCTAAAGCATTTGTCAGACACTCTCTAAGCTTTTTAATAGATGTTGGTAATGACAAGCCTGCTGGAAGAGGGGCTAAGATCCAGATCGGCTCCCCTTCTCCCACGGGGAGAAGGGGTTGGGGATGAGGGCAGGCTTTAAGTTACACATCACCTATTTTCTATATCTAGGAACAAGGGGCTTAAGCCCCTTGCCTAACTTCACCCGTGTCCGACCTTATCCCCGTTGATTCCAGGTTTGGGCAGCATCGGCAACCGCCTGATCGATCGTTTTGTCATTCAACATAGCGGCTTGCAGATTCTCGTAGATGATCTTCTGAAGTAATTTAATATCCTTCATCGTGGGCACCAGAACGTCTGCCGTTTCCATTTGCTTCGCACTCACTGCTCGCGCTTTTTCCACCGGCGAGGCATTGGCGGGGATCGCTGTGAAGTAACTGTCTCCCAGCGCCTTGACCGTTGATGGCAGCACGTTCGCAGCTTTGGCAAAGGTCAACTGGTTGCGATCGTTGGTGACAAACAGGGCGAATTTCACAGCGGCTTCGGGTTGGTCGGTGTCCTTGGGGATGACTAGATTCATCACCGCCACATTTTTCTTGCCAGTTTTCCCCGTGATTTGGGGGGCAGAGGCAGAAACCTGGGCGATCGTGGGGGCGTTGGTGGCGATCGTGGCTAAAAACTCCGCCCCAGATGCCAAAATTGCGGTTTCCCCTGCTTGATAGAGTTCGATCGCCTGGCGATGTCCTTGAGTCAAAACCTCCCTAGGCAACAGTCCATCTTTATATAAATTGACCCAGTAGGCAAATGCAGCGCGACCTTCTGGAGTATTGAACCCAGCCTGTCCTTTAGCATCCACCAGCGGTACCCCCATCTGCACAAATGATTCCAACACTTCTCCGGAGTCATCTGGCACCAAGGTCGTAAAAAAGGCATACTTTCCTGTCTTGTCCTTCATCTGCTTGGCAACCTGGGCCAGCTCGGCGTAGGTGGTGGGCGATCGGTCAATTCCTGCCTGCTTAAACAAGTCTGTGTTATAAATCGCCACCCGCGTTGTCAAATACCAGGGAACCCCAAAGCTTTTGCCATCCAGGGTGCTAGCCTGCCAAATATTAGGCAAATACTGCTGGCGCACATCAGGAGTAATCTGCTCATCCAAATTCATCCAGGCGTTACGGGCCGCCAATTGGGAAGAAAAACCAGGATTCAAATTCACCACATCAGGGGCAGTTTTAGCCGCAACAGAAGTCAGGATTTTACTCTCCATCGCTGCCCAAGGCACATCCACCCAACGCACTTTGATGCCTGGGTTTTCCTGCTCAAATTGGGCGATTAACGTCTGGAAGTAGTCCGTAAACTTGGGCTGTAGCTGCATTGTCCAGAATTCAACTTCTCGTTGCCCTGAGGGTGCAGAGCTAGGGCTACAACTCACCAGCCAACTTAACAGCAACCCCAAGAGGGCAAAAATCCCCAATTGTGTCCAGGTCTTAGTTCTGACCATCTCACGATTTCATCCTAAAGTGTGTAGGGGATGTGCGACTTTTGCGAACCGCCCACCCTTCGGGAAGCAAGCTACACCCCAACCCCTCTCCCAGAAGGGAAGAGGGGCTAAAACGGGGTCGGCTCCCCTTCTCCCCCATTGGGAGAAGGGGCTGGGGGATGAGGGCAGACTTTAAGTTGCACATCGCCTATGTGTGCTTCCTTAATATAGGGGAAGGGGTGATGGAAACCAGAGATTGGTTTTGGACATAAATCACAAAGGCACAAAGTTCATTACCTCTATGCCTCTGGGATTCAAATTTGGAAGCGTTTATCGTGAGATCTTCTTAGAAGATTTCTGAAAAAGATATTACCGCTGTAGGGGCGTTCGCGTAGCGTGTGCTTTGCACTTAGCATCCGGCAGATAAGCTCTTGAATCGACACAAGGTCATTGCCCGGATGCTTCGCCCTTCTGGTTCTTGGTATAAACTTTTCTGGAGATCTTCTTAAGGAAAGACACTGCGCCACCAGGGAGTTGTGCCAGTTTGACCAATATCGGTCTTCTTGCGAATGTCCTGAATATTCCAGCCCGTCAGCTTCGCCAAGGTTTGTGCCTCCCGTTCCAAACGCTTGGGTAACTCACGCCGATACTGCTCCCCGGCTTGACAGGTTGCTTCGCCTTTGAAGGGGTGCCGTAGGACATAGCGTCCCTGAAACTGGCCACGGTTGGAGGTTTGCTGAAAGACTAAATCTTCAGGAAACTTGTCGCGGGTATAGCGCACATGCAAGCGAGTGATGAAAACTCCGTTATTTTGCGGTGGGCGGCGGCGAAAACCGGGGGAGGAAGATGCAGGCTGATCGAGCCAGAATACGCCTGCTTTTTTCAGTTCCGCTGGAGTCAGAGGTTCCGCTGAGCAAGGGTCACAACTGCTCATATCCCAGGCATATTCCATGAAGGCAACTCGCCGATCGGCGCGATCGTAAGCTGTCTTAAACATAGATTTGTAGAACTCCCCAAACTCACTTTTGACATAGACCGGGATCTCGACATCCGATGGCACCTTCACCGTGCGGTAATTGGCCAATTCCACCTGACCTTCGGAGGTAAGCATGTATACAATCAGGTCTTGCTCACTCTGGGCATTCACCATTCCTAAGCGAATCGGCAACATGAACTTGCGTGACTCAAACGCCATCATCAACGGTCGTAAGGATTGGAATCCTGTCTTCTCGAATTCTGTCAGGTTGACCTTAGCCACAAAAAACTTCATCTTTTGCTTGATATACGGCTGAAGTAGTTCCTTGGCTCCGTTAGGAATTTTGTAGCCGTTTTGCGTCAACCAGGTTTGTAGCCCATCCGACTCCTTGGCACTCAGAATCAAAATATCGTACTCGCCAACCGTGAACCGGGCTTCGATCGTCACACCTAAACGCTGCTCATTAGCTCTACCAACCCCTCGTGCTGGTGCAGCGGCTCTTGGAACTTGGGCACTATCCTCAGATCGGGTGTAACTATTACAAGGGTTCTCATCAAAATATTCCACCAATCGTGGCGCACTAAAAGCATCTAGGCGTTCCAAAATACCCGGATCACCAACCTTTACCTGCTCTTTTTTCAACACCACAGGCACGGGAATAACAAGGGCAAAGTCTTTGACATTCCCCTGATAATCATTGGCCATGGTGAGGACAGTCCGATCGCCCTGACGCGCAATGGCCACCTGAGAGGCTTTGTTATAGAGCTTGGTATCAGCTTTCGCAACATAGAAACCGCAAAATGCCCAGGCAGGGGACATTGGAGCGATCGTGACTACAAAGGCCACCAACAACGCAAAAATAATCCGTAATAGTTTCATAGGGAAAATAGGGGATAGGGAAGGATGAGGAATATAGAAAATGTAGGGGCAAAGCATTTGGCAATTAAGGAGATTTCCGAGAAAGATGTTACCCCTGTAGGGGCGAAGCATCCGGCAGACAAGTCCTTGAATCGACCAGAAAGTCACTGCCTGGATGCTTCGCCCTTCCGGTGCCTGGTGTAACCTTTTTTGGAAATCTAAGATTGGCTACAACCATAGATAGAACGATCGCCCAAATGCTTTGCCCCTAGAGAATTTATACGTGGGTACGTTATTTACTTACAAATTCCTAACTAAGTGCGAGATTTGAGATAGTCTTTCGTACATTAGAAAGGAAAGATTCTACGCCACCAAGGTTCGGACTGGGGTAGATTCACAAAGGACTTCTTGCGGATGTCTTGAATGTTCCATCCCGTTAACCGAGCCAAAGTTTGAGACTGCTTCTCCACCTTTTGGGGAAGTGAGTTGCGGTAGTCTCGTGCTTCTCGGCAACTGGCATCACCCGTGTAGGGATGCCGCAGCACATAACGTCCCTGAAACTGTTGCCGATTGGCGGTTTCCTGAAATACCAAATCCTCTGGGAACTTATCGCGGGTATAGCGCACATGTAAGCGAGTGATGAACACCCCATTACCATAAGGATTGGAGTTGGGTTGATTCAGCCAGAACACCCCAGCTTTTTTCAGTTCTTCTGGATTGAGGGGTTCCGCTGAGCAAGGGTCACAACTGCTCATATCCCAGGCGTATTCCAGAAATGCCACCTTCCTACCTTCCCGGTTATAGGAAGTCTTGAACATAGACTTATAGAAGTTGCTGAATTCACCCTTAATGTAGAGCGGCACTTCTGCATCGGAAGGAATCTTCACTGTGCGGTAGTTTGCCACTTCCACCTGTCCCCTGGGCGACAAAATATAGACAATTAAATCCTGCTCAGACTGGGCATTCACCATACCGAGGCGAATGGGCAGCATAAACTTGGGCGACTCATAGGCCATCATCAACGGCCGAAGGGATTTGTAATCCGACTTCGCCAATTCCTTCAGGTTCACCTTGGCAACAAAGAACTTCATCTTTTGCCGAATGTAGGGTTGCAAGAGTTGTTTTGCCCCGGCAGGAATTCTGTAGCCATTTTGCGTCAACCAGGTTTCTAGTCCGCCGGATTCTTTGGCACTCAAGATTAGGATGTCGTACTCGCCGACTGTAAACTTGGCTTCGATCGTCACACCCAGGGAGCTATCCCGCCTTCTGGTATTTCCACTGCTTGCAGAAGGAGCGGATGAAGCGGGTATAGGCATTTTCTCATAGACATTCTGATTGCAGGGATTTTCATCAAAATATTCCACTAGGCGCGGGGCGCTGAAGTCATCCAAACGCTGCATAATCTTCGGATCACCGACCTTTACTTGGTTTTCCTTCAACAATACAGGCACCGGGACAACTAGAGCAAAGTCCTTGGCATCGCCCTGGTAATCATTCGCCATCGTCAGCACAGTCCGGTTGCCGCTCCGAGCAATGGCTACCTGAGAGGCTTTGTTATAAAGTTTGCTGTCCGCCTTACCAACATAGAAGCCGCAAAATGCCCAGGCGGGGGACATAGGGACGATCGTCACCACCAGCGCCAACAATACAATGAACAAACCGCGCAGAAATTTCATGGCAACTCCTCATAGACAGGTGAAAGTTCAGGATTGGAAAAATAAACTCTAGTGGATTGTAAAGTGGCGGATTGTAACGTTGAGGTGCGCTCATCAGCCTCACTCTCAGTTATGCCAGCCCCTGATAGCCAGGAAAACTGGGGGGCTGACCAGAGATAATCCAGCAGCAGACTCAGCGGTGCCAAGGCAAACAGGGCCCAAAGTACCGCTGTGGAGAGGAAAAAATAATTGCGGAGGGTGAAAGTTAGCCCAGCAATTGCCACTGCCCAGATGATGCGGCTAGCGCGGGCATTGGGAATCGATCGCGGATCAGTCATCATAAACAAGGCAAATAGCAGTAACGACCCGCTCATCAAGCGATGCCCAAATACATCCCACGTCCAACCGAGCCAAACATTGCGAATCGCCTCCAGCACAGCATAGGAACCCAAAAACGCCGCCGTTGTATCCCAGCGCCCGACTCGCTGCAAAACCAACCCCCCTGCCCCCACGAACAGCAACCCATACCACCCTTCCTCACCCCATTGCCCTGGTGACACCCAAGCATCGTGGGTTAACAGCAGCACCGCAATGATGCCAAAGTTGGCAGGATTGAAGAAGTGCTTACCCCGCACCTGAAACAGAAATTTGCTGCTAATCGCCAGGCAACCAGCGATCGCCATTGTTGAGTAATGATCCGCCCGCAGCAGCAAGCACAATCCCAAGGACGTAATCACAGCACTGCGAAGGTTGAGAGGGGATGGAGTGGAAGGATCGGTAAGTGGAGAAGTGGGGGAAACACCTGCAAGGGGTGAGAACCGATCGCGCACCCCTGTCCACCAGTCATGCATCCCGTGGCGAATTACAGAAATTCCCCACTGTGTCCCCAAGCAAGAGGCAAATACCACCAGCATAAAATCGGGACGCAGCGTCCAATCTCGGTTATAAACCCCTAAGAATAAAAATAGTGACAGAAACAAAATTTGGTAATCACGCGCATCCTTCGGTATCATCCCTTCCTTCGCTCCGCTCACGTCCTACTTGCAGATAGTATGCGGAGCGAAGGCCTCTCGACCGGATGGTTACACTTTACGTAACAAGACACCCAGAAACTGATGGTCGATCGCCACCGAAAACTTTTAGTGGATATTGAGTGAGATACTACATTAGTAATAGAAGTAATGGAGCCTATGGCGTTGTTGCATAAATAAACCAAGCCCACCAATAGTTTCAGCGCTTGAGATTTAGTAAAAAAGCTGTTTTCAGGGGTGTTCATAGCCTCAAACCCTAACTATATAAAGATTTAATCATGCAACAACGCCTATTAAAGGGGCAGTGTTGCGGCGATCGGTTCAAATTAAACAACGGCTTCTGCCTCAACTTATGCAGGCAAATCCAGAACTCAAAGAGCAATACGAAGCGAAGTTAAATGATGTCAGACAATGGAATTCCACCAT
>JARCMD010000354.1 GCA_030248885.1 Leptolyngbyaceae cyanobacterium MP9P1.79 | reverse complement strand
GGAGAGGGACTTCAATCCGGCTCCCCTTCTCCCAGTGGGAGAAGGGGCTGGGGGATGAGGGCAGGCTCGACATTGAGCTAGCAGCCTGAGTAGTTACGATTTGGCGATGGATTGATAAAACAGTTGAGTGATCGCAGCATGGGAAAAATAGGCTCGACCTTGATGTAAGGCTTGCCCTCCTAACCGCAATCGATGGGCAGGATCAGTAAGATTTTCCACAGCGATCGTCAACTTTTCTCGATCTTCTGCCATTACAACTTCAGCCACACCAGGATTTTCTGTTGCCCATCGCGCGGCTGAACAATAGGCAGGGCCCCAAATCAATAAGGGCAATCCAACAGCCGTGTAGTCTGTGAGCTTGCTGGGAAAACTAAGTTCCATATTTGATCGATCGCGCTCTGCAAAACTCATGGGCACAAACAATACATCAGCTTCATGTCTGAGGGTAAGAATCAACTGATTTACAGGCAATAAAGCGCGGATTGTAATATTAGATTGATTTAGTCCATTGCGTTCAATAAAGTCCTCAGAAATCTGCGAGTAAATGATTAGCTGACTGTTCCAGTTCTTCAACACTGAAGCTAAGGTAATCAATGCCGCAAGATAACCTTGACTATTAATTGATCCAGCATAGACAAACACTAAAGATGTTCTCGATGGAGGGCGATCGGGAACATGAGGGAATTGCGAACTATCAGCAGCTTGGCATGGATACAACACGGTGCCGATCGCGCCATAGCGTTGCTCATAGCATTCCACCATGTAGGGAGAAATACAAAGTCTAGATGTAGCATATTGATAGGTTTTAGTTAGGTGGTGTTTGAGCCAGTTCTGCATTCCCCAACCCAGATTTTCATCTTGATAATCATCATGAACAATGAGATGCAGAGGCAGTTGAAATTGCTGTGCCAGAGCCGCCGCAGTCAACCAGGAAAACCCCGCTACAACGGTCAGAATTGCTTCCGGTTGAAAGGACTGGATCAGTTGGTGAAATTGCTGGGAGCGCGATCGGGCTATTAGTAATAAATAAGCTTGGTAAAGCGAAGTAAAACGGCTGTGCAGGAGGCGATCTGAGCCAACATAGAAGGTTGTGTAATCGATATGAGGTAATCGTTTTTCTAGAGGAGGTTGAAGGCGATATGGCTCCAAAATCTTGAGGGGATCTGGATAGTTTTGTAATAAGCGATAAAGCAAAGCAGCACCGCCTACCGTCGCTTCCACAGGCACGTCACTCAAATAAAGCAATCGTGGTAATCGAGTATCACTAACAGTTTGCATGGTTCTCAAACACCACCAATGCATGGTCTTTGGTGCAGGTAAATAACGGTGGCACTGTCCAATTTTCCGCCCGTTTCATCATTGGAATTAGCTTCAATATCGGCATCCAAAAAGGTGACCTATAAATATGAAATTGCCGATAGGCAAAGTTTTGCGTATGCTGACGCAGTAGCTCTAGCCACCCATACTGGTAATGACTCATTTCCTGCCAATCTATGAGGTTCAGCCCCAGTTTTTGACTCAAGAATTTAGCATGAGTTCGACTCAACATACATAAGTGTTCTACGGTGCGAAAGTACCAAAAATTTGCTAAATCTGGTTTACCAGCCGCCGCATCTGCATTACCTGTACAGAGTAGAAGTAATCCTTTGGGCTTCAAGAATTGGCAAAGATACTGCAAAACAGAGGTCGGTTCTACTAAGTGTTCAAATACGTCACAAAGCACAATGGCATCGAACCCGATCGCCAGTTCTGTTTCAGACAGAATCGTGACTCCTCTTTGAGTCGCAATTTTAGCGGCTTCCCCGTTGATTTCAACACCAAAGCAATGGTGGCGATCGAGCATATAGGACATTAAACGTCCCGTATTACAGCCATAATCCAGAATTTTACTATGCTCAGGAAGCCGAGAAAGCACTGCTAAAATTGCCTGTTCCGTGGGGAAAAGTCTGTCATTTTCCCACTTCATAAAGTCGTTGATTTGGTAATACCGACTTAAATCTGTCTCATTAAGAATATGGGATTTGTAATAGATTCCACAATTATCACAGTGTCTAATCTCATAGGCAGGTTGTTCAAATTTCTCAGCATTAATGGTGACTATAAAGGCAGTTCCCGATCGCCCCACTGACTGAAATTTGGCACTGGTACAGCCCGGACAACCTTCAACCTTCACCTCATTCAGCTCCGATAAGATGACTTGAATTCATCGACTCATAACAGTCACACCGAAACTTTAAAACTCGCCCTGGTACGCCTGTCATGACTGCCTGAGGCAGCACATTTTTAGTCACAATACATCCGGCTCCAATGACGGCTCCTTTGCCGATCGTAACCCCTGGCAAAATAACAGCATGGGTGCCAATCCACACATCATCTTCAATCACAATGGGGTGAGTCACGATCGTCTGATACATATTTCCCACAGAGTAATCATGGGTGATGGATGTAATTGCCGTGTGTGACCCAATCATGACTCGGTTGCCTATTTTCACTCCCCCGCCTCCCCAAACATGCACATAAGCTGCGATCGAAACGTTATCCCCTATTTCAATTAGATTAGGCTGTAATAAATGAATGGGAAATTGCAACCGCAGATTCAAGCCACAGGATTTAAGTTGGCTACTAATATAGCGAGTTTGAGAGTAATGAATGACTTGAATGATCGATGCAATAAATACCTGAGCGATCGATGAAGCCAGACACTGATCCCAAAGCCAACGCAACGGAAAACTAATCAGCTTTAAAGTCCACCTCATTAGTTTCATACTTAATAATTACGATCGCTTGAAATAGAATTATCCTTAATTTCCCACGTAAACTCCTGGGTCAAAAACCCATATCTGTAGTCAAAGGGACGACTATCAACGAATTGTGGCAAAATCTCAAATCTCATCACATGCTCAGTCCAATCAATGATTTCTGTCTTACTAAATAATCCCGCCGAAATCAGATAAGAACCGGGCAAAAACTGA
This sequence comes from Leptolyngbyaceae cyanobacterium MP9P1.79, assembly GCA_030248885.1. Taxonomy (GTDB): domain Bacteria; phylum Cyanobacteriota; class Cyanobacteriia; order JARCMD01; family JARCMD01; genus JARCMD01. The sequence goes on along the minus strand of JARCMD010000354.1, from coordinate 13,659 downwards.
GTAGAGTTAATATGTATCGAGACCACGCCATCAGATGTTAGGTTTACAGGGGCATAGTTGTCTTTTTGAAAACTACTTAAGATTACTGCTCCTTCCAGAGAGCTAATTAATATCCAGAAGCTGCCCTCAAGCTCTTCATGTACGTCGTAAGTTAGTTGAATTGTGAAGGATTCGCCAATGAGAAAAGAGGTTTTGGCAACCTGATTTCGATCACATAGCTCAACCTTTTCGATCGTCACCTTGCTATTTCCTTGAACGTGCTGCCTGCGATCGATTTGCCCTGTTGTTGTCCGATCGCTAAATAGCTTGATGTAGTCCAACACCACATCTTGGCTCGCACCATGGGACTTAATTTGCCCCAATTCCAACAATAAAGCCTGTTTGCAAAGGGCTTTGATCGCCCCCATATTGTGGCTCACAAAAAAGACTGTGCGCCCCGATTCTGCCACCTGATTCATTTTCCCCAAACACTTTTCCTGAAATTGCAAATCACCCACTGCCAACACTTCATCGACCACCAAAATCTCTGGTTCCAAGTGTGCCGCCACTGCAAATGCTAGCCGTACATACATCCCCGATGAGTAGCGTTTCACAGGAGTATCGAGAAATTTTTCAACTTCGGCAAACGCCACAATCTCATCGAATTTTTGTTTAATTTCAGCCTTCCCCATCCCCAAAATTGCTCCGTTCAGATAGATGTTTTCTCTACCTGTTAATTCAGGATGAAACCCCGTTCCAACTTCCAATAAACTTGCAACTCTCCCCTTAATGGTTGCTCGTCCACGGGTCGGTTCTGTAATCCGGCTGAGAATTTTTAGTAACGTCGATTTCCCCGCTCCATTACGACCAATCACGCCAACCCGATCGCCCTGTTTAATCTCAAAGGAAATATCCTTTAAAGCCCAAAACTCCTCCCGTGCCACAAAGGGTTTGCCTGCATGAGGGTAGCGAGTTAATCGATGAGTCAGTGATTTAATTTGATTGGCAATAACATCTCGAAGGGACGTATAACGCTCTGGTTGCTGATGATCGATCGCATACTTTTTGCCCAGATTTTCCACCCGAATTACGGTATCAGTCATGCAAATTACCGCTGCCGAACTTGACTCTGTTCTGGATGATAACCGTTGCCATTGTGACCGTTATGACCATTACTATTCTGATCGTTGGCATTAATGCCAGCCATCACGTCTTTGTAGTAAGAAGAATAGTATTGATAGTACGATCCCCGTGCATCTTGCTCAATCATATTCACCACTAGTCCAGCTAGGTTGCATTGAGTTGCCTGAAGAATTTCTACGGCGCGAGTAATAGCAGAACGGGGTGGCACATCGACCGCTACAACTAGAATCATGCCATCTACACGGGTAGCAATACTCTGGGCATCAGTGATGCCGACAATTGGCGGTGTGTCGATTAGCACATAATCGTAGGCATCCCGCCATTCTTGCAACAAATCAGTCATTTTTTGTGAGTTAAGCAATGCCATCGGATTCGGGGGCATGGGGCCAGCGGTCATGACGTGGAGGTATTCGGAGTCCCCCGTATGCACCAATTCTTGCCAGGGGCGATCGGTGGCAATGGCTGTACTCAATCCCATCGTATTGGCAACTAGGCTCAGCCCCAGAGGATTTTTTTCTTGGAGAAACCTGTGGATCGTGGGGCGGTGCATATCAGCATCCACAATCAGAACCCGTTGCCCCAACTCTGCCAGCACCAATCCCAAATTATAGGTCGTGGTAGATTTACCTTCCTTGGGGATCGCTGAGGTCAGAGCTAGAGTTCGGGCCCCGCGACTGGGGCTAAGATAATGCAAATTGAGGGCCAACGATCGCATTGCCTCCGTAAAGGGAGAATAAGCATAGTGACGCGCCGCCTGACCTTCACTGGCACTCGTAACCACCTTGAGATCAATTTTGGGGATTGTTCCCAACAAAGGAATGCCTGTCAGCGTCTTCACCTCATCCAGATCCTTCACTTTTTCATCCAATCGCTCCAGCATCATGGCCGCCAACATTCCCAGGGCACAACTCAGAATTAAGCCCATGAGCAAACTGCGCTTGAGATTGGGGGAAATGGGAGCCGCTGGCAGATAGGCTGGCTCCAGCACTTGCCACGGAGAAATTTCCTGGGCTTCGTTGATCCCCAGTTCCTGCAACCGTTCCAGGAAGCGATTCACTGCCTGGGAGTTGAGGTTATATTGCCGCTGTAGTTCTGCATATTCCTGCTGGAGTTGGGGCACCTGTTGGAAGCGATCGGCCACCTCATTTTGCGTTTTACGAATGCTGTAAAGTTGGGCAGTCTGCACAGCTAAACTTGTCTGAACTTGCAGCAGTTGATTCGCCAGGGTCTGGGTAATGGAGGCATCGGACGCAGACACAGACAGGGGATCAACCTGAAGCCCAGTGCCTCGCAACACCAAATTAGTCCGCTGCTGGAGGAGTTGCAGCACCTCCGCTTTCTGAATTTTTAAGTTCTGAATGATTGGATGGTTGTCTTGAAACCGCAAGCTTTCTTGGGTGTAGGTGAGGTCGATTTGTTGCAGCTTTTTGGCCAATTCCTGGTAGCCCTGATCCTGTCCTAGCATGGAGCTTGCCAGAGCAGTCTGCGGATTCAGCCCCACAGAAGCCATCTGACGCACCAATTCTTGATACTGGCGATTGGTCTGGCTGAGAGTAATGGCTGCCTGATACCCCTGCTGCTCCAAGGATTGCTTGGTCTGCACCACACTGGCAGCGTAGGAGTCGGGATCAACGATGCCGTGGCGTTTACGGAATTGCCTCAACTCTAGGGCGGATTGCCCCAAAGTTTCTCTCGCTTTGGGCAGTTGGTCTTTGATAAATTGAATGGCGTTGGTGGCCCGCGATCGACGGCTTTCTAAGCTGTAATCCACATAAGCCGTCCCCAAAGCATCTAAAACTGCCTTGACGGTGGCGGGCGAACCGCCGACATAGGAAACCGCCAGCACCTTGGCTTTACCCATCTGGCGAATGGTTAAATTGGCGGCAACTTCTTCCACAGAAACCGGAAACTTGGTCTTGTCAAAGGTCTTCAGAGCCTTGGCAATTAAGGAGCGACTGCGAAGAATCTGGATTTCGGTGGAGAGGTCAGCTTCGGGATCAGCGATCGGTGCAGGGGCTGAACCGCTGCCCACAATGGCCGAAACTGAGGATTTGCTGTCTACCAAAATCAACGTTTCCGATTGATACTGGGGAGCTTCGCGCAGGGTGGAAATGGCAACCCCCGTCAGCACTGTAGCCGTCACTGCCCCAGCCGGAATCCATCGCTTCCGTAAGGTGCGCCAAAACTCCGTCCCCTCCAGTTGCCGTCCGATCGCTTCCAACCCTGCCAGGTGGTGTTCTGCTTTTTCCGCAATGGCAATGAAGGTGCCGTTGAATGCTGGAGTGATGGGATTATCCATGTGCCTCAATTGTCCTACGGAGTAAATCGATCGGGGTTGACAGAGCGGCTGTTAAGACTGACTGAGATCTGCACGAGATCCCGCAAACCATTAGCTCACTATACTGAGCAAAATCGGCTTATCCGAACAAAGTACAGAGTGCCATCATCGAGGAGTTGGGCGTTCCATCAAAAGTTGGCTCTACGATCGGTAACATGGTTAGAGCGACTCCCAGAAAAGATTGACTCGGTATGATGCCATCGCAGAAGGCGGCTACTCGTAAACGTAAGCCTAAATCCACCAAAGCAGCCTGGCTGAAATTTGCCATTCTTCTTTGCTTGATGCCATTACTTCTAATTTTTATCTGGTTGGGTTATCGAGAGATAGTTGGCTATTTTAAGCAGCCCCAGGCCATTGTCATGCTGGGCGGATCGTCTCCCTACCTGGAGCGAGAGAGATTTACCGCCGAATTTGCCCAGCGACATCCCAAGCTTTTGATTTGGTTCTCATCGGGGGCCCGATCGCCCATACCTTACCAAGCCTACACAACCGATATCTTTATCAGCGCTGGCATTGAGCCAAGTCGCCTCCGCTTCGACTACGAGGCAAAAGACACCGTAACCAACTTCACCACTCTAGTTGACCAATTTCAAGCAAAAGGCATCGATAGCATTTACCTGATCACAGCGGACTATCACATGCGTCGTGCCCAAGTTATTGGAGAGATTGTTCTGGGAAGTCGGGGAATTGATTTGAAGTTAGTGCCGATGCCGTCAGGACAGACGAATGAGTCCTTGGGCAAAGCGATTCGGGATGGACTCCGAGCCGTGCTGTGGTTGACTACAGGTCACACAGGAACAATTCTGAGCCAGAACAAATAATCAGAGCGAATAACGATCGTAAAAGGTCGTACAAGGATAAAATCCCTCTTCTGAATGAGCGCAGTCCATGCTCCAGACAGAGCGATTCACTCTGCTTCGATCGTTAGCTTAGTTAAACCTGCTGGTTAAAAGCCAGGTTAAACCTCACACTCGCGCCCCCAGACAAAATTTCAAGCCAAATTCCGTGAAATTAAATGGTTAATCAGAAAGAGCGCCCTCAAGAACGCCCCCAAAAGTTCCCCATGTACGATCGCGAAGCCCTAGAACGGCGGATTATGGCAGCCCATGGGCAGGCAACCGGGGGCTTTGCCATGGGCATTTTGTTCACGACCCTAGCAGGCATTGGAGTCTCTGCCCTCTATTTGCTTAGCCAAAAGGCTCCCCAAACTCCCATTCGCCAAACTCCCCCCATTGAGCGCACTTCAACCCGCTCTGCTTCCCAGCCGCCGAATTAGTACAGATGACTTATTATTCCAGGTAATTAAGTGGCGTGATAAATTAGTTAAATAGTTGAGCCAGAGACTGCGGATGATGACTTTTAGTGATGTAGTTGAGTCAATCAAGAGTCTTTCTGCTGATGAGAAGCAAGAGATTCAATTGCTACTGAATCAATATCTCCGGGAGGAGAGACGCGATCGGATTTTTGAGACTTTTAAGTCGGCGCAGGTTGAACAAGGAAAAGGTGAACTGCGGTTCTCGTCTAAAATGGCTGAACTGAACCGACTGATTAATGAGTAACCGTAGACTACCCACTTCACCCAATTGTGCTTATAATCTAATTTTTCAGTCAGGGAACATCTTGGTTCTTGTTCTGAACTGAGTCCAGTCTTAAGCTCACGAACTTTGATTAAGGCACTCTCAGATATCGCAACATCCAAGTAGTTTTTGATAGTTTTCGAGTAATCTCTAAAAAGAATTGGTGCTTTGAACCCTACCGATAATTAACTATATTTACTGAATAATCTATGTCTCAGGATGTGATGAAAAAACTGCGATCGGCTTCACAGTACAACGTCTTAGAAATAAGCTCATCTCTTGACCTCGGTTCAGAAACCGATCGCGTTCCAGGTAGCTCCCAAACCTTCAGAGACCGCAGCCAAGATGGGGGAAATAGTTCCCATCAGAGTCTTAGCACCTCAGATTGGTCAGTAGAAGCCTACGCCGATGGTCTAATGGATGAGCTGTTTGATGAAGTGGATCACATCCTGGATGGCGGAGCCGATATTGACGACCCAGACTTTTCAGAATACGTCTCCCTCCAAACCATTACAGTTCCCAGCAGCGTGTTGTCCCCATCTTCCTATGGAACGTTGCCTCACTCTGGCTTAGCAGTTCGCCGTCGGGAACGCTCCGCCGCCCCCTCTTTAGAGGCGATCGACACCAAATCCCAACCCCGCCAGACACTGTTCCTAGACAAGCTGCTCCTAATCTTGGCTGGACTCTCAACGCTAATGGCGGCGATCGTGATGCTGGTAATCCAAGGCAAACTGCTCCCCACCTGGGTCGCTAACTCCGGGCAATCGCAAACCTCTGTTTCAACAGCCACAACCCAAGATCCCCAAACTGTAGCCAATGAACAGGCGGATCAGCAGTTCGCTGGTTACATCCAACGATCGCTTGACGTGATCCAACAACAAGGAACGAAGGCTAATCCCGCCCCTGGACTCGTTGGCGTTCCCATCCTACCCGGCAACCCTAATCTGCCGACCGTTGCTATTAATGGCAACATTCCCCAAATTCCCGGGCGCTTCCCCACCTATGTCCCCATTTATTCCTCTCCCCAGGGCGCAGTGCCAGCTATCCCCGGTGTGCCAACGATTCCGAGCGTACCAAAACCTGCAACTGGAACCCTCCCCACGACCTCCCAGCCGCGTTCTTGGGTAACGATTCCCTCTACCTCGATCGCACCCTCTGTCCCACAGGTGACGATTCCCACTCCAGCCGTAACCTATACCTTAGTTGGGCTACTGCAATTGGGTAGTCGCTCTGCGGCACTGTTTGACATCAACGGCAACACCCAGCGAATTTCGATCGGAGAGCCGATCGGGAGCAGCGGTTGGATTTTAGTTAAAATTGCCAGTCAAGAAGCCCTCGTTCGCCGTAACGGTGAAGTCCGCTCTATTTACGTCGGACAGAAGTTTTAGGTTGGGGAACGCTAACGTTGAGTTAATGTCTCACCTCAAACATTGGTCGTTGGTTATCAAGGCGAGTTTCTAGTCTAGGTTGTCCTGTAATTAACTGATCACTTTTATCAACACCGGATCATCATGGGCTTATTTGAAGATCTCAGTCGTTCTCTAGAAACTCGATTAGAGGAGTTTTTGCGTAGCAACCCCCACCTAGAACTGCTGGCTCTAGATGACGAAGTGCGGGAGCAAGAACAAGCAACTCAGCGCCTCATGCTGGAACTGCAACAGCAAGAAAAGCGATTTCAAGATGAGATTTTAGAGACAGCCAAAGAAGTTCAACTCTGGCACATGCGGATTCAAAAAGCTAAAAATGCCAATCGGTTAGATTTGGCACAACCTGCCCAAGAACGAGAAGCGGCCCTGTTGCGTCAAGGCAACCAAAGCTGGAGCAAAATGCAATTGGTGAAGGAACGCCTCAAGCAAACCGAGGAACTCCAGCGCAAAGTTCAACAACGCCGACAGGAAGTGCAAGCAAAATTGTCCCAAGCTCAGGCAGAGCGCGCTAACCCCTCCCCAGATCAACGATCGCAAACCACAGGTTGGAATCAAAGTCAAAGTCACACCACCCGAACTCCTAGTGCCAAAGATCCCCTGGATGCCAAGTTTCAGCAGTGGGAAATGGATGAAGAACTAGACCAGCTTAAGCGCAACATTAGACAGTAGTCGTTGAAGCTCAATCATAGGGTCTTCCAGTAGCCCTACCACACTGCGGTTAGAACTCTTAGAAATGTGATCTGCTATACACATTAATTGAGTGATCTCAGCCTAAATTAGTACATGCGTTTTAGGCTAGCACTGGAGGCTGTGAATTCTAATCCCGCAACAATTTTGGCTCCCACTATTTTTTGCCCTACTCATCATTGCTAATCATGGCTGCCCGATAAAATTTACAGTTTCATAAATTTCAGATAGGAGAGTAAATCTCATTAACCTTAGAGGAGTAAATTTTTGGTCTGACAGACTAAGCACTGCTACAGAGTCGATCGCCTAAGTGCTGAGTTTCCAAAAGATACGGATACATTACCTATCCACAAGCCTTTAAGAGGAATTAACATCTCCAAGTAAATACTTTCAGGAATAATTACTCAGGAACAATTTCAGGGTTAAAACTTCAGTACAGATACCCCATCCTAAGCGTGGGACTAGAGTACGGTTATCACGAGTCTCTCAGCATAGGCATTTGCCGAGTCTCGGCTCATCATAGTGATAGGTACCCAGTAGATGTTGAATTATAACGATCGCAAGGAGTAAAAGAAGTGAGGATCGAAACTTCAACTTGGGAGCTGCTATATGACATGAAGCAGTGCATGGCAGATTCAGCACTACCTTTTGCGAGACTATCCCTTAAGCCTAGACTCGTAAAGTTTTAAAACCAACGTTGGTTCATATTCTGTAGAAGAGGTGACGAGATGAGCAGAACTTCAGCCGAGCGACTCTTCAATGGTTTATCCCTCAAAGATTGAGACCCAGTAAGGTTTAGACCCAGTAAGATTGAGACCCAGTAAGGTTTAGACCGGACATCAGGATCACTCTATGGGGTGAATGCTTGCTATTTGTCAAGACTTAAACTTATATTAGGAACAAGGACAAACTCATAATGACTTCACTTAAACAGGTTTCTCCCAAATCTACATCTATTAGCTGGTCAACTGCTAGTTATTTGTCGTTGAAGTAATAGCTAAAGATTACTTGTCTCGACGGGGTTGGTTCAGCTTCAAACTTATCTTGCTTTGTGGATGGTGTGACGTAGCGTTACATCACCATTCCTATTTTTTCTCTATTTACAGCACTTCAAACCTTTCTTACTGAGTTCACTACATCATTATGGCTACTGCTGAAACTAAAAACAAAACTGCCAAAACTGCTAAGCCCGTGTTTAGTGCAGACATGGTTCGTACCTATTTGCATGAGATCGGTCGGGTTCCGCTGCTGACGCAAGAACAAGAAATTGTCTACGGAAAGCAAGTGCAACAAATGATGAGTCTCCTGGAAAAGCGGGAGGCTTTAACCGAACAGTTGCACCATGAGCCAACTCAGGTCGAGTGGGCGGACGATGTGCAAATGGTTGAGGCAGATCTAACCAAGGCCTTGAAGCAAGGTCAACGGGCTAAGCAAAAGATGATCGAGGCAAATTTGCGCTTGGTGGTGGCGATCGCCAAAAAGTACCAAAAGCGTAATATGGAATTCCTAGATCTGATCCAAGAAGGGAGTCTTGGCTTGGAGCGGGGAGTGGAGAAATTTGACCCAATGCGGGGCTATAAGTTCTCGACCTATGCTTACTGGTGGATTCGCCAGGCAATCACCCGGGCGATCGCTCAACAAGCTCGCACCATTCGCCTGCCGATTCACATCACTGAAAAGCTGAATAAAATCAAGAAAACGCAGCGGGAATTGACCCAAAAACTGGGGCGTAGTCCTAATCCGGCTGAAATTGCCCAAGTATTGGAGCTAGAGCCTGCCCAGATCCGGGAGTATTTGATTATGGCGCGTCAGCCTGTCTCGCTGGATTTACGAGTGGGAGATAACCAGGATACAGACCTCCAGGATCTGTTAGAAGATGACGGCCCTTCTCCTGAGTCCCACACTGTACAAGAGCTATTGCGGCAAGACCTAAAAGACTTGTTAGCGGAGCTAACCGCCCAACAACGGGAAGTGATTGTCCTTCGTTATGGCTTGGAAGATGGACATGAACTGTCCCTAGCCAAGGTTGGGGAACGGATGAACATCAGTCGGGAGCGAGTCCGACAACTAGAGCATCAAGCTCTTAGCCACCTGCGCCGCCGCCAAAATAATGTGCGTGAGTATTTGGCAAGCTAGTGTTCTGTCAAGAAAATTTTGAGGGGTCTTCGACCCCTCAAAATTTAACTCCAACTAACCTCCCAGTTTTCAGCTGCCCGTCAATTAATGATTGACAGACTACTAGGTAAGTTGTGAGGAAGGCGATCGTCTTCCTCCTCTTTATTTATTTTTACTATCAAGAAGTGTGAGCTTCTGAGGTTATGCCCTGGTTTTTTATCTATACTGTGCTTAGTACAAAAGAACTAATTAATTTTTTATCCCATGCCTCACTTGGTGCTGGTAGATTTTTACAATTTTCATATCTATATCTTTCTGTAGTTCTTTACTCATAGTGGAATGTTGCATAGTTGTCCTAACGTGAAGGGCGAGCGCACCAACTCTAATGGGTTGAAATAATTAACTGTATTGTTTCCGAAATCCCTAGTAGTGCTTGTGAATCTAATCAGATAGACCAGTGGATGTTGTGAGAGTGAAGGGAGAAAAGGCAATGCGGAATCTATCAGTTAAGCCTGTTTCATCGGTATTTCTTCGGTTGGCTGCGTTAAGAAAGCCAATTTCAGGATTGATGGTGGCTTTGGGAGTTGTTGTGAGTGGTCTGGCTTCCTTTCCTGCGATCGGTGCAGCAGTACCCCGTCCCCAAGTCAAGGATGCTGCTCCATCTGTTACCCGCCCTAGTAGCTTTCCTGCTGATGGCATTTATCTCTATGGTCAGTCTCCCCGCCCTGACCAATTGGGGCAATCCTATCTAGTGTTTGAAGTGCGGCAGAAGAAGGTTCTAGGCGCTTTTTACATGCCTTCTTCGTCCTTTGATTGTTTTTATGGGGCGGTGCAGCAGGGGCAACTTGCTTTGACAGTGATTGACAGTTACGAGCGCACGGCTAATCCCTACGCGATTGCTTTGGAGCGCACCGATTCTGTTGCTTCGGCGACCAACCCTGCAATCGCTGGCATTGAGCTGAAGGGCTACCATCCGATCGCTAAAGTGAGTGAAAACGATCGGCGCATTTTGAACACCTGCAAAGCTGACCAGCAAAACCAAGATTTGCGGAAGTAAAGGATTGGCATCCAAACAAGCTGCTAATCAAAATCTATGGGATGGGCACGCTTTGTTGCCTATCCTACCCAGATGGTCTTTTACTAAACCGCAATCTAGCTAGGTTGGCGCTTTAAATTGGGAACAGAATCAAGAGGTGATAGCTGAATGATTGCCAACCGAAACTCTATCTATATTTCCCCACAGGAGTATCTACAGGCAGAGCAAGATAGCCTTATCAAGCATGAGTACCGACAGGGATTAGTTTATGCAATGGCTGGGGCAAGTAATACCCACGTACTCATTGCCGTAAATTTAGTAGCAATGTTGAGAAGTTATGTGCGTGGAAGTGGTTGTCGAGTTTATACAGCAGATACAAAGGTACATATTGATTCTGTTGAGAGCTACTACTATCCTGACGTAGCAATTAGTTGCGATCGACGAGATAGAGAATTTAAGGACTTTTTGCGCTATCCCTGTTTGATTGTGGAAGTGCTATCTGATACGACAGAGGCGTTCGATCGGGGTCATAAATTTGAAGATTATCGACATTTAGAGTCGCTTCAGGACTATGTGTTGGTGAGCCAAACCCGTAAGCGAGTGGAATGTTTTCGCCGGAATACGGAAGGGCAGTGGGTGCTTTATTCTTACGGTGAAGGGGATGAAATTTATCTGGCAAGTGTGGATTTTCGGTGCGGTGTATTGGATGTCTACGAGGATGTGGACTTTCCCATGCCAAATCAATAGGCATAGAAAGCAGCGACTTCAATCAACTTGCAGGTTGAGGGTTATGGTCTGCTGAAATTTCATGGAAAGCATTGATTCAAACCACTTGATAAACAAAGCTCAGAGTTGCCCAAGTAGCCACATTTAAGGTGTAGGTTTCTCCGGTTGCATTGGCAGAGCTAGGGCCTCCGCTTGCCTGGTGCAAATCTTGAAGCAGTGCAGATACGACCTCTAAGGGATTGGTTGGGGTAGTTAGCTCTTGGGTCGTCCTAGAAGACGAGTTTTTTAAGGCGATTAGGGTTTGGGTAAAGGGGGAATGGCTCGCAATCACCTGGGTTGTGGTGGTGCCGATCGGTTCCCGAATGCTCCACTCAAAGGTGGTGGCAGGTTGGGGTAAGGTTGGGCTTTCCCGTGGTGCAATGATGGCTGAAATAAGTGGAATTTCACTTCCTTCAGCGTTGGGTGCAGCTTGGTTGGGGGTGAGTTGGCTGGGGGTAAGGAGGAGGAGGTTGCTGAGGCTATCTAGGTTAACCAAAAGTAAATGGAGCGACCGATCGCCCTGATTCGTAATTTGACAGGACATGCGACTGCCGACTGGAACGGAAATGGCTGCTTGATCTGAGTCAAATTGGGTTGGATCAGTCCTTTGGGTCGATCGCTGAGCCAGAGATGGGATGGGGGCTATAGTTTTCAAAACGGCGGTCACCTTCAACGCCGATCGATTTTCGTTGGTGATTAGGTGTAATAACTTCGCCGTGAGGAGCGATCGGGTTTGGGGTACCAAGCGTTGCACTGCCAATTTAATCGCCTCTACTTTCTCGTCTCCAGTGCTAGCAATTAACTCGCGGTTCATGGAAAATAACCCGTAGCGACTAGGAGGGGCCAAGTCTCCAACGCGCACAGTCAGCGACTCACTATCACCCGATGCCTCAGTTGAGGCAAGCGCCGTGGCAATTTGCACCGGATTGATGACTCGCCCAAATACACAGTCTGCGGGTTGATCAGGGGTGGCTATGATCGCTTTGACATGGGGAATGGTGGCAAAGGCACTGGTGGCATCGACGCGCTCAATGCGTTCCAGATTAGGGTCAAGGGCGATCGTCAAACCCAGGTTACGGGGGACAACGCGCCCCGCCTCTCGCACTAGCTGCCCGACCTGTAAGGATGGAGGTTCAGATTCATTGGGCTGTCCAGACGGAGCAAGCTGTCCAGACGAAGAAAGCCTAGCTTTGGCGATTAATCCGTCTCGTCCAGAGACCTGAAGCTGAGGCCAACTAGGACGGGCGGACATTACTGTGTCGCTGGCTGGAGTTTCTGGTTCCAGCGTTGTTGTAGGTACCAGAGTGAGCAGGGAGTTTGCGCCAAACTGTTCAAGGACGATCGCAGGCAACCCAGCCAGCCAAATTCGGGCGACTCTGCCTTCTTCTTCCACCCCAATTACTACGCCATCTGCCTCAGCATTAATGGTGGAGAACAAATCCTCTAAGCGCAATGACCCTGATTTTTGACGGCTGAGTTTGGGCTGTTGTGCTAACCCCACCCGTTCCTGAATGTCGGTTGCAGCTTGGTGTAAACTCACACGCCAAGGGGTTGGGGCGGTGGCTGTCCACAAATGACGGGTGAGGGCATAGGTGAACATTCCCGCACTAAACCCGCTCCACGAGGCTTCCAAAGCGCTGCTGGGTGGAGCAGTGGTAGTAAGCTGCTCGGATGCTTTCCTTAGTTGTTCCCCATGAGAGGCAGAGAGGATAATGCCTGGAATGGGCCGAGAGGGGTTACCAAATGGCTTGGGTTGAGATTGCGTCCTCAGTTGCTCTTGAAACGCCAGGACATCAGGATTCAAGGGCATCGGGGACAGACGAGGACGCGATCGAACTCGCAGGTTGCCCAAGGGAGCCGTGTCTATCTCTTGACTTGTTATGTAGCTGGTGTCGAGGGTGGTGATAACGCGATCGGTGCGAAGCGATCGGAGTAGTAGCAACAAGGTTTCCTCTAGCAAGCCATTGCTCATCAATCCTGCGTCTGTGGAGAGGATATTATCCACGGGCATCAGGGCGTTTTGCCAAATGTCCAACGAGGAATCTGTCTGAATCTGGCTGCCATAGCCACTGAAATGCACCACAACGGTATCACCGCGCTCTGCCTGTTGGGTAAGGTGGGTGAGGAAGGCGGTTTCGATCGCCTCTCGTGTGGCAGCTTTATCGGTGAGGGTCAAAATATCGGTGGGCTGGAACCCGAAGCGATGCACCAGTAATTCTCGTTGCAGCGCCACATCGGTTAAGCAGCCCTGGAGGGCGGGCACTCTTATTTCGTCAATTGACGAATATTGATTGATGCCAATCAGTAGGGCGAGTTTACGGGGGCTAGGTTGAGCCAGAGCTTGAAAGTAGCGCTGACTGAGACAGCCTAATCCCGTTTCGTAAAGTCCCAAGGTTGCCAGAGCTAGTCCAGTCTGCTGCAAAAACTCTCGTCGCTTCATTGCTGTGTCCTGAGTCCTCTACCTTCGCACTCTATCAGGTTAGGAACTCTGGGAAAAGTCATTCAGGACTCAGTGTGGGAAGGGTGAAGGGTGAAGTCAGAAGGGTGAAGGGTGAGGTTAGAAGGGTGAAGGGTGAGGTTAGAAGGGTGAAG
>JARCMD010000353.1 GCA_030248885.1 Leptolyngbyaceae cyanobacterium MP9P1.79 | reverse complement strand
CGCACCTGAATTTTGCCTTTATCTGGATAACCCACACCGCCAATTAACTGCAATAGCGTAGATTTTCCAGCACCATTATGCCCAATAATCCCCAACATCTCGCCCGGAGCCACGCTAAAGCTGACATCTTGCAGTGCCCAAAATTGCTCAATCGGCTGCATTTGACGTAATCCGGACAGCATCGCCTCCATAAAGGTGGTGGGCTTCCCGGTGTGATAATGCTTGAAGCCCTTACTCAAGTTACTCACCGTAATCGCATGACGCATTACAGTTCCTCCACAAAGCGACGACTCTGACGTTTAAACAACCAGTAACCCAGCGGCCACAATATCGCCGTAAATCCGGCAATAATGGCGATCGCCATCCAATCGGGCGGCACTCCCCACATCAAAATTTGTCGATAGGAGGTGACAATATGCACCATAGGGTTGAGGGCATAGATATACCAGTACTCTTTGGGAATCGCTTTTAGATCGTAGAAAATTGGCGTGAGATAGAAAAAGAGCTGCAAAATTACCCCTAGTGTGTGCTGGGTATCTCGAAAGGTGACATTTAGTGCTGCCAGAAAATAGGCGCAACTCACCGTGAACGCAAACTGTAATATTTGCAGGATTGGCAAAAAAAGAATTACCGGAGTCAGTTGAATTCCATCAATCAGCAAAAATGCGATTAAAATCGGCAGCGCCAGCATGAAATGAATTAATCCAGTTGTGACAGTGACTATCGGTAAAATGGCAACTGGAAATCTCGGCTGACGGATCAAAGAACGGCTGCTGATAATCACCCCGGTTGCTTGATATAAGGCTGTTTGAAACCAGTTCCAGGAAAGCAGTCCCGCAAAAACATAGGAGGCATATTGAGGAATTTTAACTGGCAATACAATTTGAAAGACAAACGCAAACACTAACAGCTGAAGCAATGGATTAATGAGCGTCCAGGCAACCCCTAAAACCGAGCGTTTATAGGTCAATTTCATGTCGCGATCGACGAGCGATCGCAACAAATCCCAAAGATAGGGCAGTCGCCAGCGATGTTGCAACCCAGAGTCAGCAAATCGAGTGACCATTCTTTATAACTCCTTGCCCACTAGAGATAACGCGTTTGCTCCCAAGCTTGGTGGAGATAATTCGTCTAATGAAAATGGCAGAGCGATCGCTTCTACATCCGATTGCACACTGCTGGAGGATATCACCGCCGGAGTGCTCCGCCCCAGGCATTTAACCCGTTGCCGCGATCGCCATAGCACCCAGGGACCCGCCAAATTTCCAAGCATTTCAATCAACACGAGCGATATCGGATATTCAGTCCACCCTCTCAGACGACAGTAAATACGCGACAGGTAAATTTGTGGCAAACCGACCAATAACCGAGCTAGCACTCGAAAATCACCATCGTTTAACAGCGTGGTCAGGTGGTAAGCAACATGTCCTTTGCTGTAACTATAAATTTGCCGACGCAGAGCGGCCATATGGCGTCGATGCTTGTGCCACACAAACGCATTGGGTTCATACAGTACGGTATACCCCGCTTTCAGTACCTTGTAAAAAACGTAGGTGTCTTCACTACACCCGGTTGCGGTGCCCGCCCCCAACGCTTCATCCATTAGCCCAATCTGGGGATGCTTAAAAATGCTGGCTCGGAATGCCGCATTTGCGGTTGCGCCGAGATCCCAAGTGGGGACTGTGCGGTTAGAACATGCCTCAAACCACTCCCCATTCACTTCAAAGGGCTTATAGCCGCGTCCCAGCCCCCCGTAGGTTTCAAACAGCTTTTGCGCATCGGTTTCTAGCTCCACTGGCAGCACGTTGCCCGTGACCACCATCACATCCGAACGAACGAAGGGCGTTACCAGGGTTTCTAGCCAGTCTGCTGGCATCGTGACATCATCATCCGTAGCAATAATAATGTCACCCTGGCTAATCAGAATTCCAGCATTACGGGCATAGGAAAGCCCCTGCTTTTCTTCACTTGCCAACACAACACCGGGAAACTTGGCCACGACTGGAGCCGTTAAACCGGAGGCTGTATGGTTATCCACCACAATAATTTCGATTGGGCGGGGCGATCGCTGCGTGGTCAAACACTGCAAACAGTTCTGCAAGTCTTCCGGGCGATCGTAGGTTGCGACGACCACTGACACAGAGATGCCTGCGGGTAGCGGAGATGCAGCGGCTCGGATAACTCCGGTGGGGATGTAGTGTTGAGCCACAACATCATTGATGCGTGCCCACACTTGATCGCCACTTAAATTATGAATCTGCTCAAACAGCTTTAAGCCAAAACTAGGAGCCAGCTTATTTCTGAGTTGACTGACGCTGAGGGTTTGGTAAGCCGTTTGAATCTCAAGCTCGCCGAGCAACTGCTGCTGCCAAGTCAGGAAGAGGCGCACCTTTAGGTAATCGGCCACATCCGTCAGGGGGCGAAAGGGCTGACTTAGATCAAGGGTGCGGATAGCAATCTCTTTTCGGTCTTCAGTCGCAAGTTGGGGACGAGGTTGACGCGAGACTGGCGGCACTTGGGGTTCCAGGGGATACTCTTCGGTGATGTTGGCAGCATTACGACAAGCCTGCTGGTATCGACCAAAATGTTGAAAAATTCCCAAAAACTCTGCCACCATCAAATCCCTTGGAAAGCGCACGGGGTGAATCCAACAGAGCAACAATCGGCGGATATGCCACCACCAAAACCACCAGATCCCAATGTAGAGAACGTTAAAGATCTCG
>JARCMD010000352.1 GCA_030248885.1 Leptolyngbyaceae cyanobacterium MP9P1.79 | reverse complement strand
GTTGGGTAGCATTTTTGTGGGGGGCGGGGGTGGCATTGCCTACGGCAGCGGTGATGCTTTGCCCTACCGCAATCGCTTAAATGCTGGAAAATATCTGGTGGTTGTCAAGGGGTCAGATCCTTTGACGCGGCAGGCTACGGGTATTTTGCGGAAATTTGAGCCGGAGACAATCCAGGGTTATTTAGATTCCACCGATGTGTGATGGATCAATACTTCGGACTTTTGTGGAGGTGCCGGAAACCCTGTTGTACAGCCAGTATGGACCCTCACCCTAAATCCCTCTCCCACGAGGGGAGAGGGACTTCAATCCGGCTCCCCTTCTACCAAAACGGGAGAAGGGGTTGGGGGATGAGGGCTAGCGATCGCCAAAATGTCTGAACTATTGATGGATGAATATAGGGCGATCGTCCCCCATCTCGACTCCATCAGCGGGTGGCGAAGCGGCGCACGGCGAACAGGCTGCCCATCACGCCCACAGATGCCCCAAAGCTCAAGAGCATCACCGGGAGCAGAATAGCTTCTGAGGAACTAAGCTGCAATCCGTTTGCCAGGAATTTAACAAACTCAGGCTGATGGGCCACGATGCTGCTGAGGAAGCGATTGGCACTGTTGATTAGGAGCCAGGCGATCGTCGCTCCGACTACGCCAAAAGTCACGCCCTGGAAAACAAAGGGCAGGTAGATCCAGGCGGCGGTTGCCCCCACAAGTTGCATAATTTCGATTTCCTTGCGCCGCGCTAGCACAATGAGGCGAATGGTGGTGGTGATGACCGCGATCGCCGTCAACGTCAGCAGGGTTGTGATCGTCAAACTCACCCAACTTACGCCCCGGTTCAATTGGGCAATGCGTTGCACAGCTTCATCCACATACTGCACCTCGTCAACCCCCTGCAATTGCTGGAGTTGCTGGGCCAGTAGCGGCACATCTTGGGGAGTGCGCGCTTTCACCTTCAACTCATCCACCAAAGGATTACCGTTAAGCTGTTTGGTGGCGATCGTCACATCAGGAATCCCCATCTCTCGCGTCAAATCTGCCCAAGCTGTCTCCTTGGAAAGGGGCGTAACGGTTACGACTCCAGGCATAGACTGAACCAACGGTTGGAGGGTTGCTGCATCCACACCTGTATCTAGGTAGACGGAAACTTCCAATTGGCTCCCAAACTGGTTGAGTAAGCCCTCCAACTGCCAGGAAGATTGCACACTCACCCCAAACAAAAACAACAACACAGTCACCGTACTAATGGCAGCCCAGTTCATCCATCCGCCCCGCTGCAACCCCAACAGGGTTTCTCGGAGCAGGTAATCCGATTTTGACAAAATCCGCAGCATTGATTAACCCCTCACGTCACCCTCTGGTTTTACCCCAAAGTTTACCTAAAGGCAGGAAATCAGCCCTAATGATTGCGAGATTGGGTAGAAGCGAAGCATTGAGCAGGCAACCCCTGCAAATGTTCAAAAATCTCTGCCCCAATGCTTCGCCCTCAGCACCACGCTACACAACCCCAGATATAAGGGCAAAGAGGGAGAGGGCGATCGGCTCCTAATTGGCAAAACGCCCGGAAGGGCGAAGCATTGGGGCGATAGTTTATGTAGCCGTTCGAGATCTTTGACTCAATGCTTCGCCCCTACAATATGGCAGGCTAAAACTAGAAATAAGGATTTCTGAATCCTTACCGAGGTTATCGCCCTAACAGAGGGACTCTAGATCACTCTCGGAGGGCATAGCCAACGCCGCGCACGGTATGAATCAGCCGCTTTTCGTTGCTTTCTTCTAATTTGATCCGTAGGTAGCGAATGTAGACCTCGATAATATTGGAATCGCCCATGAAGTCGTAGCCCCAGACTTTTTCCAGAATTTGGTCACGGGTGTAGACTTGGCGGGGATGGTTCAACAGGTACTCCAGCAGGTCAAATTCCTTGGCGGTGAGGTCGATCGCCCGCTCCCCTCGAAAAACCTCCCGTGTCCGGCGATTCAAGCTCAAATCTTCAAACTGCAACAGATCCCCACTCTCTTCTTGAGTCCGTCGCAGATGGGCGCGAATTCTGGCCAGGAGTTCCTCAATGCTGAAGGGCTTTAGGACGTAATCATCGGCTCCCGCATCTAAGCCAGTCACCCGATCGCTCACCTCATCCCGCGCTGTCAACAAAATCACTGGCACCTTGCTCCCCGTTGCTCGCAGGCGACGACACAGTTCCACCCCCGTTAGCCCTGGCAACATCCAATCCAAAATTGCCAGATCGGGTGTTGATTCTCGCGCCAAGGTTAGCCCTGTTATGCCATCGTGGGCGATCGTGACCCGATAGCCTTCAGCGGTTAACTCCAGTTCCACAAACCGAGCCAGTTTGATCTCATCTTCAACGAGAAGAATGTGTGCCGCCATGATTCGGGTCTCTCAAGGTAGATAACATGAGATTATCTCTAAAAGCTGACGTATGTATTTTTTATGAATAGCGACCTCACCGACTCTTCCCCCACCCCATTTCCAAAAATCAACCTATTCACCATGTTCCGGCTGGGTCTCTTTCAGATGGGGCTAGGGATGCTGTCCTTGCTAACTCTGGGCGTATTGAATCAGGTGATGATTTCTGAGTTGAAAATTGCGGGCACGATCGCCGCAGCCACCTTAGCCATGTATCAGTTTGTTGCCCCAGCCCGGATTTGGTTTGGGCAAATGTCAGATGCCAAACCGATCGGGGGTTATCATCGCACTGGCTATATCTGGATGGGCATGGCCCTTCAGATTATTTGCCTATCTCTCGCTGTCAAGGTGATGTGGCAATTGGGCGCAAGTGTGGCTGAGGGCTGGACGGGTTCCAGCTATGCTTGGGCTGGCTTACTCGGACTCATGTTTGCCCTCTACGGACTGTGCATTAGCGCCAGTTCCACACCCTTTGCTGCCCTCCTGGTCGATGTGTCAGATGAGGACGATCGATCGAAACTCGTGGGAATTGTGTGGTCAATGCTAATGGTGGGGATCGTAATTGGAGCGGTGACGGGAGAGAAGCTGTTGAAGGGGCTGACTCCAGAAACCCTCCAGGGAGCGATCGATCGCCTCTGCCTCGTTGTGCCGATCGCCGTTTTTGTCCTTTGCCTCCTGGCGACATTTGGCGTGGAGAAAAAATACTCTCGCTTTGCCGATCGCACCCAATCTGTCCGAGACGACCAAATCACCCTCCGCTCAGCGCTACAAATTCTCACCGCCTCCCGCCAAACAGGGTTGTTTTTCACCTTTTTGCTGGTGATGACCATCAGCCTCTTCATGCAGCAGCCGGTGCTAGAACCCTATGGGCGAGAAGTCTTTGGCATGACTTTGGGAGAAAGCACCGGACTGAACAAATTCTGGGGTTACGGCACATTAATCGGTCTAGGATTCACTGGGTTTATGCTCGTGCCCCGCTTAGGGAAGCAACGGGTTGCTATGCTTGGTTGCTTCATCTCATCCGGTTGCTTCATTCTCATAATTCTCTCTGGCTTCACTAAAAATCAAGCGCTGCTGGAGCTGTCTGTCTTGCTCTATGGTTTCGGCTCCGGGGTGCTGACCAATGGAGCCGTTAGCCTGATGCTAGACCTGACCGCCGCAGAAACAGCCGGCACCTTTATTGGGGCGTGGGGACTGGCCCAAGCCATCGCCCAAGCTACCGCCACCGTGACAGGCGGGGCACTACTGGATGTGGGACGCAGGCTGTTTCAAGCCAAAACCCTGCAATTTGGGCTGGTCTTTGCCTGTGAAGCTGTGGGAATGATCGTGGCAGTGTGGCTCCTGAGCCGAGTCGATGTCCAAGAGTTTCGCCAAAGAGCCAAAGGTGCGATCGTCTCTGTCCTGGAAAACGAGTTGAACTAAGGCAGCAGGGCAGAAGTTTCTGTGCCGTGAGGAGGCTTGTTTTGAGTTTTGAGTTTTGAGTTTTGAGTTGGCTGCTCAGTTATTTCTCCCAGCCTGCACTAGGGACTTGCAGTCAAGTAACATGCCGATCGGTGGATAAGTTAGCCCAATGCCGGAGTGCAGCTTACGTGGGAAGACGAGGAAAATCTTAGAACATAGGCAGTGGATGTTATTTAATTCCCATTCTTAACTCATGCCCTTCGACCTCTCCCCGCTCTGGATTTCCCTCAAAACGGCGATCGTTGCCACCCTCATCACCTTCTTCCTGGGCATTGCCGCCGCCCGTTGGATAGTTGGCTATCACGGCAAAGGCAGAGGCATCATTGAAGGAATTTTGATTTCCCCCCTGGTATTGCCGCCCACGGTCATTGGCTTTTTACTGTTGTTGTTGCTGGGGCGCAATAGTCCGATCGGGCAACTCCTGCACCACCTGGGGATCACCATTATTTTCTCCTGGTCAGCCACCGTGATTGCTGCCGTTGTCGTCGCCTTCCCGCTCATGTATCGCAGTGCAGTCGGAGCCTTCGAGCAAATCGACCTCAGCGTGATTGATGCAGCACAGACCCTAGGTGCTTCAGAGTGGGTAATTTTTTGGCGAGTGATGCTACCCTTGGCAAGACCAGGGATCGTTGCGGGGACAATTCTGGCGTTCGCCCGCGCCTTGGGCGAATTTGGTGCCACACTGATGCTGGCTGGTAATATTCCCGGCGAGACGCAGACAATCCCCGTGGCGATCTTTTTCGCTACAGAAGCGGGGGAAATGCATCAAGCCCTTGTTTGGTCGATCGTACTCTTAACCCTTTCCCTCAGTGTCATTATTGGCATCAATTTATGGACAGAGGGACGATCGCACCGGGAAACCTAGTGCAGCTTGGTAGAAGTTTCTGACCAGTTAGGTGGGTGGTTTTGAGTTTTGAGTTTTGAGTGCTACCCACTTACTTCTGACAGCCTGCACTAGTGGTTTTCTGAGAATGATTTCGTGGGTTGAAAGTCCCAAAATCATCACCCCCTACTAATTCCAGAATCACAAATTAAAACCTGACAGACCACTAGGGAAGGAGCATTATAGATTAGGGAACACTACGATCGGAACAATACTTCGGACAGTTTTTGTAGAGGTGCTGGCAACCCTGTTGTACAGCCAGTGTAGACCCTCACCCTAAATCCCTCTCCCCAGAGGGAAGAGGGACTTCAATCCCCCAACCCCTTCTCCCGTTCTGGGAGAAGGGGTTGGGGGATGAGGGCTAGCGATCGCAAAAATGTCCGAACTATTGATCGGGAATGACGGTATGTCTTTGACGGAGCCTGGCATGGTTAAAGAAACATTGGATGAAGAAACCCTGGCACGGGAGCGGCAGTTTCACGACCTGTGGGCAGCCGCGATCGATGTCGAAGGGATTCACGTTAAAGATTACTTTGAAGCCTGTACCGCTCCAGAAAATCGCTTCATCGTGCAACACATGGGCGATGTTGCTGACAAATATTTATTGGATTTAGGCTGTGGGGCGGGAGAAAATAGCGTTTATTTTGCGAAGAAAGGAGCGCGCTGTGTTGCCGCCGACTATTCCCAAGGCATGGTTGATGTTGCGTTGCAATTAGCCAAATCCAATGGGGTGGAAATTGAGGGCCGCACTGTCAACGCCATGGCGATGGACTTTCCCGATCGCACCTTTGATTTGGTCTATGCCTCCAACCTGCTGCACCATTTGCCCGAACCAGAAGCCGCCCTACGAGAAATGCATCGGGTGCTGAAACCAGGAGGCAAAGCGTGTTTTTGGGACCCGCTGAAACATAATCCGGTGATTAATGTCTATCGTCGCATGGCTACCTCTGTCAGAACAGAGGACGAAACCCCGCTGGATATCAATCTGGTGCAGATGGTGCAGTCGCTATTTTCCGAAACCACCTACGACACATTTTGGCTCACGACCCTTTGGATCTTTCTCCGGTTTTATTTGATTGAAAAAGTAGACCCGAATCAAGAGCGGTATTGGAAAAAGAT
Source organism: Leptolyngbyaceae cyanobacterium MP9P1.79 (assembly GCA_030248885.1). Taxonomy (GTDB): domain Bacteria; phylum Cyanobacteriota; class Cyanobacteriia; order JARCMD01; family JARCMD01; genus JARCMD01. The sequence goes on along the minus strand of JARCMD010000352.1, from coordinate 9,076 downwards.
TATTCTTGAGCAGGCGAGATTAGAGCCAACCTACCAGAACCTAGAAAAACTCGATCGGCTACTCAAAAAAATCCCCTGGTTGAAGCGCTTCGCCTGGAACCTTGCCGTCGTTGCCACAAAGTAGAAAATAACATCGCTTTACTTTCAGTATGGGCAAGGATTTTTGGACAACTACCGAGACTGTCACCTCAATGCTTCACCGCTTCAGGATTAAATTCGATCATCCTCAGCCTCTTTAATGATGTGCCGCTATATCTTGTTGGGCGAAAGCGTTGGGGTAAGGCGAACATTTGCAGAGATTATCACCCCAATGCTTCGCGCCTACAGCAGTAGCATTTCTCCCGGAAATATCCTTGATGATAAATTTTCGGCAAGATTTTGGAATACAGATGTTCCAGAAAGCAAAGCTATGTGAATTTTCGGAATTGGTTTAAGGCGATCGTGAAGCTTACAACAAGCTCATGACTACTCAATAGTACTTAGCAACAATCCTGGTTGAGCATCAGTCAGGCTGTAAGTGCTAGTTATGTGTTCTATGCATCGTCTAAAACCAAATTTTGCTTAGGAGTTCCAGAAATGAATCCCCATCCAAACCGTTTTTCTCAGAGAAGCCTACGCCAACTATTCAACAAACGGTTTTTCCAGTCGATCGTTCCCGTCATCCTCGGTGGTTTATGCCTATTCTTGGCACTGTCACTCCATCGATCGCCCGTTATGGCTCAGGGCAGCATCAATCAGGCAAAGCTGGCAGAAATTTTAGACGGCGGACAAGTTTTCATTCAAAACAAGCAGGCCAAAGTAGAAGACTTAGCTAAATTAGGGCAACGGGTGAGAACGGGCGACTCCCGCGCTCAACTTCTATTCAACACAGGTGCCGTAGCTCGTCTCGGTAAAAATGCGGTGCTAACCGTGGGCGATCGTTGCTCCAAACTCAAACAAGGTGTTCTGCTCGTCAATGGTGCAGTCAATGGGTGTACGGCCTCGATCGTCGCTGGAGTGCGCGGTACAACCTACATCCTAGAAGTTGATGAACAAGGTAAAGAACGGGTGCAAGTCTTAGAAGGAGAAGTGACTCTGAACAAACTCGATCCCAAGATTGATCCAGAAAATCCGGCATCTCAGCCTAAACAGTGGAAAGTGAGTCAAAGCAATTCGCTACCCAACCCACTGCCAGGTCAGAACAACCCTGCTCTTCCAGTCGGAAAGCCCCTCACAGCAGACGATAAGCAAGCAATTGCAGTCGTAGTCAGTGCAGGCCAAGAAGTGACAGTCCAAAATGGACAACCGGGGAGCGTTGGGCAAATTAGCTCGGAGGATTTCACTCGGATTCTCAAAGGTTCCTTGTTTGATGGCTTTAATCTACAGCTTCCAGGGATCGACAAAATTCAATCGAGTTTCCAAGGCTTGTTCCCCGGTATTCCGTTCCCCATTAGTATTCCTGGCATCCCCGTGCCTGGGATTCCTGGAGTGCCTAGATTGCCCTTCTAGGAAAACCTTCCATCTTTAGACTTTGTAGGATCTACGCGATCGGACTTTAGAGTCAAGCAATTTCACGACGCAAACAAGGGGCTTAAGCCCCTTGTTTGGTTCCTGCTTATTTAGTTCCTGATCCTTACCAGCGTTTTGCGATCGGCATCCTCCACCCTGTCCCAAAGGCGCGATCGGTGATCTTCAACCCAGGTGGGGCTTGTCGGCGCTTAAACTCTGCCCGCGTCACCAACTTTGTCACCCGATTCACCACCTCCGCCCCGTGCCCAGCCTGGATAATCTGAGCAGGCGACTCATGCCTCTGAATCAATCGCTCCAAAATCTCATCCAAAATGTCGTAATCCGGCAAAGAATCCTGATCCACCTGCCCTGGCTTGAGTTCAGCACTGGGAGCCTTCGTCAAAATATTTTTGGGAATCATTTCTGTACTGGGTTCACTCAATGGCTTGCCAAACGCCAATTGAGCATGGTTGTTCAGCCAGTGACACAGGGAGTAAACCCGCGTTTTCGGGACATCAGCGATCGTGGCCAGCCCTCCGTTCATATCGCCATACAGAGTGCAATACCCCACCGCCATTTCAGATTTATTTCCCGTCGAGAGTAGTAGGTGACCGAATTTATTGGCGATCGCCATCAATAAATTTCCCCGAATCCGAGACTGAATATTCTCCTCAGCGATGCCAGAAGTAGTTCCGGTGAATAGGTCATTGAGGGTACGATCGTAGCTCTGCATCACCTCAGCGATCGGCAGCGTTTGTGTGTTAATTCCCAGATTCTTCGCCAACTCCAAGGCATCGGTAATCGAGTGGTCAGAACTATAGGGCGAGGGCATCAGCACCCCCAAAACATTTTTCGCCCCCAGAGCCGCCGCACCGATCGCCGCCACCAGTGCCGAATCAATTCCCCCACTCAGCCCCAACACCACCTGGGTAAAGCCACACTTCCGCGCATAATCTCGTACCCCCAGCACCAGTGCTGCCCAGATTTCAGCATCGGCACTTTCTACAGCGGCTGCGATCGATCCGGGGCGCAAATCCTGGGCTACCGTATCAAACTCGATCGTCACCCCATCAGCTTCAAACGCCTTGGCGCGGCATACGACTTCTCCTTGGCGATTCACCGCAAAACTACTGCCATCAAAAATCAAGTCATCATTGCCCCCCACCTGATTGGCATAGATCATCGGCCGATCGTATCGCCGAGCGCTGTGCTGCAACATTGCCTCTCGCACCCGCTGTTTGCCCACCGTGTAGGGAGAGGCAGAAAGATTAATGACTAAATTCACGCCCTGCGCCGCCAAATCTGCGATCGGATTCACCCCATAACTCCGCTTGCCCCAAAACTCTTCATCGTTCCACAAGTCTTCGCAGATCGTCACCCCAATGCGGACTCCTTGCAGCGTAAACGTGTTAGCTTCCTCACCCGGCTCAAAGTATCGATCTTCGTCAAACACATCGTAAGTAGGCAATAAACGCTTGTGAAACACCTGCTGCACTTTGCCTTGGCTCAACAGCGCGGTACTGTTAAACAGCGGCTTCTCTCCCGCCTGGGCCGATCGCTCATTCTGGGCCACCGTTCCCACCAACACCGCAAGGGCAGGCGGCAAATCAGCCGCAAGCTGGTCAAGCGTCTGGGCGATCGTCTCAATAAAACTGGAGTCTAAAAGCAAATCACGGGGCGAATAGCCACACAGGGACAACTCTGGCGTGAGCAGCAGGTCTGCCCCTGCCTCCCCTGCTTGCTTAGCCACCCTCAGAATTTCCTGGGCATTCCGGGACAAGTCGCCAATGGTGGGATTCAACTGGGCGATCGTAATTTTCATCTTCATCTCTCAATTTTGTTGTGCCTGACCCGTCGTAATCTGCCTTTCGTGGTTTGCAACCAGCGCGATCGGGCATTCTAAAATTGTAGTGACAGACAAACTGCTAAAATGTGTGGTTACCCATGGGGTAGACACTTAAATCACTACACTCACTCACCACATAAATTTCTACCGCACAAATAATTTCTATTAGATGAGGCGTAACAACGGGTTATGATCGCCCCAAGTACAGACTGGCAAAGCAATCCATGGCGATCTGAATTCATTGAAACCAATCGGATTCGGTTGCATTATGTCACCCAAGGCGAGGGAGAGTTGGTCATCCTGCTGCATGGGTTCCCCGAATTTTGGTACTCTTGGCGACACCAAATCCCCGCCTTAGCACGCCACTTCAAAGTCGTAGTCCCTGATCTGAGAGGCTATAACGACTCAGATAAACCTACGGGTGGATATGACTTGGCGACCTTGGGGGCAGATATTCGAGGCATTATCAAGGGCTTAGGTTACACCAAAGCTAACATCGTTGGTCACGATTGGGGAGGCATCATTGCCTGGTACCTAGGGCAGCACTTTCCTCAGTCCTTACACCGCCTCGCCATCCTCAACGCCCCCCATCCTCAACGCTACACCCAAGAGTTGCTGAGCAATCTAGACCAAGTACGGCGGAGTTGGTATGTCTTTGCCTTTCAGATTCCTGGTTTACCAGAATGGCTGATTCAGCAGAACCTCAAGGAATTTGTGCAAACTGTATTTCCTGGGTTATCCGTGCGTAAAGGTGCATTTAGTGCCACTGACACAGAAATCTATCAATCTGCCCTAGCGAAGCCTGGAGTCCTCTCTGCTGCGATTAATTACTATCGCCAGTTCCTATCACTTCAGAACTGGACGGGCCAAAACTGGCTCGGTCAAAACTGGGTGGAAAATTGGACCTCTCTACCTCAAGCACTTCCTCTCGTCGGAAGCTTTTTCGGCAAACCCACCAGTGATACTCAGAAGCCGCTACTTGGGGCGATCGAAAATGCGTCTCCTGTCACAGTTCCCACCTTGATCTTGTGGAGCGAAGACGATCCCTTTCTGAGCCAAACCTTAGTTGAGGGATTGGACTCGCTCATCACAGCTCCCTACCGAGTCAAACTCATTGCAGATTGTGGACATTGGATGCAGCAAGAAGTACCGCAAACAGTTAATCGAGAACTGTTGGCATTCCTGCGTGAACCCTAAAGTTGGTTGATCAGCCAGAACTTGCCTAGCTTGGGCAGCTACAGTTGCAGCTATGAGATCAAAATAATCCGAGATTTTGCTGAAGTCCGTGCCCCATTGAAACCTTACCCACCTAAGTTGAGGTATATCCCAAGAACCTAAATTTATTGCATCCAGACAATTTTAATCAACTTCAGTGTTTAAGCTGGGAATTCTCCGTAATTCAAGCTGAGAATTCTCCGTAATTAATGTCTTTACTCCGTAATCGTGCGGTTATTTCTCGCCAAAAAGCGCACTACTCTAAAAAGTAATGACTTCACTGCTTTAAAGACTTCAAGATCTTTTTATAAAGCTTACACATTATCATGGTTCGTTCTTAGTCAGCCCTTATATTTATGAAGGACTTGCAGAGACTGTTATGCAGCTTGAGGGCGTAACAGTGATTTATTTGCCTCCAAAAAATCTTCTACCAAACATTTAGTCATGACGATAGATCCCAACCACTTGGCTGCCTACTCCTCACATCTTCTCTCCTCCGCAGTGAATGACGAGCTTGAACAGCGCTTGGGACTATACCGAGTGTTTCTAAAGCTATATGAGCATCACCGTAGCCTACTTGATGAAATCCTCAATTTGGAAAACTTGAGCCAAAGACCCATTCCCGGAATAGCACCGTCCTACGTCCAGGGTTTAGTCATGGGTCGGCAGGCCCATTTGATCACTAATTTGTCAGATGGAAAAACTCAGGTTTTACAAGAGCCAGAGAACATTTGGGCAATTGGTAGAAGTCGTAAAGTACATTTGCCGATCGTCGATGAACGACTATCTCGTAGGCATTCAGAGATTCATTACATCGCTAACAAAGGTTTTTACTTGGTTGATCTCAAAAGCACCAATGGTTCGTTTGTGAATGGTGAACCCATTAAGGGCGAGATTTTGTTGAAGGATGGCGATCGGATTCGCCTCAGTAGCGTTGCCTTCACATTCTTTACCTGTGAAGTGTCTCCATCCCTATCCAAACCAATCTTGGAGCAGCTACAGGAATTTACCCCATTTGATGCAACGCCTACCCCACTTCCTCAACCCGCCACCGACTCAGACTGCCTCAACGATGACGAAACGGACTATATTTCTCCTGCCGCCAGTTGGGAAGTATCTCAATCCGATGGGCAAGAAGAAAGCTCTCACTCAGAAACCATGCATTTTGTCAGACCGCAGTTGTCCTAGGGGACTTGCAGTTTAATGACATACAATATCCCGATCGTAGAATGCATTCGGCGAATGCCACAAACCATCCTACAATCGACAAATTTTGTGTTTTATATTTACGCATCTCCCAAGAAATAATATTGGACGTAGATCAGGGAAAAATGCGTCATTCAACCTAGCTTGTTAGACGAGGGTTGTTGTAATTCGTCCAGACGAGCTAGAACCTCAGCACTGTGCGCTACGGGACTAACCCCTGTGTAACGTTCTCTCAAAATACCCTGCGGATCAATAATAAATGTGTGCCGCATAGAAACGAAGCCAATCCACGAACCGTAGGCTTTACTCACTTTTCCATCCGTATCGGACAGCAAGGGAAACTTTAGCCCTTCGGAATCACAAAATTTAGCGTGGGAGTCAACAGAATCAGCACTTATGCCTAAAATTTGGGTGTTCTTAGCCACATAGCTTGGTAAATCTTGCTGAAAGCGCTGAGCTTCGATCGTACAACCCGATGTGAAATCCTTGGGATAGAAGTAAGCGACTACCCACTTTCCACGGTAATCCGACAGGGAAATTTGCCCCTCACCTGTATTAGTAGGGAGAGTGAATTCTGGGGCAGCCTGGTTAAGTTCCGGTAATTTACCTCCCAAGGCAAAAGCAGCAGGAGTGAAGCTGAAGAATGTCGCCAAGGCTAGACAACAAGCAACGAAGGCACCCAAAAAAGTACGGCGGGACATAGGCATAGTCATGATGAGTATTTCTAGAGCAATTTAAAGTCTGTGGAACTGCAAAGGAATAGCCCTAGCTAATAATTCCAGACTCCCAGATTCTGACGAAATCTAGGAATCCTGCGAGACGCTACTTTAACTAAACAACGATCGGGTTAAACGTATTATCTCTCAGAACCTATGCCTTGGGTAGGTAGACGTGTTTGGCGATCGACATCTCAATTCTTTAATCGTCTTTCAATGCTTCTGACACCAGTAATTGAACTACTCCAAAGCATGTCCTGTATTTTGCTCAATGTACGTCATAACTTTTTGATAGGCATCAGGATTGCTTTGAGGATTAATGACGATCGGATTACCACTGTCGGGCAACCAAAAGGTGATTTTGCCATTGGATGCATAAACAAAGGCACTGATGTGGCTCAAATCAATCACATACGTGTCGCGATCGTAGATGATTTTTATCCAGTAGGGGGAGCTAAAACCCATCAGAGCAATACCAAGACATAGAGAACGCTAAAATACCTCAACCGGAACAGGCTCTAGGGAGATGAGATGCTCATGTGTCGCAGGTAATGCTGCCTGAATGAATCCTTTAAACAGGGGATGGGGAGTGCTAGGACGCGATCGAAATTCTGGATGAAACTGACTCGCAATGAAGAAAGGGTGGTGGGGCAACTCAATAATTTCTACCAATCGCCCATCGGGAGAAGTGCCACTAATCACAAAGCCAGTCTCTAAAAACAAATTACGGTAGGCATTGTTAAACTCATAGCGATGGCGATGGCGTTCGTAAATCACTTCTTCTCCATACAGCTTAAAAGCCAGGGTGTTAGGCACAACGCGACAGGGATAGAGTCCGAGTCGCATAGTACCACCCAAATCAACCACATCTTGCTGCTCTGGCAGTAAGTTGATCACAGGATTTTGACAAGTGGGAGCAAACTCAGCACTATTGGATTCTTCCAACCCAGCAATGTTTCGTGCCCACTCGATCACAGAACACTGCATCCCCAAACACAAGCCTAGGAAAGGGAGTTGCCGCTCACGGGCGTAGGTGATGGCCATGATTTTGCCATCCACTCCACGAATCCCAAATCCACCCGGCACCACCAACCCATCCACTCCTGTCAGATACCGCTCTGTCCCGTGGGCTTCAATATCTTCAGCGTTAATCCAGCGCAGGTTGAGTCCACACCCCACGCTAACCGCTGCATGGCGCAAAGCCTCAACCACAGAAAGGTAGGCATCTGAGAGGCGCACATACTTCCCGACGATCGCAATCTCCACTTGTCCAGTGGGGCAATACAACCGCTCAACCAACGTCTGCCAATGGGTCAAATCTGGAGTGCGTTGCTCCAACTGGAGCAAGTCTAATGCCTGGTGAGCCAAGCCTTCTCGCTCCATAATCAAGGGAACTTCGTAGATGCTGCTGGCATCCTGGGCGGGGATGACACAGGCAACTGGCACATCACAAAATTCCGATAGCTTTTCCTTCAAGCCAGACTGTAGGGGACGATCGCAACGGCACACGAGAATATCCGGTTGAATCCCGATCGATCGCAACTCCTTCACGGAATGTTGAGTCGGCTTTGTCTTCATCTCCCCCGCCGAAGGAATCCAGGGCACGAGAGTCACATGCATATAAAGCACGTTTCTACGTCCCACATCTTTCCGTAACTGCCGAATCGCTTCTAAAAATGGCAGTGATTCAATGTCTCCCACCGTGCCCCCAATTTCCGTAATCACCACATCAGGATTGGTGTTCTTGGCAACGCGTAGAATCCGTTCCTTAATTTCGTTAGTAATGTGTGGGATCACTTGCACCGTGCCCCCCATGTAATCTCCTCGACGCTCTTTATTTAAAACGGCTTGGTAGATTGAGCCAGTAGTTACACTATTAAGCCGAGACATGGAGGTATCGGTGAACCGCTCATAGTGTCCCAAGTCTAAATCTGTCTCCGCCCCATCATCGGTAACAAAAACTTCCCCATGCTGAAACGGACTCATTGTGCCAGGGTCAACGTTGATATAGGGATCAAGTTTGAGAATGGATACGGAATAGTCCCTGGACTTCAGCAATCGCCCTAAACTAGCCGCAACAATACCTTTGCCAATACTGGAGACAACCCCACCCGTCACGAATACAAATTTAGTCATAAAACCCTGACCACGCAGTTTTGGAGATCACCCCGTTCATTGTGCCACAGCCAAAGCTGACCGAAGGAAGAGCGGACTAACTTTAGAGGGCTTAGTGCTAACGATCGAGGTTCAGGAGATTTTCGAGAAAGATGTTACCCCTGTAGGGGCGTTCGCGTAGCATGTTTTGCACTTAGCATCCGGCAGACAGAGCTTTGAATCGACTAGAAGATCATTCCCGGATGCTTCGCCCTTCCGGTGCCTGGGATAAACTTTTCTAGACATCTCTTTAAGCAACTCTAATCAGTAATTCCATGGGTACACAATATTTGAGAAGCAACTTAGAGGAACTGAGAACCATACGAAAAATTTTCGGTCGATCGTTGTTTTAAGAGAACTCCACAAAAAAGATGATCCAATGGTTAAGTGAGTTACCTGTAATTTCCACAAACCACTTGGGAAGATTGGGGAGTCTGTGAATCTGTTGTTC
>JARCMD010000351.1 GCA_030248885.1 Leptolyngbyaceae cyanobacterium MP9P1.79 | reverse complement strand
TTAGCTTCGATCGCGCTTTGTCGCGTTAAGCCAAAAGAGAATCGTATACTGATTAGCAGTTCGACTTATGATGAACGTCCCAGTTCTTTAGGAGTTATGGCAAGGCTAAACTTAATTAACTCATGGGTGGGAACAGCTAAATTGAACCTGCATAGAAGGAGATTCGCATGGCATCCATTCGCGAGTTGCATCAGCAACTGATCAACAAAGAACGCTCTGCTGTGGAAATTGCCCAAGAGGCCCTGGAGCGGATTCAGCAATTGGAGCCAAAATTGCATAGTTTTTTACACATTACCGCCGATCGCGCCTTGGAACAGGCGAAGCAAGTGGATGCCAAAATTGCAGCGGGAGAACCGATCGGCTTACTGGCAGGGATTCCGATCGGCATCAAAGACAACCTTTGTACGAAAGGAATTCCAACGACCTGTGGCTCTCGAATTTTGGAGAACTTCGTCCCACCCTACGAATCCACGGTGACCCAAAAGTTGGCAGACGCGGGGGCCGTAACTGTGGGCAAAACCAACATGGATGAGTTTGCGATGGGCGGTTCTACGGAAACCTCAGCCTATCAAATGACCTTCAATCCCTGGGATTTGGAGCGCGTACCGGGGGGATCATCCGGGGGGTCTGCGGTTGCGGTATCTGCGGGAGAGTGTGTGGTGTCTCTGGGTTCCGACACGGGGGGTTCCATTCGTCAGCCTGCTTCCTTTTGCGGCGTGGTAGGACTGAAACCAACCTATGGATTAGTGTCTCGCTACGGTTTAGTGGCCTACGCATCCTCCCTCGATCAAATTGGGCCCTTTGGGCGATCGGTGGAAGATGTGGCAATTTTGCTAGGGGCGATCGTCGGTTATGATCCCCAAGATTCCACGAGCCTCAAGGTGAAGCCGATCGACTATGCCAAATCGCTTAGACCTGACCTGAAACCCAAAGGCGGCTGTGTCATTGGGGTGATTAAAGAAACCTTTGGTGAGGGATTAGATCCTACGGTCGAGCAAGCTGTCACTAAGGCGATCGCCCAATTGCAAGATCTGGGAGCCGAGATCCGCGTTATTTCCTGCCCCAACTTCCGCTACGGACTCCCTGCCTACTACATCATTGCTCCCTCAGAAGCCTCTGCAAACCTGGCCCGCTACGATGGCGTGAAATATGGATTTCGGGCAGACAACGCTGAAAATCTGGTGTCGATGTACGCCAAAACACGATCGGCTGGCTTTGGTGCAGAGGTGAAACGCCGCATTATGATTGGCACCTACGCGCTTTCAGCCGGCTACTACGATGCCTACTATCTCAAAGCCCAAAAAGTTCGCACCCTGATCAAACAGGACTTTGAAAAAGCCTTTGAACAGGTAGATATTTTGGTGTGTCCCACTGCTCCCACCACAGCGGTTAAAGCTGGAGAAAAGACAACTGATCCCTTAAGCATGTATCTGCTAGACCTGATGACGATCCCCGTCAATTTGGCTGGGTTGCCTGGACTCAGTGTGCCTTGTGGCTTCGATGACCAAGGGTTGCCGATCGGACTGCAAATGATTGGTAACGTTCTGAAAGAAGAAACCTTGCTGCAAATTGCCTATGCCTATGAGCAATCCACTCCCTGGCACCAGTACATTCCCAAAATCAGCGCCTCCCGTTCCTAAATCTAGACGATAAAATTTAATCCCTAACCTTTGAGAATTCCACAATTCAGTAGCCAGATTTGAGATAACGTGGTTTCTAGATTCTGATATTGAAATGTCATTCCTTGAGGGCCCTATATGGACACAGAAGATACAGAAAATATTTTGCTGACCAACAAGCAACTTGCTGTCCGGTTAGGAATTAGTGAGCAGGATCTACGTACCCTCAAAAGCCGCAATAAAGAAGCGCTAGTCGAGAATACACACTGGCTGAGAGGAGATGGCGGGCTGACATTATGGACAACAGAAGGAGAAGCAACCGTGACTCGTATCATCAATCCCAAGGCTGACGCACCGGCTTCTGAGCCTGATGCCGATCGCCCTCCTAATACTGTAGATGTTGAAGGCACCCCGATCGCTCCTAACACTCCCGACTGGATAGACCAAGCATTACAACCCCACGCCGATCAGCTTGCCATGGGCATCATCGAGCAGCGGTTGCCAGCCCTGGTCGTGTCATCTCTGCAACGAATGCTGCTAAACCCTGACCCAGCAGACTCCGAGAAGCTCCAGAGCATTATTCGTAGCTTTGGCTCTTCACTGCGGGGTGTGTTGGGAGCAGCCGTTCTAAGCGATAGCTTGAATGCCGCGATCGCCGATGTTCCCCAACTTCCAGCCGTTGATGCGCGATCGACTAACTCAACAATGCTGCAACTTAATCAAGGACAAGAGCCAGTAGATCCTGAGTTTTAGCGGGGTTTTCGGTAAATCAGGGATGATTTAAGGTGGATGGTTGGGTTTGTTAGCAGCACTGTTCCGCTCAAAGGTGGGAAAGTTGCCCATCGCTGCACAAACCAAAGCCGATCGGAAAAACTCACCAAATCACCGTATACCGTAATTATGCTAGACACTCTGATTCAAAATGGGCTGATTTTCGATGGCTTAGGATCAGCGCCCGTTCTGGCAGACCTTGGCATTGAGCAAGGGCGGATTGTTGCCATCGGTCAAGGGCTATCCACCGATGCCCATCAGGTGGTGGATGCATCCCATCTGTGGGTCACTCCAGGGTTTATTGATATTCACACCCACTACGATCTGGAACTCGAAATTGCTCCAGGGCTGAGTGAGTCGGTGCGCCATGGGGTGACCAGCGTTGTGATTGGCAATTGCAGCCTGTCAGTGGCGATCGGAGCGCCCCAAATGCTGGCAGATATGTTTCAGCGAGTCGAAACCCTTTCCCACCGACTGATTGCCAAATGGCTCCAGCAATCGATTTCCTGGCACACCCCCGCCGAATATCTCAATCACCTACGGCAACTGCCTCTGGGCCCAAATGTGGCTCCCTTGTTGGGGCATAGTGCCTTGCGGGGCCATGTGATGGGCTTGGAGCGCAGTCTCACCGTTCAGCCCTCAGAAACCGAGATCGAAGCCATGGGACAGATTGCCCAGGATGCCTTGGACGCTGGGTTCATCGGCATCTCCATTGATATGTTTCCCTGGCACCGAATGAGTGGAGAATGGCGGGGACACACGATTCCCTCCCAGCACGCCGAATTTAGGGAATATGACATGTTGGCGCAGCTTTGCCGCACCCACGATCGGGTTTTTCAGGTTACCCCCAATCTCCAGCGCCTCTCCTCCTTTGTGGAAATTCTGCGAATGGGCGTGGGACTGGGACAACGACCACTGCGCCTAACGGTACTCTCCGCCCTGGATGCCGTCCACGATCGCCGACTCTGGCGGATCTTCTCTCCCATTTTGCTCTTCTGGAACCGGATTCTGGGGGGCAATGTGCGGTTCCAAACTCTGACGGAACCCTTCACCATTTACTCCGATGGCCCAATTACGCCATTGTTTGAAGAATTTCCCGCAGGCGAACAACTCAATAGCTGTCAGTCGCCCCTGGAACGGCAAGACCTGTGGCACTCCCCAGCATTCTGTGAGCAGTTTCGCCAAGACTGGAACCGAAAGTGGCGCAAGTCCTTTCACCGCGAGTTGGAAATGATGGAGATTGTCCGTTGCCCTGAGCCAAGTTGGGATGGGCTGAGTTTTGCAGAAGTTGCCCGCCAAAAACACCTGGAACCGCTGGATTTCTTTATGCAAGCATTGCAAACCTATGACACTGACCTGCGCTGGGTGGCAACGGGAGCCAACGATCGCCTGGAACCGCGTCTCCAGTTGATGCAGCATCCCTATATTTTGCCCGGCTTCACCGATGCGGGTGCCCATGTGCGGAATCTTGGCTACTATGACGGAGCCTTATCGTTACTTAAACAGGCGATCGTCACTCGCTTCCTCACTCCAGAGAGGGCCATCCATCGCGTCACTGGAGAACCTGCCCACTGGTTTGGACTGGATACAGGCACCCTTAAACCAGGGGTTCAGGCTGATCTTCTGCTCCTCAATCCCCAGGCGCTGCATCAACCCATCAGCCCGCAAGTCGAAATCTCAGATCCGCTGCTGGATGGTGAACCCCGCATGGTCAAGCGCGGCTCCGATGAAGCTATACAAGCGGTTTATATCCGGGGAGTGCCTGTTGTTCAAAGCGGGAAAATTAGTGAACACCTGGGGCGCGATCGGCTGGGAACGGTTCTGTCTCCCTGCCACCGTTGAACGGAGAACGTGGATCATGAGTAGCCCAACAAACAAACTGCCATCCAGAAATCGCATCAACGATCGAATTCTGGATCATCCTTTCACAGACTATTGGGATATTTTCATTCTCAAGCACCAACACCCGCTCAATATCACGCTCCATATCTGCGGCATCTTGATTTTCTACGGTTTGCTGTTTTCTGCCTGGGCACTCCACAACGGCTGGATACTGTTGGTCTTGCCCCTCACCCAACTTGTGGGACTGGCTGGACATTTCCTGTTTGAGCGTAGTCATATCGATCGTCAGGATGCGCTTTTTTCCTGGCGAGCTTCTGCCTGCTTGGGGCGAATGTTGTGGCGAGTTTTGTTAGGCAAATATGGAGACGACATCCGCCAACGACAGGAAACGCTAGCTGGCTATCAAGCCGGCAAAGATTAAACTACAACTATCAATAATCGTAATTGCTCAACCTAGGAAAAGTGAGGGTTTCAGCTATTTTGCTACCGTACAAAATAGCTTGAAAGACCAATTTTCGTGCTTTTTCTCGTCAAAAG
>JARCMD010000350.1 GCA_030248885.1 Leptolyngbyaceae cyanobacterium MP9P1.79 | reverse complement strand
GTTCCTAAAAGCTGAGAACCTGATGCAGCGGAGGCAGCCAACACGGCAAACAGCACCGGGCTAGCACAGGGAGAACTCACTAGGGCAAAGGTTAACCCCACGCCATAGGGACCGGCGTTGGGCAAATTCACATTCATCGTGGGCAGGGGAACTTTGATCACCCCGATTAACCACAGTCCCATAAAGACCATAATCAATCCCACAACGACATTGATATAGCCCCGATACTCGACCATCACGGCTCCAGCAAAGGAGGAAACTAAGCCAAACAGGCTCAGAATCGTAACGGCTCCTAAAACAAACAAACCTGCTTTCGTAAAGGCATCCCAGCGGGAGTTGATTTTCGAGGTGCCAATGTAGCTGAGATTGACAGGTAATAGTGCCAAAATGCAGGGGGAAACACTGGCGAGGACTCCACCCAAAAACGCTAACGGCAACAGCACAAGAGGGTTCGCTGTATCTTGTTGGTCAAACCACTGTTGGTAGCGATTTTCAACGATGGAAATGAGTTTTTCAACCGGATGGCTAATGATTGGGCCTAAGGTCAGAACTAGAATCAAAGAGAGCAATCCTAATCCACCGTAAATCAGCCATTTTTGGGGTACTTTCGATCGCCGTGGAGCAGTCGGCTCAGGCGATGAGTCAGGTATCAGTGCCATAAAAACTTCCTTGAATGATCAGGGTATGCAGTTGCTTCTGGGAATATTCGGCGATCGTATACCCCAGAGGACTTGAACCTATTGCTTCAGAGCCGTATCCAAAACGGTTGTGTAATCGGCGAGATTGGTATTGTTGCGATGTTGTGCCAGAATCTGACCCGTGGCTGGGTCAACAATCGTGAGTGACCCCGTCTGAGCTTTATTAGCGGCTAGAAAATCGCTGAGTCCTAGCTCTTTTGCCTTTGCTACAGCTTTGTCTGTAGTGGCTTTGTCCGTGACATCAAGGACTACAAACTCGACTTTGCCAGCATATTGCTGTTCTAGCTGGGACAGGGTAGGGGCAATATTTTTACAGGCAGAGCACCAACTGGCATAGATATCAACCACCACAGGTTTGCCCTGCAATTGCTGAGCCAGTGGCCCGCCCACCGTTTTGGTTTTCGATGCGCAAGGATTGGCTTTGGACGCGCAAGGATTAGCTTTCGATGCACAGGGATTAGCTTTCGATGCACAGGGATTCGCTTTAGACGCACAAGGATTGGCTTTGGCAGCACAGGGGTTTGCCTTAGCGGCGCAGGGATTGGTTGCCACTTCAGGGCTTGGGCTGGAGGTTACCTGAGATGTGTTGGGGCTAGAACAACCCGCGATCGCTCCAAAACTCAACAGTGAAATGACGGCAAGCGTAGCAAAATAACGAATCTTCATGTTTGTTTTCCCTTGAATATAAATTATTTGCAAACTACAAGGGATTTGTGAAAAAGGATTCCTTCGGAATCCTTTTTCACAAACCAGATAGGTAGGATCGTTATATCCCTTACCTTTGAGAAATCGCAGCGTTGAGTACGGACGTGTAGGCAGACTTGTTGGAATTGTTCCGATGCTGTGCCAGAATCTTGCCCGTTGCTGGATCAATGATAGCGACCATGCCCGTTTGCGACTTATTCGCATCAAAAAACTTGCCTAGACCTAGTTGCTTGGCTTTCGCTTTTGCTTGGTTCGCTTTGGATTTATCGCTGACATCCAAAACCACAAAATGAACCTTTCCGGCATATTCTTTTTTCAGTTGGGAAAGCGTTGGGGCAATGTTTGTACAGGCGGGACACCAGCTTGCATAAATATCGACCACTACAGGCTTTCCTTGTAATTGTTTGGTCAGAGGACCTCCGACATTTCCCCCCTTGGAGGCACAGGGATTTTTGGAGGCACAGGGATTTTTGGAGGCACAGGGATTTTTGGAGGCACAGGGATTTGCCTGAGCGATCACAGGACTTGGTGATGCAGTGATTGGGACTGTAGCAGTTACAAGCGAGACTGCTACGACCAAACTACTCAGACATAAGCTGAGCCATAAACCTGAACTCATACGCATGGTCAACCTCAAGTATTTAGAGTAAATAAGAACAACAGACGGTTGAGCTTAAAGCTCAAGCCGGTCAGTACAGCAGGGATTCTATTCACCCAAACTGCCGACATTTAGATTGAACTCCGGCAACATGAGTGGCAGATGAAGAGTAGATGAAAATTAGATGGATACGGAATGAAATCTGAGAATTGACTGAGTTGGAGAATGCTGCAAGACTCTACTGCTCAAGTGAGTGTTGCATTTTCAGCAAAAATTCATCTGGAAATCAGCAAGCGATCACCTAAATGTCAGATCTTATGTATAGGAAGGGATTAAGGTTATGAATCAGACTGCTGATTGAGGCGACCCACTCCCGCACCCCTGTCAGCCGTACCATTGTCCCGTACCATTGTTGAAATAATCCATGCAGCCTTTATGACAGAACAAGACTGGTTCGTGACCAATGAAGGGCAATGTGAGGCTTGGGAAGTCATCAGCCAGCCTGAGAATTTGACCCAACCTTACCGACTCTACCGATTCTTGACTGATTTGGAAGACATCCTCACCACGATTGCAGATGATCGATTGCGGCTTCAGTCCATTTGTCCACTGGTTCGTAAACTGTTGACCCATTCTTCCTGGTTGCAGATGATGCCCCTCGATCCTGATCCGGCAACCGGATGGGAGGTGTCCATGTTGTATGATGAACCGTTTTTCCCTCTAACGGTGCAGTTGGTAGCATGGGCACCAGGGGTTAAGTCGCCGATTCATAACCACGCCAGTTGGGGAGTGGTGGCTCTGCTCAGCGGACAGGAGAACAATACTTTCTGGCAGCGTTCCCCAACGTCAAAATTTCCCAATCAGATTCAGCCAGTGAACGATCGCCTCCTGGCTCCCGGTGACATTCTCGGCTTGATGCCCGATGCGATTCATCAGGTGGAAGCCCTTGGAGAGGAACCAACCATTAGCTTTAATGTGTATGGTGAAACAAACTATGATCAGCGATTTGAGTTTGATCTCAAGCACAATACCGCTCATGTTTTTTAGATAGTTCACGCCATGTGCAACTTTTCTGAAACATCCATAAATCCTGCCCTCACCCTACCCCTCTCCCATCGGGAGAGGGAACCAGAAACGTCCGAAAGCCCTTCTCCTTGGGGAGAAGGGTTGGGATGAGGGCGAATTAGTTGCACATCGAGTTAGTTCCGTTGAAGGCAATTTTTAAATGCACCTTTTGCCACACACCGTTACCCGCCTATTTGCTAAACGAATTTCTCCGACCTCGCTACAGTTTCGCTTGACCCTGGAATTGATTGCACTTGCGGTCTTAGGGGTCAGCGGAG
>JARCMD010000349.1 GCA_030248885.1 Leptolyngbyaceae cyanobacterium MP9P1.79 | reverse complement strand
CAGACACTCTCCAAGCTTTTTAAGAGATGTTGGTAATGACAAGCCTCTTGGGAGAGGGATTTAGGCTTCGACGTGAGCGCTCAGCCGAACGGTGAGGGTTTATGTTGGATGTGCAACAAGGTTTCCAGCACCTCCACAAAAACTGTCCAAACTATTTGAATATCGATTGCCTACCTTACTACGCTAAATGCATATTCAGAATGGAGCGAGGGGCGCGACGAACCTTGCAGCGGATGACTTCGTGGCCCAAACGGGAACAGGCTTCAAAGCGGTGGCAGCCAGAAAAGCCGTAGTATTCTCCGTCCACTTCTAAAACATCGATCGGTTCACGCAATCCCTCTGCTTGAATCGACTCCATCAACGCCACAACTTTGCTTTGGTCGTTCTGGCGCGATAGCGGACGGCGGATTTGTCGCAAGGGGATATCTTGGGTTCTCATAAAATCTATAGCCTTGAGTGGAATGTCTTTCTAAATCATACTCGTTATGAGTATGAGTTGTCATGGGTCAGATAGGCTGGCAGCAATAGAAATAACTGAGCCGCACTCAAAACTCAAAACTCAAACCCAGCCTGCCAACGGGTCAAAAGCCTCTACCAAGCTGCCCCGACTCCCAAGCAAATGTGTTTAGATAGACGGGTGATCCCGATCGCCTTCAGCCATGCATCTCTCTAACAGTAGATATTCTCAATCTGGTAGCCAATCTGGTGGGTTGTGTTTTGTCCAACACCAGCGGTGGATGCTGGCTCTTTGGGGTGGGACGATCGCTGTCTTCTTTGCTGGTCCTGGGCTGGCGGTTGACTCAGCCAATCGCGTCCTGCAAATTGGCATTATTCAACGGTTTGGGTCTCAAGCTACGGACGAGATTACCCTTAAAGCTACACCCGGCGATAAGTTGACGGTGCAGTTCAAAACAAACGGCAAGGCTCAGACGCTGACGGCTCCAGAAGTCAAGCTGGGCATTGTGATGCAGCCGTTGCCCGCGCCTGTGGTGCAAGAGCGAGTCGTGCTGAGTACTAATCGCAGCTTTGAAAGCGCTGAGGACAGTGCCGATCGCTGGCGGGCCAAGGGTATTGCGGTGGAAATCGCGCAGCCGGGACGCTGGCAAGTTTGGGGCAAGCGCGATGTCTATACCTCCCCGTTTTTGCGCCGAATGCTGCTGGAAAGTGTGCAAACCCAGGACGATCGCAACCCCTACTTGGAAACGCAAACCTTGCAACAGTTGCCCAAGGCTTCCTGGGTGATCAATGGGTTTCGGTACTCGCGTGACCAGTTGAACGTGACCGCTGGCAAGAATTTGATTCAGGTGACGCAAAAGGTGCGAGACGATCGCAACACACGTCTTTATACGGGCAATTTGCGGCTGCAACCCAACGCCTATGGAACCTATACGCTGGTGAATCCGGTGCCGATCGAAACCTACCTACGGGGAGTCGTGCCCCATGAAATTGGGATTGGGGCCCCGCCTACGGCGATCGAGGCCCAAGCTATTTTGGCCCGCACCTATGTGCTGCGGAATTTACGCCGGTTTGCGATCGACAACTACGAACTGTGCGCCGATACTCAGTGCCAGGTTTACTTTGGGCTGGGAGATACGCATCCCAAAACCGATCGCGCGATTTTTGTAACGAAAGGATTAGTTTTAACCTACCAGAACGAGTTGGTGGATGCCCTTTATTCCTCTACGACGGGCGGAGTGACGGCGGCGTTTACGGATGTGTGGAATGGCACCGATCGCCCCTACCTGCGCCCCGTGGTAGATTCCATCGCTAGCATTTGGGATCTGTCGCGCCAAAGCTTAGCAGATGAGAAGAATCTACGGGCGTTCCTCGGTCGTCGCCAAGGCTTCAATGAGGTGGGCTGGGATAGATTTCGCTGGCGATTTAATAGCACATTGCCCGAATTGACGGCACAATTGCAGGAATATCTGCGGGGGATTAAAAGCCCCATGGCAGATATTCAGTCCGTTCAGGCTGTTCAGGTCATGAAGCGATCGACGGCGGGACGAGTGCTGAAAGTTGCCATCAAAACCGATCGGGGCACGATTGAAATCGAAAAAGATAATATCCTCAATGCCCTGTTTGCCCCGCTGAGTACGCTTTTTTACCTTGATCCCATCTATGGCGCTAACAAAACTTTGAAAGGCTACACCTTCGTGGGTGGCGGCATGGGTCACGGTGTAGGCTTGAGCCAGACGGGTTCCTATCGCTTAGGGGAGTTGGGTTGGTCGAATCAGCGCATCTTGAGTTTTTACTACCCCGGCACCGAGCTAAAGACCATCAGCCCAGCAATCACGTTTTGGAAGGGGAATCCGATCGTCCCAGATGGGGGGAATGGGGGTTAGGAGATGTCTGGGAAAAATCCTACTGCTGTAGGGGCGTTCGCGCTGCGTATGCTCTGCACCTAGCCTCCGGCAGATCAGTCCTGGAATTAACCAGAAGGTTATTGCCCGGATGCTGCGCCCTGCCATTTCTCGGTATAAACTTTGCTAAAAATCTCTTAAATGCAAGATAAAAGAGGTTAAGAGATGAGCGCAAACCTTCAGAAAGTGTTTGTAAATTAGCGTATATTCTTGCACTCGCCCCCCAACCCCCCAATTCTGGGGGACTTTCGAGCCATCTTTGTTCAAAATCCCCCAATTCTGGGAGATGTAGGGGGCGAGTGTAAAATGACATGTTAATTTACAAACACTTTCTAATTAGCTTTGCAATCGAGGAGCTTAGGTGGACGTTATGGATGATTATTCCCAGGATTCTGCTTCATTGTCCCCCGCGATCGTTCGCCTACTCCACCTTTTGCAAGCCTGTAACAGTTCTCACCAAGCTGCAATTCAGGAATGTACCGAAACATTGGAGCGGGCGATCGGACTTGTACCAGTGCCAGAGGCACCTGGGGCAGAAATAGCTGTGGATAGTGTCCCGCTGCCCGCCAATTATCCCACTCACCAGTCCCTCATGGCAGCGCTGAAGGAGAGCAATCAACGCTTTACCAAGGTGTTTCACTCTGGCATTGCCATCTGCATTACTTCATCGTCAGAAGGACGCTTTGTGGATGCCAATGCTAGTTTTCAGCGATTGACGGGCTACGATCGCACGGACGTGATCGGGCGAACGGCCACTGAACTCAATCTTCTTCCCCCAGGGCAAAGTCTACAACAAATGCGGGATACTCTCAGTCAGCATGGATTTCTGCATGACTATGAGGTCGAAATTCAGACGAAATCGGGTCAAATTTGCCATGCTTTAACATCTCTTGAGAAAATTGAACTGAATGGGGAAGCGTGTGTCCTCAGTATGTTTGTGAGCATTACCGATCGCAAACAAGCCGAGGCAGTGTTGCAAAAAACGAACGAAGAATTGGAGCAGCGGGTCGCAGAACGGACGGCAGCTTTGAGACAAGCCAATGAACAACTGCGGCAGGAAATTGCAGAACGACAGCGAGTTGAGGCTAATCATGCGTTATTGGCCATCGCTGTGGAACATGCAGGGGATGCGATCGAAATTACGGATGCTGGGTTTAGAATTCAATACGTCAACTCAGCCTTTGAGCAAATTACGGGTTACTCCAAAGAGGAGGTAATTGGTAAGACTCCTGAGGAGTTTTTCCGGAGCAGCGAGCATGAAGTGGGCTACTACGAGGCGGCTGAACAGACCTTGAAGCAAGGACAGGTGTGGCGCGGGCAGCTTATCAGCCAGCGCAAAGATGGCTCTCTCATCAGCCAAGACACCACCGTTTCGCCTGTGTACAACGCCTCCCAGACCATTCTGCATTATGTGGCACTGAGACGGGATATCACCGATCGCAAGCAAACTGAGGTGGCGCTGCAAGAGAGTGAAGCCAAATTTCGGGCGGTGTCAGAAACCACACCCATTCCCATCATTATTGGTCGTGTCTCAGATGGCTTAATCGTTTATGCCAATCAGCACTTACATACAACCTTTGGGTATTCGCCAGAGGATATGCTGGGTCGCGTCTCCCCAGAGCTATATTACGACACCAGCGATCGTCAAAAACTGTTGAACACGGTGATCCAAAATGGGTGTCTCCGCAATTACGAGCTGCGGCTCAAGAAAGCAGACGGCACACCATTCTGGGGGGCTTTGTCAGCCGAAACCTTGGTATTTAATGGAGAGTTAACCACCCTAGCTGCTTTTTTTGACATCACAGATTTGAAACACGCAGAAGCCCAAATCAAAGCATCGCTGGCAGAGAAAGAGGTGTTGTTGAAGGAAATCCATCACCGAGTTAAAAACAATCTGCAAATTGTGATGAGCTTGCTGCGGCTTCAGGCAAGTCGGATCAGTGACCCTAAAACGTTGACAGTGTTGAAAGACAGCCAGAATCGTATCCGGGTCATGGCGCTAATCCACGAAAAGCTCTATCAGGCAGAAGACCTGGCCCGCAGCGACTTTGGGAGCTACGTGCGGAGTTTAACGACCAATTTGTTTCGCTCCTATGCCGATGAGCTTCACCGCATTGATTTATACATTCAAGTGAGTGAATTTCGATTAGAAATGGATACAGCAATTCCCTGTGGCTTAATTATTAATGAACTTGTTTCTAATTCGTTGAAACATGCATTTCCCGCAAACCGAAAGGGAGAAATTACGGTTAACTTCTCACTAAATAGTGATAATCAATATGTTCTAGTGATTAATGACAATGGTATTGGATTGCCAGAAGGTTTAGACTTTAGGAATACTAATTCTTTAGGTTTACAGTTAGTTTGCACGTTAGCCCTTCAGTTAAAGGCAACGATCGCCCTCGATCGAGACGCAGGAACGCGATTTACTCTCGTGTTTGTTGAACCAAAATTCACTGAACCAAAACAAAAGGCTTGATTTTATGGCGGCCAGTATTCTAATTGTCGAAGACGAAGGGATTATTGCTTTAGATATTAAAAACGGCTTGATTAATTTTGGGTATGAAGTTGCGGCGATCGTTCCCACGGCTGAGGAAGCGATGCGGAAAGTGGGGGAATTGGAGCCTGATTTAGTGCTGATGGATATCAAGCTTCAGGGAGGGCAAGATGGCATCGAAACGGCTCAACAAATCCGAGATAACTTTCAAATTCCAGTCATTTACCTAACAGCTCATACTGACGGAACAACCTTGAACCGGGCAACGGCCAGTTCCCCTTTTGGCTATGTACTGAAACCCTTTGAAGATCGAGAATTGGCAACAGCGATCGAGATTGCTTTGTCAAGACATCACACAGAAACAGGGATTCGTGAAGCATTGGAAAAAGAGCAGCAGTTAAACGAACTGAAATCACAATTTTTTTCAATCGTTGCCCACGAGTTTCGCAATCCCCTTAGCACTATCTTATTGTCAGCGGAATTATTAGATAAGAGCGATCGTCAACTTTCGGAAGAAAAGAAATCCGCCTGTCTGCAACGAATTCAAAGTTGCGTCAAGCACATGAATCAGTTGCTAGAAGACTTTCAAACTAGCAATGAAACCTCGGTTGACACCCTGAGCTTTTCCCCAACTTCTTTTAATCTGGTTGCTTTTTGTCATAACTTAGTTGAGGAGTTGCAGATGGCTCATGAGAGGTGTCAACTGGTGTTTACCAACCAGATTGACTCTGGAAAGACTAACAAGAGTGGGCAGGAGAATGGGCAATCCCCTGAGGCAATTTGTTGTTTAGACCAACGGATGTTGAGATCAATTCTGACTAATTTACTGACGAATGCCGTTACCTATTCCCCAGTTGACAGTCAAGTTGAACTGAATCTAAGCCGCCACTCCCAAGGTGCAATCTTTCAAATCCGAGACCAAGGCAGAGGTATTTCCATTGGTGAGCAATCGAGGTTGATGAACCATCCCCATCAAGTGAGGAGAAACAGAAATCCGTCTCGGAAGGGATTGGGATTATCCATTGTTAAACAATGTGTAGAACACCATCAAGGCACGATCGCCCTAGACAGCACCATTGGAATTGGCACCACTGTTACAGTGATTCTGCCCTTCAGCGATCGATAACCAGGATTTCTCCTCTAGTGCAAGCTAGCAGAAGCAAGTGCGTAGCACTCAAAACTCAAAACTCAAAACTCAAAACTATCCCCCCACTTGGTCAGAAAATTCTGCCAAGCTGCCCTAGGGTTTTAGCACCAACTGCCATTCCTTGCCCTCACGATTCCAGGCTGGCATGGCCGTCTCTCCAACGACGTAGGGGCCCCAATAGTGCCGAGAACCATCCTGGGCAAAGGCAACCAGGATATCTCCCGGAGTTAGCTTGATGTCACCTTCTGGAAGGGCCAGAATCAATCCTTTGCCACTTCCCTCTTCGGGGTCGAAATCCCAATGGGTAGGTTCTTTGAAGCTCGTGGCATTGGTGCGCGAATTGCCAGATTGCTTAGCTGGATTGCCACGCACCCGTTGACTTAAAACAGCCATCCTCAGCGGAAACGTAGTCCGGTTGCTTACCCGCAATCTTCCTGGGCCCCTTGCAGCGATCGGCAGTGCTTTATCCTCACCCAAAGACTTTGGCTCTGCACCAGATTCGGGATCAGCGGAAGCAGCCAAGAGGGATTTGGTTTTGGCAGAGGTAGGGGACTGGACATCGCGAGTTGTCTCCTGTATCAATGGCACTGTTGATCGGGCTGAGAGTGATCCTGGGGGCAGCAAACCCAAAGTATGACTGAGTAGCCCTACGGCCACAACTGCACCGATCGCCACGCTAGAGTAAGCTACAACTCTCATTGTCTTAGTCATATA
This sequence comes from Leptolyngbyaceae cyanobacterium MP9P1.79, assembly GCA_030248885.1. Taxonomy (GTDB): domain Bacteria; phylum Cyanobacteriota; class Cyanobacteriia; order JARCMD01; family JARCMD01; genus JARCMD01. Next base: position 1,737 of record JARCMD010000349.1, on the reverse strand, counting down.
ACCCAGTCCCATCTTTGAACCCCTACTTCAGTCATAGCAACTTATAATTTTTTTGTAGTCTTTGGCGGAGACCCTTTAACCAATCGTGCAGAATACCCGATTGAATAATTTAGTGGATGGAACGATCGCCCAAGGTGTGCAATTTTTCAGCAATCCCTGGCGTAAATTCTCCTTGCTGGTCATTACTTTCCTGTTGGGGAATTTCCTCGGTACAGCCTTACCCACCACGGCTGGACAAACTCAACGTTGGGACATTCTCGCTGCCGCTGCTCTAGTCGTTTTCACAGAACTGGTCAGCCTTATCACCTACCGTAGCCGGAGAACCACCGATCGACATCTACTTACCGAGATACTTAACACCCTGAAAATTGGGTTGGTCTATGGATTGTTTGTAGAGGCGTTCAAGCTTGGAAGCTGATTGGGAGATGGGGAAATGGGAAGATGGGGAGATGGGGGAATGACCCGTGACCTATATGACCTTCTGAAGGCGATCGTGGCGGGACACACGCCGACCCTAGCAGAGCAGTATTGTTTGCAAGCCTCGCTGTTAGAGGATTCCCAACGAGCCGATGCCTTTGGCGTGACCGTGGAGAATGTGGCATCGATCGCAGCAGTGCAACAACGATTATTGCCCCTTGTCCTTCCAGAGGTGGCTGCTCTTGGCGCTGTGACCCTTCCTGTCAGTATGAGTTCCTCCATCCTGCTCGATCGGTTGTGGACGCTGTGGCTGCCCTTGGCGATGCAACTGGCAACCTGGCGACAGGCTTTGACTCGCCCCCTGGTTGCGGGAGTCCTAGGCGGGCAAGGAACGGGGAAAACCACTTTGGGAGCCGTTTTGACGATCGTATTGCGCCACTTGGGTTACCGCACTTTGAGCCTCTCCCTAGATGACCTCTACAAAACCTACGCAGAACGATCGGCTCTGAGGGTCAGCGATCCCCGTTTGGTGTGGCGGGGGCCGCCTGGAACCCATGATCTGGCGCTGGGAATTGAGGTGCTGGATCAGTTGCAGCGATCGATTTCCCCGATTGCCATTCCCCGCTTTGACAAATCTGCCTTTGGTGGCATGGGCGATCGCACTGTTTCAGAGTGGGTAAGCCAAATTGATATTGTGTTGTTTGAAGGGTGGTTTGTGGGAGTGCGCCCGATCGCGCCCGCTGCCTTTGATGCGGCTCCTGCCCCGATCGTCACTGCGGCCGATCGGGCCTTTGCCCGTGACACCAATGCCCGCCTGTCCGATTACCTGCCCCTTTGGGAATGCCTGGATAAACTGCTCATTCTCCACCCCATAGATTATCGCCTGGGGATGCAATGGCGAGTTGAGGCCGAGCAGCAACGCACTAGGGCTGGCAAGCCGGGAATGACCGATGTAGAGGTGCAGCAATTTGTGGAGTATTTCTGGAAGGCACTCCACCCAGAACTCTTTATCCGGCCGCTGCTTCAGGATGGCGATCGGGTTGATTTGGTGATAGAAATCCAGCCCGATCATCGCCCTAGCCAAATCTATCGCCCCCAGACCTGCGGACAAAACAAGGCACATCCATTAAACATCTAGTGCAGCATGGCAGACGTTTCTGTCCTGTGAGGAGGCTTGTTTTGAGTTTTGAGTTTTAAGTTTTAAGGTAACTACTCAGCCTGCCCTCACCCTAAATCCCTCTCCCTAGGGAGAGGGATTTAGGGTGAGGGTGGATCGGGCGGTTACAAAACTGGGATGCACCCGTGGACGGCTTCCTCCTT
>JARCMD010000348.1 GCA_030248885.1 Leptolyngbyaceae cyanobacterium MP9P1.79 | reverse complement strand
GAACAACAGATTCACAGACTCCCCAATCTTCCCAAGTGGTTTGTGGAAATTACAGGTAACTCACTTAACCATTGGATCATCTTTTTTGTGGAGTTCTCTAACCGGAAGGGCGAAGCATCCGGGACAGGACTTTCTGGTCAATTCAAAGGCTGATCCGCCGGATGCTAAGTGCGAAGCACACGCTACGCGAACGCCCCTACGGAGACTTCGGGATGGTTTTATGATTGGAAATTCCTTAGCCAATTTTCAATAGTTCGACATCAAAAACCAGGGTGGCGTTGGCAGGAATTACGCCTCCGGCTCCCCGTGCCCCATAACCGAGGTCTGACGGAATGATCAGCTTACGCCGACCGCCTACTCGCATGGAGCCAACCCCTTCATCCCAGCCTTTGATGACTTGACCAGTGCCAATTCTGAATTGGAACGGCTGTCCTCGATCGCGGGAGCTATCAAATTTGGTGCCATTCTCCAGGGTGCCCGTGTAGTGAACAAACACCGTTTGTCCCGTCTTTGGCACCACGCCTGTGCCTTCTTTCAATTCAACGTACTTCAGACCGGAGGGCGTTGTAGTTACTTTTTCGGGGGTTGCTTTCGCTTCGTCTGTAGAATTAGTGGATGGGCGATCGGGCACTGCTGACTCAGACATGGCGAAGGCGATCGAACCCGCAGCGATCGGCTGAGATAACTCGCCTGCATTAGCTGTGACTTGCTCCCCTGTTACCTGAGCAATCAGCAAGATCAGGCAGCAGACCACCATAACCCCGACAGAGATTAAAATACTTTTCACAATCTATCCTCTCTTTAGATCTAACTAAAACGTAGTTTACTCTAAACCCGTTTCCCCTAGTGCCAGAGTTTGTTTTCCATATCCCTGACTTGTCGCTCTAGGCGATCGATTCGTCCGCGCAGTTCATCCAATTCAGATTGCCGGGGCACGCCCATATCCTGCATGAGGTTGCGGAGTTGTCGCTGCATTTGGGTTTCCAGATTCCCCTGCTCTGATTTGATCTGCTGAGTCAGGTCGTCTACAAAGCTTTTTGCCTGCTCAGAGTTAAGTTTCCCATCCTTTACCCAGTCGTCGCCAACTTCTTTCAACTTTTCTGCGACTAAAGATGTTGTCCCGACTCCTAGCATGAGGAGTTGCTTCATGATGTTGCTGCTGTCCATAGTTCCTTTCCCACCACTTAATTTTTGGCTGCCTGCTTGGTCTGCTTCTATTGTGTCAAATTTGGTGGAAGGCTAGGGCATCCTGGAGCTACACAAAGGAGTTTATTTGTGTAGTTCTTGTTTGTGCAATCCTTGATAAAGAAGATTCCAGACTGCGGTGAGTTTACGTTGTAGATAGGGCCCCAAGCCTTTACGGGTTTTGCCGAATTTGTAGAAGAACAAAATATCGACAACATCTTCTAAGCTCAAAGGCTGTAAATAGCTGACAAATCGATCGACGAGTTCATCTGTATCTTGCAAATATTTTTTGATGCCCATACGTTCTGACAAATTCCATTGGGTGCGGAAAACGGCATACATTTCGCGCTGATAGGCTTGGAAGTCTGAGGTTTGGTGATTCAGGTGGCGCTGAATGTGGTGAGCCGCGATCGTTGCACTGTGCATGGCGTGCCTAATGCCTTCGCCACCCAAGAAATTGACCGTGGAAACCGCATCTCCGATCGCCACTACCCGATCGCGGTAGTAAACATCCTGCAACTGGCTGCAATAGCGCAGGGTGGCACCGTGAATGTCCAAAATTTTGTAGGTTTGGGGTTTAAGGTAGTCGTGGAGTAGGAGTTCAATCGATCGCTTCAACGGCACCTCCTCGCTGACGATCGTGTGTTTCAGCCGCAGTGCCCCTGCCCCGACCTTCAGGCGATTGGGTTCCATGGGAAACACCCAACTGTACCCCTTGGGAATCCACTTGTGTCCGAGCAAAAACGTGAGGGCATTGGCGTGGGTTTGATAGCACTCTACATCCACTTCAATGAGGTATTCCAGTCCTGTGCCGCTGATGAAGGGCGGTTTGTCCCGCTCCCTGGCATACATCACGGCTCTAGCGGGGCCCGTCGCATCCACGAGAATTTTTGTCTTCACTGTCACTTCTGCTGGTTGCGATCGGGATTTGAGGGTGACCATCAGGCTTTGCTCCTCATAAACATGGCGCAGATACTGACACCCCATCCACACGTCGCCACCAGCTTGCCTCACTGTATCGGCTAAAAATTCTCGTAATTTGGTAAAGTCCAAAACGGCTCCTAAGGGCTGCTGCGACTCCCATTTGCCCGTGTTATGGGAGCTAACGACAACTAATTTTTGCCAAAAGCTGCCCACAACGCTGTCGGGAAGTCGATAGGTTTGTAGGGTTTCCAAGGGCGTGCCAGCGCTAGAAAAGCTATTGATGGCAAAGTCTGGCGATCGTTCTACCAGCAAAATCTGGACTCCAGCTTCCGCCAAGAGCCGAGCGCAGTGTCCCCCGGCTGGCCCTGCGCCAACGATCACAACATCAAAGGTTTCCATTATCGATCGAGTATGTCTTATGGTTAGTATGCGCCAAATGATGAACGAGACCCTGAAATAGGAGCGATCGAATGTCCTTGCAAGCCATTACCGTTTTACCAGAAACAGGTCAGCCCCCGACTGGACTCATTGTGCTGCTGCATGGGTGGGGATCGAATGCTTTGGATGTGAATGCCCTGGCTACGTTGCTGAAGTTGCCGACCTGCGAAATGATCTTTCCCAATGCTCCCTTGCCGCACCCCTCCACGATCGGTGGCAGGATGTGGTACGCCTTCCCCGATCGCTACAGCTTTCAAAGCACTGAGGGACTTGAGCGCCAGGCAGATTTAGCCAGTAGTGCCAGACTTTTGACCGATTGGATCAAAGCATTGCCTGAGCAGACAGGGGTGCCTCTGTCTCGCACGATTTTGGGGGGCTTTTCCCAAGGCGGAGCGATGACATTGCAGGTGGGAACAGCGTTGCCTTTAGCGGGGCTGATGGTGCTGAGTGGCTATTTGCACACTCCTATTCAGTCAGAAAATTTTCAGGCTTCCCGTCTGCTTGTGGTACATGGCAGGCAAGATCAAGCAGTGCCCTTGGTGGCGGCTCACCAAGCCCGCGATCGGTTGCTGGCATTAGGGGCAAAGGTGGATTATCGCGAATTGGACATCGGGCACGAGATTCCGCCAGTTGTAGTGGATTTGATGCGATCGTTCATTATTGATGTTTTCGATAAAAATGAGGTCTAGTGGTCTGTCAAGAGTGATTTTGTGGGTTGAAAACCCCAAAATCACAACCCCTTACCAATCCCAGACTCACAAATTGAAACCTGACAAACCACTAGTG
>JARCMD010000347.1 GCA_030248885.1 Leptolyngbyaceae cyanobacterium MP9P1.79 | reverse complement strand
GGCACCGGAAGGGCGTTCGCGTAGCGTGTGCTTTGCACTTAGCATCCGGGCAATGACCTTCTGGTCGATTCAAGGCTCTGTCTGCCGGATGCTTCGCCCTTACAGGGGTAACATCTTTCTGAGAAACCTCCTTAAGGCACAACCGGAAACCACAAAACGCTGTGGCGCAAACATCCCACCCTTGCAGGATAGATCGCCATGTTAGCGTAGCTGTTGCAGTTTCAGAAACGTCAGACTCAAGAGATGTAGCTCTCTTCTAGGATATGGGTTCAATGCCATCTTTAGGCGGACGATCGAAGGTAAAAGTTTGCTACTAAGGAACGAGAATTAAGCCGACTAAATGTTGCACCATTTCTAAAAGACTTGGTATAGATACCCAGAAACTAGGTGCTTAAGTGAGAAATCAAGGGTTTTACCCAACTCTTCTCGCCAGCAATGGTCAGAAACTTCTCCAAGCAGCATAGGGCACTCTGACACCTGAGTAAGTGCCACATGCATCGATCGCTACCAGGATTAAACCCTGTACGTTAAGTTCATCTAGTTGTGGATATGGGAGGCTCGTATGCGTGTTCACTCTCTTGCAGACTGCTCTAATCAAAAACAAGCTTTATTTCATGATTCCCAGCGTTCCGCCCTTTCACCCCGGCTAGGGAAAAGGTACTTGAAGCGTCCCTCCCGGCAGTTACGGCGAGCTAAGCAGGTGAGACAGTCTACGAGCCAGCAACTAGATGCCCAGTGGAGTCGGCTAGAGCAACAGCGGCTCCATCAACAGGTGGTGGCAGCCGTGCAAGTAGGAAATCACGCTCAGGCGATCGGTATCCTCGATCAGCTTGTGACTCTGCATCCTAACAATGCCACCCACTACAACAACCGGGGACTCCTTTACTTCCAAAGTGGGCAACTAGAGCGCGCCTTGGCAGATTATGACCTAGCCATCTACCTTAACCCTAAGTTAGCCAGCGTCTACAATAACCGGGCCAACTGTTATTGCGCCCAGAATCGCTTGCAAGAGGCGATCGAAGATTACGACACCGCAATTGATCTCAACCCTGGCAATTTGCGGGCGTGGCTCAACCAGGGCATTACCTATCGCGACTTAGGGCTATACGATCGGGCCTTGGAAAACTTTGACTTCATCTTAGACTGGGGCTTGCAAGTTCATACCCCAGCCCATGAGACGATCGCCAGAGCCTTCTGGGAAGGACATGTTTACGCAGAGCGGGGGCGCACCCACCACCTCGCAGGAGATTGGAATTGGGCCATTGCCGACTATCAACAAGCCCTCACCCGACTCCCCCAAAGCAGCTTGTTGGCACTCAAGCCCGACTCTCGTCTACGGCTGCAAGTTGAAACCTGGCTAGCAAACTTGCTGGGCGCATGGCTCCCCCGCGATAGTCAAGGGCAATGAGTTGACAAGCGCAATATGTTACGGGGTTTACCTAACGCATCCTATGGTTCTATGGGTTATGGCTCTGAGATTATGGGGCTTTTATTCTTATCTACCCAAACCACAGGTTTTTGCTGGGAATCAACCCACAAGCGTTTTTCCTGCATGGCGCTACGGGTCTGTTTGCTATCGAAGTAGCGACTAAATTCAGCATTCAGGCGATCGACTCGTCCCCCTGCCAAACTCACTTCCGATCGAACTTCCTGCAACTTTTCTTGCTGGGATAGCTGGTAGGGCATGATTTTCACCAGCGTGATCACAGCAACCACCGAGAATGCCAGGTTCACAGCCAGCTTGGCCGCCACCTCAAACGCCACAGTCCGGTTGGACTGACCATGGGGGTAAGGATTAGCACGGGAGCGCGATCGGGGAGCGCGTACCGGTTGTAGAGGGGGTCTTAAGGGTCGCAGTGCATTCATAACGTCAAAGCTAGCAAGCAGTCACTAATGTCAAGCATCCTGCTCTTTGATACTGTACTTTTCAATACCAGTCAACTCAGGATGAACGAGCAGAAGCAAGATCTCTAAGATATGACCTATTGAACATCATCTTTCCAATAAGCGCTATTAATTCAGAGACAATCTCGCTCAAGCAATACTTCAAGATTTGATAAGAGAGAAGTATTCGGCAAAAGGCTCTGATTGAACCTCAAAGGGTTTTGCCCGAATGCTTCTCCCATACAAGCAGACTGTTCTGTGTGATTCAATTCACGAGCTTTAGCAGTCAACAACTTTACTTGTAAAGTTCAGTTGCCAAACGAAATGCCAAGATACCAGGAATGAGGGCAACAACTAACGCAACGTAGACTTGTGTATCTGTGAGTGACATAGTGGTAATTCTCCAGAGCTTTTAACTGATGATATAGCAGTCCCTGTCCGGAAAGCGACAGGATTGTGAACTTTTATTTGGGCAGGTGGGATTCTGCGTTGAATCTGTTGAAAGAATACTCTGTCTTAGTTCCAAGAAATCACGCTCTCTGAAGGCTGGGATACCTCTAAGCATTTCCATATCCCCTAGGATGGCTATAGTTCCATTACTTGGCTTAAGTTCCCCCTAATTAACTGAGAAGCCTATAGTGCTGCCTGTAGTTTGTTTACAGGTTGCCTATGGATTCCTTTTTTATCAAATAAGGAGAGGGAGAGGTTCTCAACGACGTAAGTCCTAATTTTATTTGGCAGGGGATCTATTGGAAAATCAAAGAACGACTCCTCTCTATTTTGAACGTCAACTGAAGCAGCTTCAGCGAGATGTCCTGCGGATGGGTGCTTTGGTGGAAGAGTCCTGTCGGCTTGCCCGTCGGGCCTTATTTGAGCGCGATTTGTCCGCTGCAAGCCAGATTACAATCCAGGATAAGCAAATTGATCGCTTGTACCGCCAGATTGAGTCGGATTGTGTCAATATGATGACGTTACAAATTGCTGTGACACAAAACCTCCGGTTGATCACGGCTGTGATGCAATTGGTTCGAGATCTGGAGCGAATTGGGGACTATGCTGAAGACTTGGGAGAAATTGCTGTCATGCTGTTTCCCTATCCCGTTCATTCCTCGATGGATCGGGTTCAGGTGATGCTCGATCGCTGTCGGGCGATGTTGGCAATGAGTTTGGCGGCGTTGTCTGACCTGGATGCAAAGTCTGGGTTGGATATGAAGGTAAAGGATGACGCAGTAGATTCAGACTACGAAACCCTCTATAACCTCCTAGCCCGTCAAACGCATGTACAGGGTCCTGTGGAACCGATCGTCCTCCTTGTGTTGGTGATTCGTCATTTAGAGCGCATGGCAGATCATGCGACCAATATTGGTCAACGGGTCGTGTATATTGTCACTGGGCAACGCTGAGGAATGGCGCACAGTGGATCTTGGGGATTGGTTTGTGTCAGTGGGGGAGATTCGACCCTAAACTTGAAAAAAGACGGGTACTGAGAGACGATTCACGATTGTCCCTATTTAAGCTAGACATCTTGATTTATAGACCCATTGACCTAAAAATACCTGAATCTTACTCTTAACCGATCGAGCGGATTAAACTGAAAGGCTCTGAGGGGTGCAGCTATTCAGGGCAGTCTGAAGAAACAGGTTTATGCCAAGAAGTCCCTGGACTGGAACCCTTTAGGATGCTGATTGATTCTCTTTAGATCATCCGATCGAGGGGTAGATGTTCTAGAGCAAACTCTGCTGACGTTGCTCCTTGGTTGACTGGTTCTACTCATTACAGCTTGAATCCTCAATACTCTTGAATCCTTGGACTTGAATCCTTGGACTTGAATCTCTGGTTATCTTGATCTAATTACTTTGAAGGACTTACGACTGCATGGAATTTTCGATCGCCACACTACTGTCTAATTTTACCGATGATAAATTGGTTGCCCCGAAAGCTCTGGAAAAGAAGCTGAACTGCGAAGATGAGGTGAGTTTACGCAAACTGCAAATCGCACTGGATGCCCTAGAGAAAACCGGAATTTTGGTGAAAGACAAGGGCAAGTACCGACGGGTCACGGAAGATGGTGTGGTGGAAGGCAAGTTGCGCTGCTCTAGCAAGGGGTTCTGCTTTGCGATTCAAGAAGCTGAGGACTCCGAAGATATTTACATCAAAGAGAGCCATTTGAGTACAGCCTGGAATGGCGATCGGGTTCTGGTCAGAGTCACCAAAGAAGGAAGCCGACGGCGTAGCCCCGAAGGTGAGGTGAAGCTGATTTTAGAGCGAGCGAACTCTTCAGTTCTGGCGCGGGTGAAGCAAGCAGAGGAAAAGTTTCGGGCGGTGCCCTTAGACGATCGCTTGCTGTTTGAACTAGACCTGCAACCTAATGGCAACAGTCTCTCAGAAGTCATTGACTACTTGGTGCATGTGGAAGTTCTGCGCTATCCCTTGGGGCAGCAGCTTCCCTTGGGCAAGGTGACCCAAATCCTGGGCAGTGATGCTCAGTCTGCAACGGACACGGATATCGTGTCGTGCAAGTATGACCTGACCCGCGCCTTTTCTCCCCAAGCTTTGGCAGCAGCGCAGGCACTGCCCGGTGAGTTGCACTCCAGTGATTTGAGCGATCGGCTAGACCTGCGGCATCTGCTCACCCTCACCCTGAATGCAGATGGGATCAAAGACGGGTGTGATGATGCGCTCACCCTGGAAAAAATAGGTGACGATCGCTGGCGGCTGGGAGTACACATTGCAGATGTGTCCCACTTTGTCTCCGCTGGCTCCCCCCTCGACCAGGATGCCCAAAAGCGGGGAACCTCCGTCTACTTGGGTGACACGGTGCTACCCATGTTTCCAGAGCAAATTTCCCAGCTTTGCTGCTTAACCCCTGGTTCTGCCCGTGTTGCCCTCTCTGTGATGTTTATCTTAGACTCTACGGCTCAAGTGATTGAATTTGAGGTGCAGCCCACAGTCGTGCAGGTGGATCACAACCTGACCTATCAGCAGGTGCAAACCATTTTGGAACCAGGAGGGGACAGCGGGGAATCTGCTGAGGAACCCATACAGGTTTCCGCAGAGGTGGCAGAAATGCTGGGTCAGTTGCGGCAGTTGAGCCAAGCGCTGGGAGAGCGACGACGGGAACGGGGCGCGTTTGACCTGAACCTACCCGATACGAAGTTGCACTACGACGACGAGGGAGTGCTGGGTGCGGTGATTGTTTCATTGCCGCTGGTGGCTCGATCGATCGTGGTGGAATGTATGCTTTTGGCCAATCAGTCGATCGCAGCCCATCTGCAAGCGTTGGGCGTGCCGGGAATCTACCGAGTGCATCCTGCCCCCAACGTAGGAGATGTGCAGGATTTGATGAAGTTGGTGGGCAACATGGGGATCGACCTGACCTTGGAGCAGGAAGACACCATCCAACCCCAGGACTATCAAAGCTTCACTGTGAAATTTGCCCAGTCACGGGCAGAAAAAGTCTTAACCTACTTGCTAAGAGAAAATCTCAAGCCTGCGACCTACAGTGTTACACCCCGGGCCCATTTCGGACTGTCTCTAAAGCAGGGATATACCCATTTCACGGCTCCGCTGCGGCGTTACCCCGATTTACTTGTGCATCGGGTGCTTCATGCCGTGTTTGAGTATGGGCGCGATCGGCGCTCCAGTCGGGCGAAGGATAATGTGAATCTGTACCACAGTTCCAGCCACGGTCACATCAACTGGAATGTGTTGCCCCCAGAAACTCACCAAGAGTTTGAGTCCTACTTTGCCTCGATCGTCAGCCACCTTACAGAACGGGAAAAGGTCGCCCAGGAAGCAGAAGATGACCTGGAAGGGCTGAAAAAAGCTGGCTTTATGAAAGCTCACACCGGGGAAATTTTCCAGGGGCTAATTACAGGGGTACAGTCCTACGGCTTCTTTGTAGAAATTGAAGACCTGTTAGTAGAGGGACTGGTGCATGTCAGTTCCTTAAAGGATGACTGGTATGAATTCCGCTCTCGGCAACAAAAGCTGGTGGGTCGCAAAAACCGACGGCAGTACAAGTTGGGCGATCGGGTCGATGTGCAAGTCAAGAGCGTGGACTATTACCGCCAACAAATTGACCTAATTGCTGTGGGCGGCGGTAGCGAAGCTACAGAAGATGAACCAGATGAGCCAATGTCTTCCAACTCAGAATCTGGGTTTGAGGCAGAATAGGTGGCTGCTTCCCTTCCCTTGATCCTGGCAGTTTCAGGAGCCTCTGGACTGATCTACGCGGTTCGATCGCTGAAATTCTTGCTGGAAGCAGACTATGCGATCGAACTGGTGGCTTCTAAAGCGGTTTACATGGTGTGGCAGGCGGAGCAAAATGTGCGAATGCCCCCCGACTCGGTGCAGCAGGAGCAGTTTTGGCGACAGCAGGCAGGGGTGGAAACAGCGGGTAAACTGGTGTGCCATCCCTGGGGCGATGTGGGCGCAAATATTGCCAGTGGCTCGTTTCGCACCTTGGGGATGATCGTGATCCCATGCAGCATGAGTACCGCGGCAAAATTAGCCGCTGGACTCAGTTCCGATCTGCTGGAACGGGCTGCTGATGTGCAGCTTAAGGAGGGGCGCAAATTAGTGCTAGTGCCCCGCGAAACGCCCTTTAGTCTGATTCACCTACGAAACCTGACGGCGTTGGCAGAAGCAGGGGCGCGGATTGTCCCCGCGATCCCTGCCTGGTATCACAATCCACAAACGATCGAAGACTTGGTGGATTTTGTGGTGGCTAGGGCGCTTGATCAATTGGGGATCGATTGTGTGCCGATCGATCGGTGGCAAGGGCGATGAGGAGTGGAGGATGCCAGATGATTACTCTGCTTTGCTCATCCTACTCAACTATTCCCGATAATATTTTTAATGCTCAGACTTGGAACTTATTGCTGATTTAGGCAGACATTCTTAGTAAATTTCTGCATATTGAAATTCGGATTTGCACCTTTCAACGGAGAAACTTATGAAACCTAGTGTATTGCTTGGCTTAACACTTTTACTACTGGGCAGTGTGCCCAAAATCGCCAGCGCACAACCGATGACCTGCTATCGCGACAGTGCTAATTCCACCATTAGTTGCCCTGGATTTGGTGATTTCAACTATCGCCAACAAAGTAGTGGTGGTGGCAATTCCTATCAGAATCGAGCAGATGTTTATGATGCGGTCGATGAACTCTATCAGGAAGTGCTAGGGCGAGATGCCGATCGAGCCGGATTGAGAACCTATCGCAGATTCATTGAGCAAGGCTGGTCTTTATCGCGGGTGCGGAGTGCCCTAGCTAGCAGCCCGGAAGCTGAGCAAATCATCAATAGCATTTACCGCCAATATTTAGGACGGGACGCTGATCCCGGTGGTATGGATACCTACAGAGGGTTTCTCGATCGGGGTTGGTCGATGGATCAAGTGCGCCGGGCGGTGGCTGAAAGCCCTGAGGCAAAATCTAGGTAATTGGCGATGCGGCTGGAAATCTCCTAATGTCCTGACTCCTCCTAGTGCAAGCTAGCAGAAGTAAGTGGATAACACTCAGGAGGTTTCTAGAAAAGCTTATACCAGGCACCGGAAGGGCGTTCGCGGAGCGTGTGCTTTGCACTTAGCATCCGGGCAATGACCTTCTGGTCGATTCAAAGGCTTGTCTGCCGGATG
>JARCMD010000346.1 GCA_030248885.1 Leptolyngbyaceae cyanobacterium MP9P1.79 | reverse complement strand
GTCAGCAGGTTATCTGGCATGTCCTTCCACTTAAAGGTTTGGAAGGTGCGAATGTTGGCGGTGTCGATCGCGTACCGCGAGAGCAACAGCATCCCAAACTGTCCCTCAAAGACTCCAAACCCAAAGGAATCATCGCCGTAACCTGCGGCACCAGGAGTTGTGACCGTAACACCGTTGTTGTTCAGGTCGAAGCCAGAGGACACGCCCGTGTTGGAGGGGGCAATATAGGTGAAGTTGTAGTCGGTGATGGGGGTTGCCCCGTTTTGACCGATCGCTAGATAGTTCGTCTTGAAGAGGTTGACGGCAGCGGGGTCAAAGTCAAATTCGTTGATCAGCAGGATATCTGGGTTAACCCGTTGGATCGTCTCCGCTACGTTTTTTGCCTGAGCATTATTGGGAGTCGAGAGGTCGATCGCCAATTGCCCCGTGCCTGTAGCTGGATTCGCTGCATTAAACCCGCGATTTAAGGATGCGTTGAAAGTCGAAAACCGAACATTTGCCATGAGATGCCTCCTCTATCACCACGATCGCTGAAGTGCGCTAGCTTACAACCCCTGAAGTCAGTCACAAAAGTCAGTAAAAATACCGCCCTTACACACATCCCACAGCAACATTAAGCCTGCTCTATGGGTAGATTAAAGGCTTGGTAAAGTGATTTAGGCAAATGTGAAGCGATGCCCTTGGAGTTTCGACTTGGTGTGAGTCCCAGGCACTAATACACCATGTGCTGTTCTCAGAATTGGGAACGATCGCGCCTCAAGAGAGACGATCGCTATCTTCCTCATGGTGATCTAAAGCACTAGCATTCAGATTCAAAGTTCTGTACTCTCCAAAGTGAAGAGTAGTCTTTTCTAAGATGACTCTATACAACTGGCACTTTGAGCGGATCACTAATCTGCGAAGGCTCCAACCAACCCCCAGCCAGACAAAACCAAACCACCCAGGAGAGCATCATGCCAGCCGGTTTACTGATTTCAGAACTACTCACCAATCCAGCAGGGCCCGACTCACCTTTTGAGTATGTCGAGTTAATTGCCACTCAAGCGATTAACTTTGCCATCACCCCTTATACCGTTGTGTTTGCAAACAATGGCCCCGCAAATGGCAACGGCTGGGTAGCGGGTGCTGGACTAACTTATGGGTTCAGTATCACAACTGGGACAGTGACGGCTGGACAAGTGGTCTATGTTGGGGGGTCCTCAATGGCTCCCACTGGTACAAAACTGCGGACGATCGATACAGGAACAACTCCTGGAGATGGATTTGGCAACCTAAACACTATCGGTGTATTGGGGAATGGAGGGCCCAATGCCGATGCCGTGGGAGTCTTCGATGTGGCGATCGGCAGCATCACCGACACAACCGTCCCTATTGATGCAATTTTCTTTGGCACAGGTGCAGGCACAGCCGTAGTAGCTCTGGGAGCGGATGGCTATGTTTTGCCAGTCAACGACAACTACGCAGGTGGGTTTCTCCAGGCAGCTAGCTTTGTTGCGGTTGACCCAGTGGCCAACAACCTCATTGCCACAGGAACTTACAACAGTGGAACGGGCACCTTTACCACTAACCGGACTTGGGCACCAGGGGCACTGACTGATGGCACGTCATCCCTTACAGTCACCGCTTCCACTCAACCCGATCTCAGCGTCACCCTGGCAGACAGCCCCGACCCGATCGTCGTCGGTAACACCGTCACCTACACCTTGGTCGTCAGCAACACAGGCACCGCCAACGCCACCGGAGTTGACACCAACTTCACCCTGCCCACCAGCGGCTTCACCTTCGGTAGCACCACTGTTGCTGGCGGCTTCACCGCAGGCGCACCCGCAGGCGGCGTGATTGCCTTCACAGGCGGTAGCCTCGCGGCTGGCGGCACCGCCACATTGACGATTACGGGCACGGCGACAACCGCTGGAACCTTGACAGGCGGCGGGGCTGCGGTCGATCCAACGAATACGATCGTCGAGAGCAACGAACTCAATAACACTGCTGCTAGCACCACTACAACGGTCACGGCTGCGGCTCAACCCGACCTCAGCGTCACCCTCGCAGACAGCCCCGACCCCATCACCATCGGCAACACCGTCACCTACACCTTGGTCGTCAGCAACACAGGCACTGGCAACGCTACAGGCATTACCACCAACTTCACCCTGCCCACCAGCGGCTTCACCTTCGGCACCACAACCGTTGCTGGCGGCTTCACCGCAGGCGCACCCGCAGGCGGCGTAATTTCCTTCACAGGCGGCAGCATCACGGCTGGCGGCACCGCCACATTGACGATTACGGGCACGGCGACAACCGCTGGAACCCTTACAGGCGGAGGGGCTACGGTCGATCCAACGAATACGATCGTCGAGAGCGATGAAACCAACAACACCGCCGCTGCCACCACTACAACCGTCAATGCCGCGATCGTCCCCACCAAAATCAGCGTCATTCAAGGCACGGGCACGGCTGCTACGGCTGGCATTTTCACCATCGAAGGCATTGTCGTCGGTTCCTTCCAAGGTACAGGCGGTTTAGGCGGTTTTTACCTGCAAGAGGAAGATGCCGATGCCGATGCTAATCCCCTCACCTCGGAAGGCATCTTTGTCAACACCACCGCCACCTTGGTGACGATCGGCGACAAAGTTCGGGTCACGGGTACGGTGCTGGAATCCGGTGCCGCGCCGTCCTTCAACCAAGCGGTGATCACACCCACCAGCATTACGGCCCTAGGAACTGGCGCTCTGCCCACGGCTGCCACAGTCAACCTGCCCTTCGCCACCTCCACTTTCTTGGAACAGTACGAGGGAATGCGGATCACCTTCCCCCAAGCCCTGACCGTCACAGAACACTTCCAACTGGCGCGATTTGGGGAAATCGTCCTCTCCTCTGGCGGGCGGTTGTTCACCCCCACCAACCTCATTGACCCCAACGACAACCCCGCATCGGGCACCAATTCCACTGGCACCAGCAACGTGGCGGCGGTAACTGCGGCGCAAACCGCCAATGACCTGAATAAAATTCTGATTGATGACGGCAGTACGGTACAGAATGTGAACCCCGTTCCCTACATCGACCCCGTAACTAAAACCCTGAGAATTGGTAGCACCACGACTGGTTTAACAGGCGTTCTAGGCTTCGGGTTCAGCAATTATCGCGTTCAGCCGACGGTTGCTCCCACCTTCGCCTATGCGCCGCGTCCCCTCACTCCTCCCTCGGTGAATCTCACTGGCACCGCCAATGTCAAGGTCGCCAGTTTCAATGTGCTGAACTACTTCACGACGATCGACAACGGCAGTAATAACGCGAGAGGGGCAGACAGTGCCGCTGAATTCACGCGGCAACGGGACAAAATTATCGGGGCGATCGTCCAACTCAACGCCGATGTGGTGGGCTTGATTGAAATTGAGAACAATGGCGCAACGGCGATCGGCGACTTGGTAGCCGGATTGAATGCCGTAGCTGGGGCAGGCACCTATGCGGCGATCGTGGACCCCACGGGTGCAAACGGCAACTCTGGCACCGATGCGATTAAAGTTGCCTTCATCTACAAACCCGGTGCAGTCACCCCCGTGGGCGCTGCGAAATACTTTAATGACCCCGCATTTAACACGGCTCGTCCTCCCCTCGCCCAAACCTTCTCCCTGAACTCCAACGGCGAGAAATTTACGCCGATCATCAACCACTTCAAATCCAAAGGCTCCAGCGCTGGCTTGCCCGGAGACACCGATCAAGGCGATGGTCAGGGGCAATCCAACGCCACCCGCAAACTCCAAGCAGCGGCACTGCTCAACTTTGTGACCCAAATGCAGACAAATTCGGGGGACAGCGACATCCTGATCCTGGGGGATTTAAACGCTTACAACGAAGAAGATCCGATCGACATTCTGCGGGCGGGTGGATTGACCAAGCTAACCACCACCACCGACTCCTTTGTATTTAGTGGCCAGACGGGTTCCCTAGACCATGCCTTGTCCAACTCCACCCTCCTCAGCCAAGTGACGGGAGTCGCGAAGTGGAACATCAACGCCGACGAACCCAGTGCTTTGGGATTTGACGACAACATTGTCACCCCCAGCACGGGCGACTTCCCCATCAACGACACCACCCTCTATCAGCCCAATCCCTTCCGATCTTCTGACCACGATCCAGTGCTGGTTGGTCTGAACTTGCGTCCAGCCGTTGTTACTCCTCCCCCTGTAACGCCACCTCCAACGCCAGGACTAACTCGCAGCAACAACAACATCTTCACGCTGGTCACGTCTACCGCTCTCCCTTCCTTGCAACTGACGGTATCAGGACGCGATACCCCATCTGTGAATGAGCTTGGAGTCTTGGTGGTGGATAATGACCAGGGCGCGATCGGCACCTTCTCCCCCGGACAGGCAGGTTACTTGCAAGAAGCCTTCCGCCTAGGACGCGGTAACATCATCCTCTCTGCTTTGCCCGATAGCTTGGGCGGCGCTAACCTCTCCCGCACCCTCAACTTCGGGACAACCAACACCAATCGCCTCCTCTTCTACTTTGTCAAAAACAGCACAACGGATGAAGTCCTGAGTGGATTCACGCCCCAATCCCAAGTCGTCTTCGGGTTGGCAGGTGGCAATAATCCCCGCGTCACCAATCCTGGTAGCAATCGGTTTACCCTCAATTGGGAAGATGGCAGCGATAACGACTTCAATGACTTGGTGTTGAATCTAGAACTGTCTGCCCAGCCCCAACCTCTGGGTGCATCCAGCCAAGGCAGAGCCGAACTTGTAGATCTGCGAGGCTTGACTGGCAATGTTTCTGCCACCTTTGTGGTCAACCGAGAAGCCGCGTTTAACAATACCGTCGGCTTCTATCGCGTTGCCAACACCGATGGGGGCATTGATATCAATGGAGATGGCAGTGTGGATATTTCTGTCGGGTCTAGTGGCTATATCCAAGCCGCCCTGCAACAACGCTTGCAATTAGATCTAACGGTGGCCGATCGCTCCTCAGTCAGCACAACCGTCCAGTTCGCAGCGGGTAGCCTCTTTGCTCCGTTCATTATTGCTAATGGCACTGTGTCCCAGCTTCTAGATTCCAACCCCAACAACGACCCCGCGATTTACTTCCCCTTCCTGGGGGCCAATCGTGATGGCGTTGATCACATCCGCTTACTCGGCAACAATACCTTCGGCTTCGAGGATCTGCCTGGTGGGGGCGATCGGGACTATAACGACATGGTGGTTCAAATCAGCAGCATCACCAGGGTTTAATCTCCATAACTTCCTAAAGCCCTGATTGGGTTAACCAACCGACTGTTCATAATCCTGGGTTATCAATAAGTGATGACCCAGGATTATAGCTCTGATCAAAAAATCATACCTGAGACCATGCCCACCACCGTAAACCCCGATCCCATAAGCGACACCATCAACAAGTCCTTGAATATCCAAGAACTTTCGATCGCCATCACCGCCAACAACTTCAACCCCACCATTTTGAATGTGGATTTATTGAAACTGAGCGGTGTCATTCCCCCAGATTGGGAACTGGCGCGCCCACCCGTGTTGAGCGATCGGCTTGCCAACATTGCCTTCAAAAACGGGATTAACTTGGTTGCCCAAGCCCGCACCATCACGATCTCTGAACCCGTTGCAGATTCCACAGGACTACTAGCCCCAGATGTAGCTCGTAGATATGTTGAAACCTTGCCCCAAGCGGACTATCAACTTTTAAACATCGTTCCCAAAAGTTTGGTCGCCTTCCCTAACCATGTGGACGGAGCGAGGGAATACATTGTGGAAACGCTACTTGCCCCCGGTGCGTGGCGGCAAGTTGGGCACGCCCCCGTGCAAGCTGCCCTTAACCTGTTCTATCAGCTAGAACGCGGGCAACTCAGCCTCAGTATCCAAGAAGCCAGGCTTCAACAACTCGACAAAGCAAGCGTCCCCGCAGTCTTGTTCACAGGGAGCTTTAACTATGACTTGACCAGTCACGCTCCCCTGGAACGACTCTCCAATCTGGTGCAACTCTTGGCCAATTGCTTAGCAGACTTGGCAACGTTTGAGGATATTGTGAACAAAAAGTTTCTGAGACAGCAAGAGAGCGTTTTCCCGCAGCAAGACGCTGTTTTCCCCTCCCTCATCAAGTCTTAGGCGATTCACACTTGAAACGTTGACCATGATGCCTTCTAAGCCTTACCAACAGATTTTGATTCAAGAGTGTGGGGAGCCATTGGTGCTGATCCCGATCGGCTCATTTGTGATTGAACTGCCCCATCCCTACCAAAAATTGGGCGCTCCCTACGGAGAGAAATCGCCCTACTGCCTGCGTCAAGGTGTGATTAGCAGCCTGACCCAAGCCCAGGTTTATTTGCAAGAGCAGCGATCGGAATGGCGCATTCAGATTTTTGATGCCTATCGACCGATCGCCGTGCAGCAATTTATGGTGGATTACACCTTCAATCAACAGCTACAGTCCCAAAATTTGACTCCAGAAGCCCTGACAAACGAGCAGCGCCAAACGATCTTAGAACAGGTCTACGAGTTTTGGGCAGTGCCCAGTCTTGACCTAGCAACTCCACCGCCCCACAGCACTGGGGGAGCAGTGGATGTGACGCTGGTGGATGCCACAGGACGAGTGGTGGAGATGGGTTCCCCGATCGACGAGCTATCCCTGCGCTCTTACCCAGATTATTTTTCTGAGACTACTAATCCCCAGGAAACGGCTTACCACACTGCACGGGAGCTGCTGCGATCGGTGATGCGACTGGCTGGCTTTCAGCAACATCCCCAGGAGTGGTGGCACTTTTCCCAAGGAGACCAACTTTGGGCATGGCTGGAAAATCAGCAGCAGGGTCACCGCGAAACAGCACCTACAGAAACAGATGTGCCCTGGCTCCCGAATGCCGCCGCGCTGTCGCCAGATCAGGAGCCTAAAGTGTGTGCCCGCTATGGGGCAGTTGAGTAGAGCTATTCCTAGGGCAGCTTGGCAGATGTTTCTAACCCGTTAGAGGAATTTTTGAGTTTTGAGTTTTGAGTTTTGAACTTCTAGAACTTAGGAGATTTCCGAGAAAGATGTTACCCCTGTAGAGGCGAAGCATCCGGCAGATAGAGCCTTGAATCGACCAGAAGGTCATTGCCCGGATGCTTCGCCCTTCCGGTGCTTTTCTAGAAATCTCATTTAATTCCCGATTTTTGGAGACCAGGACTATCTGGAAAATGGGGTTGGGGTTCAGAGAGGGCTATAACGGAGTCCAGCCCAGAACGCGATAGCGGAGAGTTTGCAGTAATTCCCCAACCGCCTGTATAGATAGTCCTAGGGCCTGTGGGCTAGGAACCAACTCTGGGAGCCGCCGCAGGGTATCGGTTTGGCGGGCCCGGGTTCCCCCGCTGAGGACATGGAAATCCGTTGGGCGTGGAGTCACTCGCATTCCTAAATTGATAAAGGTCTGGTTGGCCCGCTGCATACTTAAGGCTGACGTGACCAGCACGATTTGATTCCCCAATCCATTGTCATCCAGCAGTTTTCTCACACTGACAGCACTGGTGCGAATATCGGTGCCCGTAGGCTCAGGAATGATGCTGCCATTGGGAACCAACCCCAAAACTGCCAGAAAGGTTCTGATGTCGTTGGCTTCGATCGCTGGCGTTGATTGATTGTTGCGAGTTTCCACCACCCCGTCGTGCGGCCCCGCGCTGACAATCAAGGTGCGTCCACCCAAGCTCCGGGAGAGTTGGGCGGCGTAGGGAATCCGATCGCCCCGACTAGTCAGTTGCACCTGCATTTGATCCGGCGGTGTGGGGCGGAGGTTTGGGCGGGTTGTTCCCTGTCCTAAAACGACAATCGGACCGCCATTATCGGGTAGGGCGGAGAGTTGTAGCGCCCGCTGCTCTTCTACGCCCAGGACATAATTTGCGATCAAGGGGGTGCTCAACAGCCACAGTAGGGCGACGACTGTGGCAATCATAGAAGGAGTGAGTTTCAATCCTCCTCGTAACAAATAGTATAAAAACAAGCCCAATAGCGCCAGGATCAAAACGCTGAGCAGGATGCTGACGGTTCTACCATCTGGCTCCCGAAACAGAAAATATAGAAAGACCAAGATGGCGAGAACCCCTAGCCCAGCCAAAAACTGAGTGGGGATGACAGTGCTGATCACGTACTGAAGCAACAGTCCCAGACCGATCAAAATGAGAATCAGACAAAGTAGTTCAAACATGACAGCCCATTTTTTACATCACGTCCTCAAAACCGACACAGTTCAGCGCCTATAGGACACTTGCACCAAATTATAGTGGGCATCCTCAGTTCTAGAACGCGATCGATCCCCTCTACAGAAGATTCAGATGGGAGCATCTCACTTTTGCAACCCTCACCGTTCGGCTGAGCGCTCACATCGAAGCCTAAATCCCTCTCCCCGGTGGGGAGAGGAACTTGGATTTTGCTCCCCTTCTCCCCTTTTGGGAGAAGGGAAGAAGGGGATGAGGGGGTTTTGGCGTATCCTCCACAAAACTGAGATGCTCCCGATTTAGATCCCCTCCTTGACAGAAGAGGTTTAAAAATCGCTATTCCCCATCTAGCCGTCTAAGTATTTACCCTAGCTTGTCAGTAGCCATCCATCGGCAGTCCCGTAAAACAACGATGGTTTATAGTGCCCAGTCTACCGACAATGAATTCAATCCTGATGCGAGGCGTTCTGTTGATAATGGCTACTCAATCTTCCCCTCATTCCTGCGGCATGGAGCTTTTGGTCTCCTATCACCAAAATCCTTCGATCGAAGCCCGAAATCGCTTGGTTCGGCTCAATGCTGGACTAGTGCGGAAGATTGCCCACCGGGTCAGTTATCAATGCGCTGAGCCGTATGAGGATTTGGAGCAGATTGGCTATTTGGGATTAATTCGGGCGATCGAACGCTTTGATCCCTGCCAAGGATGCGCCTTCAGCTCTTTCGCTGTGCCCTATATTCGGGGGGAAATGTTGCACTTTCTGCGCGATCGGGGCAGCACGGTAAAAATTCCTCGGCGTTGGCAAGACCTGCAAAAAGAGGGTCAGAGGGTTCGTGAGGAGTTGATGAAAACATTGGGATACCAACCTAGTGATACTGAGGTTGCTACAGAATTGGGTATTTCTACTCAGGAATGGCGGGAAGTGAAATTGGCCACCAAGAACAGGTCGCTGCTGAGCTTGGATGCAACGGTATCTCAACAGG
This sequence comes from Leptolyngbyaceae cyanobacterium MP9P1.79, assembly GCA_030248885.1. GTDB lineage: Bacteria > Cyanobacteriota > Cyanobacteriia > JARCMD01 > JARCMD01 > JARCMD01. The sequence continues at coordinate 3,123 of JARCMD010000346.1, read as the reverse complement.
CAGATTCGTCGGTCACCCTGGTGGATATGCTGCCAGACGTGCGCTATCAAGCCTTGCAAAACCTGGAAGAAGACCAACAACAGATTCAAAAGGCGCTGAGTCAGTTAGAAGATAAAACCCGTGCGGCGATCGAGTTTGTGTTCTTCAGTGACCTTTCGCGCAAGGAAGTTGCTGAGCGCATCGGGGTCAGCCCCATGACGGTAACCCGACGTATCCAACGGGGCATCCAACAAATGATTGGCTTGATTCAGCCCCAGGTGTTGCAAACGGAACCCTAACAAAGTTGCCGATCGCTTCAGAGATTAACGACAACAACAACGGTACCAGGTAGGAATATTCCTACCTGGTATTTCTTGCTTTTGGTATTGTCACTTCTGGGAAGGAGAGGTAGATATTCACTTTTTGAGTTATACCAGGCACCGGAAGGACGTTCGCGTAGCGTGTGCTTTGCACTTAGTATCCGGGCAATGACCTTCTGGTCGATTCAAGGGCTGATCTGCCGCATGCTTTGCCCCTACAGCGGTAACATCTTTCTCAGAAATCTCCTTACAACTTCAACCAATTAAATACCTCACCTACCGTAAGTTGCAAATCAGCAACTAAATTAGGAACCGGTAATACCTCTTCCTCTGCTTCCAAGAATTCCGGTTGCTGTCCTGGGGGAAAGACAAGGATAGATGTTTCATCGGGATCGATCAGCCACCCCATCTGGCATCCCTGCTGTAAACAGTGCAAAATATTACCGGTTACTTTTGTGGGTCTCTGTTCTGGAGATAGGATCTCGATCGTCCAGTCTGGATAAATCGGGATTACATTGGCAATATCGCCGCTATCGTCTACAGGAATTCGATCCCAGGCAAATATAGAAACATCAGGCACGATCGATCGGCCGCCAAAGGTACATCGCAATTCTGGAAAAGCCAGGGCAATCTTTCGGTCTTCAACAATCTGATTAATGACAGTCACCAACTTAACCTGTAACTTGCTGTGCTTTCCCTGTGGCATCGGTTTTTGAATGACTTGACCTGCGATATATTCACTAGCAGGTTTCGTTTCTGGCAACGTCAAAAACTCCTCCAAGGTTAGCGGTTTCTCTGGTACTTGTACCATATGTAGTTCTCCTTCTACTTTGAAGTTAGTGCGGAGTCAAAAGGGCATGACTCACCAAAGCGATGAATCATGCCCTATTGTAACCTGGCTTAGCTGGTCAGCCTTTTACACAAACCACTTGCTTCAGCGTTGCCACCACCTCGACTAGATCTGACTGGTTTGCCATCACTTGTTCGATCGGTTTGTAGGCTCCAGGAATCTCATCAATGACCCCAGCATCCTTGCGGCATTCCACTCCCGCTGTTTGATTGATCAAGTCATCCAGGCTAAAGGTTAGCTTTGCCTTGTTGCGAGACATAAGCCGTCCTGCCCCGTGGGAGCAAGAGCAATAGCTGTGGGCATTGCCCTTTCCCTTCACAATGAAAGACTTGGCTCCCATGCTGCCAGGAATAATCCCGTAGTCTGCTTCGCGGGCCCGCACTGCGCCTTTGCGGGTAACATAGACCTCCTCGCCATAGTGGATTTCCCGTTCCGCATAGTTGTGGTGGCAGTTCACTTCTAGCAATGGCTTGGTCTGCTTCCCCCCTGCCAAGTGGCGATCGATAATCCGCTTAAACCGGGACGTCATCACCACTCGGTTGTAAAGTGCATAACTCTGTGCCCATTGCAAATCGTGCCAGTAGGCATCAAACTCTGATGTTCCTTGGACAAAATGAGCCAAGTCAGGGTCAGGGAGTTTTGTCCCTGCCAGCTTTGCCAGTGCCTTGGCTGTTTCAATGTGCCGTTGAGCCAGGGCGTTACCGATATGCCGCGATCCAGAGTGCAGCATCAGCCACACCTGATTCTCGGTATCTACACAAACTTCAATAAAGTGATTTCCTCCGCCGAGAGAACCCATCTGCTTAGTTGCCTTGCTTTCCAACCCTTTGGCGCTGGGATGCAAATCTTTAAACTGTTGCCAACCTTGCCAATTGGAAACGGATTTTTCAATCTCCTTGTTGTCATTGAAGCCCGTGGGAATTGCTGCTTCAATGTCCGATCGGATTTGCTTGAGCTTGCCCTCTAGTTGTGGAGCGGTATAGGGCGTTTTGACAGCAGCCATCCCGCAACCAATATCGACCCCGATCGCCGCTGGAATAATGGCATCCTGGGTCGCCACAACTGATCCCACCAGCGCCCCCTTCCCCAAATGCACATCTGGCATGAGAGAAACGTGCTTGAACACAAACGGCAGCGAGGCAACATTTCGCGCCATTCGCGATTCATCGTGCCCTAACTCGTGCCCTGCCCAGGAGAGAATAGGGGCACGAGCCACTAGATTCAAAGATTCATAAGGCATGGTTTCTGATCCTTAGTTTCGACTAAATATACCAATTAGGATTTTTCGTGGTAGCAGCGGTGGGAGTTGAACCCACGTAGCCCCGGTTATGAGCCGGGTTCCTAGCCGTTCGGACACGCTGCAATATGCCAAATCCAAGAGGAGAGATACTTCTTTAACATAACCATATATACGAGTGAAAAAATGGCGGTGACGGGACTTGAACCCGCGAGTCACCCGGAGCCTTAAAACGCGCTTCCCCAACTCACATCCCTGCTTTGTCAGGTGCAACTGCAAATTCGGCTTTCCGGCTGCCCCTTACGTGTTCTGATGGTACCTGGGGGGCTATCCTCCAGCTTGTTCAAGTTTGCTGGTGCTCTACCTCCTGAGCTACACCGCCTTGTGAAAATGATGGAAACCACTGGTAAAGCTGCTCTGTCGTAATGATTTGACGTTTATATATCGCTCTGGTAAGGTCGGTTCCAATGCATTGTTAGGTATTTACTATGGGATAAAAAGACGACTTACACCTAGATAATTCTCAAGATAAAGGGCAATCTCAATTAAGCGCTCAACACATTGTTCTCGATATTCTCGTTCAACAATCCGATCAACATTTGCAAGAGTCACAACAGGCAATGAAGTTGGTAAGGGATTTCCAACTAATAAATCATTCCAAAGTCTGCGTAGGGGCGAAGCATTCGGTCAAAGGTTCTGATTGAGTTACAAAGACTTTCGCCCGAATGCTTCGCCCG
>JARCMD010000051.1 GCA_030248885.1 Leptolyngbyaceae cyanobacterium MP9P1.79 | reverse complement strand
TGGACCGGTGCGTCCGAATGTCAGTTGGCAGGCAAAGACACCGGGCGGCTATGACATGAGCCAATTTCAAGTGAACTGGCAAAGGCAACGGGTGACTTGCCCGCAAGGCAAGCAAAGTCAGCAGTGGCGACCGACAGTCGATGCCTGGGGGAACAACATGATTCATGTCCAATGCCCAAAACCACAGTGCCGTCAGTGTCCCAGTCGTCACTTATGCACACGCTCAAAAACGGAACCGAGAGCACTCACACTCCGCCCTCAAGCCGAGCATCAGGCCTTGCAAGCTGACCGGCAACAGCAAGAAACCACAGTCTGGAAACAAACCTACAAGCAACGGGCTGGCATTGAAGGCACCTTGTCTCAAGGGCTTCATGCGTTTGGTTTACGGCGATCGCGCTATCTGGGACTAGCAAAAACCCGCCTACAGCATATTCTGTCCAGTACAGCGATGAATATTGTGCGCATGGTGTCCTGGTTGCAAGGTGTCCCTCATGCCAAAACACGGACTTCTCGCTTTGCCGCGCTAGCACCTGTGCCGGATTACGTGTAGCACATTCGCCAACAGCATCCGTTGCTACTCAGACCCCGTCATAGAAACTTCCGATAACGCTGTACAGAAACCTGAACCTGTGAGAAAGCTTGTTGTTCCTGACACTGAATGAAATAGACAGGCAAATCCTGCCGCAAGCATCGTGGCGTGGGAGGTGTCCGTTCCAACTCCCCACCCTCTATTTGAGGCGCACACTGGCACACCATCTACCGACATCAATGCATCTGGGGGATGCACCCAGTCTCGATAGGATTCCAAGTCAGCTTCACATCCCGCTGAGACAACGCCCGGATAGGCAGCAGGGTAGAGGGAATTTTTCTGACCGCAGTATAGGTTGCCGACAGGAGCAACAATGACTGTGCCAGCCGCGATCTCGGTTTCGACTAATTGACGCAGCCTGGGATGATCTCCTACTCGCCCTGAGGGAATGGCTAACACGTCAACTTTCAAGTTAATCACCCACTCCAAAGCAAGACATAGCGCCTCCACTGGGCCTTTTCCTTGAGCGTTGATGATTTGCCCGACCAAGAGGGTGACTGCTGGGGCAACTCCCTCTAATCCTCCATAACCAGGTTGAGCAACCAAAATGCTGGTGCATTCGGTGCCATGACCTACTTTGTCTACCAGAGGATTTTCTCCTACAAACGATCGCGCTTCCTCAACAGCCACCCCGCTGAGGGCAGGGTGACTGCGAGAGAACCCAGAGTCGAGGATTGCGATCGTGATTCCTCTGCCATTACCTGAAAGCTTCCAGGCTAGGCGATCAAGGACTCGCAATTTCATATCCCACTAGCAAAATCACGACTAGATTTATCATTTGACCAGTTTTGCTCGCCATTGAACGCGATAATCGCCTCGTGCCCCTGTGAACTTCTTCCAACCAGTGGTTGTATCAGTTCCAGTCGCAATCCAATTGCCGCTGTAGTTGTTGATCGTAAGTTGAACGGTTTTTGTTCCCAAGGGATCATGCCCAAACAGCTTACGCAGCCACTCCCAAATTTGATCAAAGATTTTGCCAAAGATGGAACCTAGTAAACCAGATGCGGGACCAAGCCCGATCAGTTGTCCAACTTTAACTCCCAGACCTTCTAGGAAATCTCGAACGCGCTGTTTTAACTTCTTGAATAACCGACTAAACCATTTGGAAATGCTACCCGAATCCGTCTCCACTAGCGTCAGCATGGAACTGTAGACCTTTGGAAATTTATTGCCGGCTTCTCGGATGTTAAAGCGTTGTAGGAATTTGCCAGGATGATCGTAGTCAACCGTTTTGCCTTTACGGAAGCTGCCGACTTTAAAGGGATCAAAGATTGAAAAATCTCCAGTTTCATCCACAAAGGACGCACCGCAGTAAATCTCGTCACGTCCAAACTCAAACTTAGTGTCTTTTACACACTTGACTTGCGACAGGAAAAAGTGGATTTCTCTGTAGCCAGCTTGAGGCAGCAAAGCATCCTCGGCCGAAACGGATAACCCATCAACCACTGTTGGAATGTGAACCCATTTGTCAACGACACTCGAAACCTTTTGTCGATGTCTCGTCGCGAGATCAACTCGTTCTACAGCACCCGGTTGATGAACATCAATGCTGGCATAGGCACGGTAGCGGCTAGAGCTTCGGTATTCTTGCAGTGGTTTAACCATGCCGCGCTGAATCTCTTCAGCACGAGCAGGCGTTTCCTTTTTAGCGTCTTTAATCATGTCTTGGATGTCCTGTTCCAAGTCGTCTGTAGGAGGCAGACCTGCGGCTACCCGTGCAGCTTTCAGCTCGAATCCTGCTACAAAGTCTTCGATCGCCTCTTGTACGCTGGATGGCAAACGCTGCTCTTCCGATGAAGAGTAATTGTTGTTGTTTGTAGCAAGTATCGCAGTTTCAAATTCCATGGGATTTGTTTCCTTTTTGGTTTTAGGGTTGACAGCGAATCCATCAGTCAGAAGTGAATGGGTAGATGCCCTTTGTGTGACTGTCTGATGTCAACCTGTAAAAGTTATTTCGTCACAGTTCCTAATTTTTCTGTAGGATCTTCCTCAAAGATAAACGAGCTAATCAATCCCGACGGTACCCTAACGGGTTAGGCTCTTCTGGAGTCATGGTGATAAGTGAAGCTAATGAGAGAAGCAGGCTAATAACCTGGCTCGGAAATTATCGAAATTAACAAAGCTATATGCTTGTCGCTTTATCAACTTGAGTTTATTGTTAATGCCCTCCATCACTCCACTGGTTGTACGATTCAGAAAATAATTACAAATGCCATCCAAATGTTTGTGAATGGTCGTTAGAACATCACAGTAGATCGTTCGAGCTGTCCTCAGACACTGTAAGAGTTGTGCTTTGCCATCCTCAACCTTAGTGCAGGTCTCAAAAAGCTCTCTGAATGCCTCTTTCAGTTCATAGGCTCTTTGCAAGCGCTTAGAATGTCCCAAGATAAGAGTCAGTCTGATTCGTTCTTCTTGACTCAAATCAATGCCGTTTTTAAGCAATAGAAACTTGCTCCCTTTGGTCGTCATTCCCGTTTGTTTCCGAACTTTATTTAACGCTTCATTCACTGGTTTCATCACATGAAAGCGGTCAAAGACCAGTGGGGCATTTGGAAAGACTTCTCGCACTACTTTGGGAAAGCCTCCCCACATATCCACACTGACTTCTTGTACCCGCTCTCGTAGCTCAAGCGGTTGCTGCTGAAGGCTTTTAATGATGTCTTCCTGGCAATGGCTATCCAGGGTAAGCGCATCTTAAAATGTAGCTGATTTAGCAGATAATCAAAGCAAAGGGTGAATGAGATGAGAGCAGTCGTCTCTCGAAGTCTGTCGCATTCCCTCTTGCCATGTCCCAAGGATTTCCCCCGCCTTGTCCTCCAGCCGTTGTTCGCACCCCGCTGCTGTCATCACTTGCCCTGAGTGAACGATTGAGAGACTGCTTTGCCAGGATTGCAGACCCGCGCGTGGAACGGACACGCTTGCATCAGTTGAGCGCGATCTTAACGATCTCGGTGCTGTCGGTGTTGGCTGGAGGACGGGGATGGGAAGAGATGGAAGTGTATGGGTTAAGTAAAGAACCCTGGTTAAGTACATTCTTGGCGCTCCCGAATGGGATTCCCAGTGCCGATACCTTTCGACGCGTTTTTGAGCGCATTCAACCCCAACAATTTGAACGGTGTTTTGAACAGTGGGTGCAACAACTGGTGAGTGGCTTAGGGATTCAAGTCATCGCCATTGATGGCAAAAGTGTGCGTGGCTCCTATGACCGCGAATCTGGCTCCAAAGCGTTACATCTGGTGAGTGCCTGGGCAACGGAGCACCGGTTGGTGTTAGCGCAAAGCAAAGTGCAGGCTAAGTCTAATGAAATTACTGCGATTCCTGCCTTGTTAGAGGTGCTCGACTTAAAAGGCTGCATTGTCACTCTTGATGCCATGGGCGCGCAAAAAACGATTGCCGCCCAAATCCGGCAGGCACAGGCGGATTACATTCTCTGCCTCAAAGTGAATCATCCCACCCTATACCAACAAGTCACCACTTGGTTTGAGACCACCCGCACTCAGGGGCACTTACCCACGCCCACTGAGCAGACCACGGAAGCCGCGCATCATCGCATTGAGACTCGCAAGGTGTGGGCAATTGCCATCGCGCAGTTGCCGCCACTGTATCAGGCAGAGGAATGGGTGGGGCTGCAAACCTTAGTCATTGTGGAACGCACGCGCCATTTGTGGAATCGCACCACCCACGAAGTCCACTTTTAGGCTAAAGTAGCCCAACGCGCCAAAAATGTACAAGTACGTTTCAAACCCTTGCTAGTAAGGAGTTTTATCGATTAGCCTCGATAGATGCTAATCGTGCAAAATCATATCTCATATCTGTAGTTTATGCACTTTGAATCTGGCAAGGGTTCTAGCACTATAAAGTGGGCGAGATCTTAGGATATCGATTGAAATCAATATACTGTGCGGAAAGTACACTTTCTGCACTCCCCAAAAGTCGAGGCAAAAGGAACGTCATTGAGGCATTCGATCAATCCTATCCTCAAAGTACTTTGATGACTGAATTGGCTAAACATACAAATTTGGCGCGTTGGGCTATTTTAGCCGGTATCAAAAAAGGGTCATTTATAGCTGAAGCGAAGCCTTAAACTACAACAGCACGCTCTGTTCGCTCTGCATGCCCTTACCTCTTACTGCTAGTACCGTTGCCACTCAAGCCAAAATCATCGGTGGTTTGCTCACGCTTATGTGGGTGCTAGAGCTAATCGACCAAGTGCTCTTGCGGCACCGCTTGGATCGGTTCGGTATTGTGCCCTGGACTCAAAATGGGCTGCGAGGCATTTTGTTTGCGCCGCTGCTGCACGGCACTTGGCAACACTTGAGCGCCAATACTTTACCTTTCGCCGTGCTCGGTTGGTTAACCCTCCTGCATGGCGTCCCAGAATTTACGCTTGTCACGGCTGTTATTTGGTTGATCAGTGGTTTTGGCGTTTGGCTCTTTGCGCCATCCCATACACTGCACATCGGCGCTAGCGGCATCATTTTTGGCTATTTCGGCTTTTTGTTATCCCGCAGCTACTTTGAGCGAGACCTGCTCTCTACCGTTGTTGCGGTTGTAGTGGCGTTGCTCTACGGTCCGCTGATCTGGGGCCTCTTGCCTTCACGGAGACGCGGTATCTCTTGGCAGGGACATCTGTTTGGCTTGGTCGGTGGCATCCTCACCGCCCGTTACTTGCCGGAGTTAAGGCAATGGTTGATCACGTTCTAAAGTAGACCATGCACTGATCGCCCGCCCATTAACTATTATTGAGAAGTTAATGGGTGGCGGGAGGGAGTTGAAAGGACGGCTGGGAGCGGGTTTGGGT
>JARCMD010000345.1 GCA_030248885.1 Leptolyngbyaceae cyanobacterium MP9P1.79 | reverse complement strand
GTTTGAAACGTTCTACACCAAGAACATTTTGCTCAATGAGGGCATCCGCGCTTGGATGGCTCCCCAAGACCAACCCCACGAAAACTTTATATTCCCTGAAGAAGTGTTGCCTCGTGGTAATGCTCTGTAAGGCTCTATAATTCGCATTTCCGCTAAAGTTCTAGTGAATGTAATTCACTAAGCGAAAAAGTCGCTCTCATTTTAATAATGAGGGCGATTTTTATTGATGTGTTGTGGGCGATGTGCAGTTAAGAACTCACACTCCAGACCCCTCTTCTACCTATGGAAACCACAGTTGCTCTTGCCTTGTGATAATGTAGTGATAGATTCATTGAATCCAGAGCTAAACGCTCTGCCTTTTGAAAATAAACCGTTTAGGGAACAGGAGGTGATGCCCATGTCAGATAGTAGTAAATGCTTGGGTCGTCAGATTGAAGTTAGCCGACTGTGTGTCGGGGCTGTTCTGTAATAGTTGATCTGTGATCTTTGCTAATCTAAAACAACTTGTAGGGTAATCCTGTAAGTGGTTTTAATGCTTCCGCAAAGGTATTAGTCAACTAAAATTTTCTCCCGACAGTCTGGTTTTAATCTGGTGACCCCCTAGACCGCTCTCACTTCTGTTGATAAGCTTAGTTCGCTAACTTATCGCTTAGTGAGAGCGGATAGTTTTTTAAAAGGACTTTTCGAGGACGTACAATATGACTTCCCTATTGAGTGAATCTGAGATTCAAGAACGAGTAGGACAACTTTCTGGCTGGACGCTGAAAGATCAACAATTGCAATCTGTCATGACATTCAAGGATTTTGTGGCTGCGATCGGCTTTGTTAACCAATTGGTGGAACCAGCGGAAGCAGCAGGACACCATCCCGATATCGAAATTTCTTACAACAAAGTCACAATCAACCTCACGACTCATGACGCTGGAGGGCTGACCGAAAAAGATTTTTCCCTGGCTCAAACGATTAGTGATCTACCCTGAGCGCCGCGAATTTCTTCATGAAGCATCTCTGAAAAACGCAGTGAGCAGTCATGCTAATGCCATCACTGATTAGGATGTTGCGGTGTAATAAAATACTATTTGGCTGGAATAGGCAACGAAAGGTGTGCCCATCTTGTAGATGTTGCCTGATGGCTTTACCTTGGTGCCAGTCCCTGACGATGGCTTCAAAGGTCATTGCAAGCTCCTCGATCGCTACAAGCTAGATCTAGATCTCAAAGCTGGTGGTAGGAATGTAGCCAATTCTGCCCTTGGAGTTCGCAACAAAATATGGGCGTAAATACGGGGGCGGAGGGCATTGTTCGATGCAAGATAGCAACAACAAAATCTCTGAAATTCTAAGGGTTGGGGACGAGCCGGATACGATTTTCGTCCATCTCATCCATCAGCAACTCTAATGCTTCGTAATCAACATCTGATATATAACCCAAGCGGGTTAATTCATAGTTGATCTCATTCTCGATATCAGGAGTTAACTGCTTGATATACAAGGCTTTCTCGACTAAGTGACGGATAACATCAGTGACTTGCATAGGGCATTACAAATACTAGGTCTCAAGAATTTTGTACTGAATTCAATGTTGGAAAGGTGATTTGAGGCTAGATTCCAAGTGATTGTTGTCACGTAATTTGTGGCGTTATGGTTACGTTGATTGATAGGTGTGTTGATTGACAAGTCAACAGAATTTTTAATATGGTTCAAGTTTTAACTTTAGAGATTACTTGAAGCTTATTTAAGCACCACGGATATTTTTATTTTCTGCTTGATAGTTACAAATCTGCGTTTTTGACTCTGTTGCTGCAAGTAAAATACTATTTTAAGTAGAATACCATTTTAAGAATAGAATTGTGAGTGATTTACGACACTTCAAATCTGGCACCATTCTCAATAGGTAACCAGCAGCGAGTTTCTAACCGAAAAATCAGTTTTTCTTAGATGTAGAGACTTAGGTACGTGATTTGGAGATAGATTCGATCGATTTATTTCCACCATTACAAAGAGGGATGGTGGACACGATCGCGGACTTTTCCACAGAAATACTAAGTTTTCCCCAGGCTTTCCTCAGTGAGTTCCAGTTATGGAGAACAACTAATGAGCATGGGTAAGTGCTAGAAGAGGAAGCTCGGCAGGAGCAGAGACTTTTTAGATCTCTTCATAGCTCCTGCACATAGAATTCTCGTTACTGTGGGTTACTTAACCCTTTCAGCACTCTTTTGAACACTTCCAAGATAGGGAGTGTTCCTATTTTTGAAAGGGCTGATAGTAAACTCCAGACCCGTGATCTGGGACAAAATGACACGCCCAATAAGAGCGGACAAAGCTGCGCCAGATGGGTTCTTGGGACTCACGGTAATAACTACCCAGAATTGGTTTAATCGCTTCGGTTGCCGTTTTTAAGTGGTAGTGGGGCATGTTAAGGAAAATGTGGTGCGCCACATGGGTGCCGATGTCGTGGTGAATGGCATTGATGAAGCCATAGTCGCGATCGATCGTGGACAGCGCTCCTTTGAGAAAATACCAATCTTCACCGCGATACCAGGGGATATCTGACTCGGTGTGGTGCAAAAAGGTTACCAGGTCTAGCCACATCACAAACACGATGTAGGGAGCTAGGTAATACTTCAGCAGAAATAGCCAACCAAACTGATAGGTGAGCCAGCCCAAAAATCCCACCATTAACACCCAGCAAATAGAACTGGTCAGCACATCCCATTTTTCTGAGGAACGGAACAGCGGACTGTTGGGGGAAAAGTGCGATCCTCCTTCACGGGAGGGCGATCGGCGAAACAGGTAAATGGGGTATGCCAGAAGCGGCAGGTAGAAGCGGAAGAGCTTTTCGTACCAAGGCATCTGGTCATAAACTGTGTGGGCGATCGGGTACCAGCTTTCATCTGTGTCAATGTTGCCTGTGTTGGCATGGTGGGTTCGATGGCTGATGCGCCAGCCGTGGTAAGGCACCAAAATCGGCGTATGGGAGAGGTGCCCAATTAGACTATTGAGCCACTTGAGGTTGGAGAAGGAGCCATGGCCGCAATCGTGCCCGACGACGAATAGGGCCCAAAACATGGTGCCTTGAATCAACCAAAAAATGGGGAAAAATAGCCAGGAATCTAGGCTGTGGGCGATCGCATAGAGAATCGCAATGACGAAAATATCCAAGAAGAAATAGGACAGAGACCGAGCGATCGACGGTTCAAAACAGTGGGCAGGAATTGCCGCCTTCAAATCTTTAAGTGTAAAAGGCAACTCTGGCGTACTGATAGATGACGTGGGAAAAGTCGTCTGATTGAGAATGAGGTTTGATTGCACGAAGTCTCCGGTTTAATTAACACGAAAACCCACATTCCGCCTTTCACGGCGCACACTTTGCTAGTTCAGAGCAAAATGCCTTCTTAGCATCGGTTTCAAAGTAGTAAATTCGCATAAACTGCCCACCTGCGATTCATAACTAGTCGGTCAACTATCTAGTAGTTGAGAGCCAAAAAGTGGGTTAGGGTTAAATTTTGAGGGATTGAAGACCCCTCAAAATCTTCTTGAAAGACCACTAGGGTGACTGGTTAGTCGCATGTTGGGAAAAACTTATGGCGATCGAGCTTGACTTTGTAAACAAATATAATGTGGCCGATAAAAACACGAAATATAGAGTATAGACGCGAACTATTTTACCCTGTTCTGATCCGACTTCTGACGGTATTTCCACTCAGGTGAGTTAAACGTTCGCTGGATTGATCCCCGATAGTCACGGCTGCGGCATTTCGCTGAGGTCATGGGAGTTGCCCTGAGAGTAGACCCTTGTGTTAAGCTAGATAAGCTGTTCAAATTCGCACACCTAGGGTTTCGGGTGTTTCCGATCGGCTCACGCTGAGGGAGATGCGCCTGGGTGGAGGATTAACCCGAAAAGGAGAAAATTAAATGCCAGTTGTTTCTTTGGCTCAAATGATGGAGGCGGGAGTTCACTTTGGGCACCAAACCCGACGTTGGAATCCCAAGATGGCTCGCTACATCTACACTTCACGGAATGGAGTCCACATTATTGACTTAGTGCAAACCGCTAAGTTAATGGATGACGCTTACAATTACATGCGATCGGCGGCGGAGCAGGGCAAGAAATTTCTGTTCATTGGCACCAAACGCCAAGCGGCAGGAATCATTGCTCAGGAAGCCTCTCGCTGTGGTGCCAGTTACATCAACCAGCGATGGCTGGGAGGGATGCTGACCAACTGGACGACGATTAAAACGCGGGTCGATCGTCTGAAAGATCTGGAACGTCGAGAAGAAACCGGAGCGCTTGACTTGTTGCCCAAGAAAGAAGCCTCGGTGCTACGACGGGAATTGGACAAACTCCAGAAATATCTGGGGGGCATCAAGCTGATGCGGAAGGTGCCCGATGTGGTGATCATCGTCGATCAACGCCGGGAATACAATGCCGTATTGGAATGCCAAAAACTGTCGATTCCGATCGTTTCCCTGCTGGATACTAACTGCGACCCTGACTTGGTGGATATTCCGATCCCTGCCAACGACGATGCGATTCGCTCGATTAAACTGGTAGTAGGCAAGCTGGCAGATGCGATCTACGAAGGTCGCCACGGTCAGCCCGATGGTGAGGAAGAGTACGAGGATTACGAAAGCGCTGAAGAAGAATTCGACTACAGCGATGAAGGGGACTCGTTCCCAGATGACGAAGAAACGGAAGAATGACTGGAATCGTAGGTGCTTTTGCCCTCTGAAGGGTCTGAAACAGTGGATACTTCAGAGAGGTAGTTAGTTGCCTGCTGTTGCCTGGCATAGACTGGGGGTTTAGATGTGGAGTGTGGGAGTTTCCCTCCTGCACTCCCAATGTTCCCCAGTTCCTAAGCCTACCCAGCCGAGCTAACCTAGCTACCGATAAATCAGTCGCTAACAACTACAAGAAGTGGGGCAAGATGGCGGAAATTTCTGCACAAGTCGTCAAGGAACTGCGCGAAAAAACCGGCGCAGGGATGATGGATTGCAAAAAAGCACTCAAGGAAAATGATGGCGATATGGCCAAAGCTACTGAGTGGCTGAGGCAAAAGGGTATTACTTCTGCGGGAAAGAAAGAGAGTCGCATTGCCGCAGAGGGACTTGTGGAAAGCTACATTCAGGATGGCGGCAAGGTCGGCATTTTGGTTGAAATCAACTGCGAAACGGACTTTGTGGCGCGCCGAGATGAGTTCCAAGCCTTGGTGCGGACTGTGGCGGCTCAAGCTGTGGAGCATGAGACGGTAGAATCGCTGATGGCTCAACCTGCGGCCCAAGACCCAACGATTACGGTTGAGGAATTTGTGAAGCAGACTAGCGCTCAGCTTGGGGAAAAGATCCAAGTGCGGCGGTTTGTCCGCTATGTCTTTGGCGATGACCAAGCGGGTCGTGTAGGCAGCTATATCCACACAGGCGGACGAGTTGGTGTATTGGTGGAAGTGGATTGCGAGACTGCAACGATCGCCCAGCGCGAAGAGTTTCCCCCCTTGGTTCGCAACTTGGCGATGCAAGTCGCTGCCTGTGCGAATGTCGAGTATGTACGAGTCAGCGATGTTCCCGCCGAGATTGTGCAAAGTGAAAAGGCGATCGAAATGGGACGGGATGACCTGTCCAATAAGCCCGATAACATCAAGGAAAAAATCGTTCAAGGGCGAATTGACAAGCGCTTGAAGGAGCTGACCTTACTGGATCAAGCTTATATTCGTGACCAGAATATTACAGTGGAAGAGTTGCTGAAACAAACCGTGACTCAGTTGGGCGGAACCGTGGAAATCCGCCGCTTTACTCGGTTTATTTTGGGTGAAGGGATCGAAAAGCAAGAGAGCAATTTTGCTGAAGAAGTGGCTCAGCAAATCGGCGGTTAGCCCGTCTTTAGAACTGATACATCCTATAGAGGACAGGTTATTTTGTCAAAAGTAGCCTGTCCTTTATCGTAGAAGGTCGATCGTGGTTGGAAATTCATTCTGATAACTGATAACAAGTTATGGCTGGTGCGGTGGAGCAAATTAAGCAGGATATATCGGCTTTGGAGCAGATGGCAGCGAAAACTGCGATCGAATTTCAGGAGGCTTACGCAGATTATCTGGTAGCTTTAGGCCAGGTGACCCACCAACAACTCATCTTAGCGACCTATCATCTGTGTACTCAGGGATATCCTGAGCAATTTCTCACCCTACCGTTTAATCAGCGGCAACTCTTGCAGGAGGCAATTCGCGCCTTTGCCAAGCAAACCCAAGGCCACTTAGCAGTGATGGCGCGGAAATTCAGGCATCTAATTTCTCCAGAACCAAACGCGAGATTAGAGGCGGGTGCGGCCTCCACGGACATGAGTGCAGAAGAGCTTCAGGATCTAGACCAATTAACTCCAGATGACTTGATTCAGTGTCAGCAGCGCTTGGAGCAGATGATCGTTGAGCAACTGCAAGACGTATCCTGTGAGGTGAATCACTTGTTACAAAAGATGGGGGTGATTCCGCAGAAGTTGCCGCAACCGGTGATGGCAGCGATCGCCGCTAAGTCTGGCGAGGCGACGGAGGTCATGGCGAAAACGCCACCCAACATTCTGAAAGTTTTGGTGGAACCTGCGCCTGATGGGGCTGGGACTGAGGGGGCTGAGGAATCTGCTGATGGCTCCGACAAGGCGACCCCTCGGACACCGATCGCCGCCCCAATACACATCATGGCCATTCATCTCCAACTGGCTGAGATGGAGTTTGCTGATGCAGCGCTGATGTTGCAACGGAACAAAATTCGTAACGTGGCGGGTCGGCTGAAGGTGCTGAGGCAGGATTACCGCCGGAAACAACATGATTGGACGATCGCTGAAGCTGAGGCAGCGTGGCGCATGACTTGGGAAAATTAGGAGAACTACAAAATCTCGCGTTTTAGGTAAGGCTGTAACGCTTCCGGTAGGCGAACCGTGCCATCTGGTTGCTGATAATTCTCCAGAATCGCTGCCATCGTGCGCCCCACCGCCAAGCCGGAGCCATTCAGCGTATGAAGCAACTGAGTGCCCTTTTGCCCTGCTTCCTTAAAGCGAATGTTGGCTCGTCGAGCTTGAAAGTCGCCAAAATTTGAGCAACTGGAAATCTCGCGGTATTTGCTAGCGGAGGGCAGCCATACCTCCAAGTCGTAGCATTTTGCCGCCCCGAAGCCTAAGTCCCCGGTGCAGAGTTCGATCGTGCGGTAGGGTAGCTGCAACGCCTGCAAAATTGCTTCTGCATTCTGTACCAAGGTTTGATGCTCTGCCTCTGAGGTGCTGGGATGGACAAATTTGACCAATTCCACTTTGTTGAATTGGTGGAGACGAATTAACCCCCGTGTGTCTCGCCCATAGCTGCCGGCTTCTCTGCGAAAGCAAGGTGTGTAGGCGCAGTGGTAGATCGGTAAAGCCTCTGCTGGCAAGATTTCATTGCTGTAGAGATTAGTGACGGGCACTTCGGCGGTGGGTGTGAGCCAAAGATCGTCTGAGTCGCATTTGAATAAATCTTCGGCAAACTTAGGTAATTGTCCGGTGCCCAGGAGGGATTGACTGTTGACCAAAAATGGCGGGATGACTTCAATGTAGCCTGCGGCAGTTTGGCGATCGAGCATGAACTGGATCAAGGCCCGCTCCAAGGCTGCCCCTGCCCCAATCAAGGTCACAAAGCGACTTTGGGCAATTTTTGTAGATCGCTCGAAGTTGAGAATCCCCAGCTTCTCGCCAATTTCCCAGTGAGGCAAAAGTTGGGAACTTTGGGGCAAATATTCGTCTCCCCAACGGCGCACCTCAAGGTTTTCATCCTCGCTGGCACCGATCGGGGTCGTGGAGCTGGGCAAATTGGGCAAAGCCAGCAACAACGGCTGAAGCTGGAACTCTAGGGCTTTTTCCTGAGTTTCTAGTTCCCCAATTTTGGCCTTAACTTGGCTCCCTTCTTCCCGCAGTGCCTGGGTTTCTGCCCCTTGGGGATCAGTTTTCATTTTCTGACCCACCAGCTTACCGATTTCGTTGCTGCGAGCCTGTAGCTGCGATCGTTCCTGTTCTAGGGATCGTTGTTGCTGGTCAAGCTGGACGATCGGCTGAATGTCATAGTGGCCTTGGCGCTGGTTCAGACGTGCCTGGATCTGGTCAGGATTCTCTCGCAGTTGTCTCAAGTCAAGCATGTTTAGTGATTTGTAGAACCTGTCTAGTTGTATTTGATAGTTTCAGGCGATGTTCAGCTTTTTTGTCCAATAGCCAGTTGTTTCTAGTAGTCTGTCAATTATTAATTGATGGGTAGCTGAAAGCTGGGAGGTTAGTTGGAGTTAAATTTTGAGGGTCTTCGACCCCTCAGAACTTTCTTGACAGAACACTAGGAGGTTTCCGAAAAAAATTTCACCGTTGCACGGGCGAAGTATACCTTTCGGGAAGCAAGGCTACAATAATCTTCTGGTCAATTCAATGGCTTATC
>JARCMD010000344.1 GCA_030248885.1 Leptolyngbyaceae cyanobacterium MP9P1.79 | reverse complement strand
TAGAGGCGATGCAACCGCACCCAGTAGTCCAGCATTCTCAGGGGAAGGGGAGGATTGGACTCTAGAGTGGTCTGGAATTCTAGATGTAGGATGCGGTTTTGGAGGCGGATCAAGATCACGGAGTCTGCCCGGATCGGTTCAATGCTCAGTTCGGTTTTGAGGAGTTCGACGACGGGTTAGGGTTCTCCTAAGATCCAGGCGGCAAAGCGCTCTGGATGTTTTTCGGAGAGGAGTTTGCACAGGTTATCAAAGGACATGGGGTTGGGGCGGCACGTTTGATTTCAACACGTCTAACCTTACAGAAAAACGCGGTGCTGGAGGCTGGGCATTTGGCGGCGGACTTGCTCTAGACGCGACGGTTCAATGGCGGCGATCGCCACTCCTGGAGCTTCCCCAGCGTCTGCTAGCACAGTTCCCCACGGGTCTACGATCATGGCGTGTCCGTGGGATTGTCGCCGACTGTTGTGGTGTCCGGTTTGGGCAGGTGCAATCACATAGCACGTATTTTCGATCGCCCTCGCTTGTAGCAACACCTGCCAGTGATCCTTCCCTGTGTATGCCGTAAATGCTGCCGGCACAAACAGCACATCGGCCCCCATTTGGGATAAATGACGATAAAGCTCAGGAAACCGGACATCGTAACAAACCGAAAGCCCTAGATTCCCCAATTCCTTCGAGGGATGTACGGGAGGCATATTTAGCCCTGCTACCACTGTATTGGATTCACGATAGGTGTTGCCATCGGGCAGATCCACATCAAATAGATGCACCTTCTCATATCGGCTGAGTTCTTGACCACTGGGATCAACGAGCAGAGCTATGTTGTAGACTTTGCCCTGACTGGCGGGAACGGGGTAGCCTCCGCCTAAAATCGTCACTTGAAACCGTTGGGCAGCCATTTTCAGAAACTTCTCACTCTCTTGGGCGATTTGCTCTGCCTGTACCATTTTTGCACCTTCATCTCCCAAAAAAGAGAAATTCTCAGGCAATCCCACTAGCTCTGCGCCTTGGCGAACTGCCAAGTCAATCAACTCCTCTGCCTGGGCTAAATTCTTATGCAGATCAGGGAGACTATTCATTTGAATTGCAGCAGCCAGGTAAGACTTCATAGATTTCGTTGAGATGACAGAATAAAAAGGTGGAGAAGCGATCGGTTAATCCTGATCCATCTTGCCCTTGAAATGACGCGATCGGACATTCCCTAAAGCAACATTAAGCAGCTTGAAAGGTGAGAGCATTACAGTTAACTCTATAAGCGTTCGACCCAAGGCAACACGACTCACCATTAGCTACCCTCAATTTTTACGGATATGCCTGTTAAAAACCATCTTTTTTGGATTACTGCCCTCATCGGCGTAGCGTTAGATCATGCTACTAAGTTCTGGATCGTCAGTAACTTTAAGCTGGGGGAAACGTGGCCATTGTGGGCAGGCGTGTTTCACCTAACCTATGTCACCAACACGGGTGCAGCGTTTAGCCTATTTCGCGGAGGAAGCGGTTGGTTGCGCTGGTTCTCGCTGCTCGTGAGTTTGGGGCTGATGGGTGTGGCGCTGTTTGGGCCGGTGGTTAGTCGTTGGGAACAAGTCGGGTACGGCTTTATTTTGAGTGGCGCGTTAGGAAATGGCATCGATCGCTTTGTTTCTGGTAAAGTCGTCGATTTCTTGGATGTGCGTCTGATTAATTTCGCCGTCTTTAATTTGGCTGATGTATTTATCAACATCGGCATTGTCTGTGTCTTGATTGCCCTATTTAAAGGATCTGCGAAGCCTTCAGGAACACGCTCCTAAAGTGCATATGTTAAATTTCAAAAGTTAGCGCTCCGATCGCTCCCTTGACCCAATTGTGATGGGATAAATGACCTCACCTCAGCCCCCGCGCCAGCCTCGAACCTTGCTGGGTGCCATTACCCAAGCTGTTCAGTCTGTTCAGGCAAAGATTAATTTTTCCAAGCTAACGGTTAAGCCCAACGCCAGGGTGCCGGAGCTTTGGGTGCAGGAAGCCGATGCCCCGAAGGCAGAAATCTACCCGTTGCTGGGCGATCGGTATCTGTTGGGACGCAGTTCCAAAGCCTGCGACATCGTGGTGCCCAATCCCGTCGTCAGCCAGACTCACCTTTCCTTGACCCGCGATCGACAGCACCGCACCCCCTTTGTCATTCAAGATGAGGGGTCTACCAACGGCATCTATCGCGGCAAGCGGCGCATTATCAGTTCTGCTCTCTATCACGGCGATGTCTTGACCCTGGGCCCGCCAGAACTGGCTGCTGCTGTGCGGCTGCAATACATCAACCCACCGCCCTGGTACATTCGCGCCATTCGTTTCGGCCTGTATGGCATCAGCGGCTTCACGGCTCTTGCCCTCCTGTGGATTGGGTATGAAGCCCAAAAAGTATCGGTAAATCCCTTGCCACCCGTGACCCAGGCTCCGGTGATTGTGCTGGCAGGGGATGGCAAAACGCTGTTGCAACCCATCCGCACCGGCACTTATAAAGATTTACAGCAACTGGAGGATTACGGGCAATACCTACCCAATGCGGTAATTGCCTCCGAGGACTCGCGCTATTACTGGCATGTGGGCGTTGACCCGATCGGCATTCTGCGGGCCGTGGTGACAAACGTGCGGGGCGGCGAAATTCGGGAGGGAGCCAGCACCATTACCCAACAGACTGCTCGAAGCGTGTTTCGTTCCTATGTGGGTACCTCGGATTCGGCTGGGCGGAAGGTACGCGAGGCGATCGTGGCTCTGAAGTTGGAAGCGACCTACAACAAAAAATTCATTCTCAAGACCTACCTCAGTCGGGTTTACCTCGGCGCAGGCATCTATGGCTTTGAAGGAGCAGCACAATTTTATTTCGGCAAAGCTGTGAAGAATTTAACCCTATCTGAGGCGGCGACTTTGGTGGGGATTTTGCCTGCGCCCAATAGCTTCAATCCGGTGCGGAATCCCAAAGCTGCGGAGGAGTTTCGTAATCGGGTGTTGAGTCGCATGGCAGCGATGGGCATGGTCACAGAAGAAGAGGCAAATCGTGCGAGACGATCGCTGATTGAGATTGCCCCGGCTGCCCGGAATGAACTGCAAGGCGGGAACACGATCGCTCCCTACTTCTACAGTTATGTGTTTGATGAACTGCGGGCCCGATCGCCCCAACTGGCTGAAGAAGGCAACCTGATCATTGAGACAGGCTTAGATCCGCAAATGCAGCGTCAGATGGAAGCCTCCTTCAGTAACACACTTAATACTCAGGGAGCGGCAAGTGGATTTTCCCAAGCGGCAATGGTGACACTCAACACCAGCACAGGGCAGATTGTTGCCCTCGTGGGGGGCAGAGACTACAAGGAGAGCCAGTTCAATCGGGCAACCCAGGCTCAGCGCCAGCCGGGATCAACGTTTAAGATTTTTGCCTACACCACTGCCATTCAGCAGGGCATTTCTCCAGCCAAAGCTTACTCCTGTGCCCCTTTGGGCTGGGAGGGACAATATTTTGCAGGTTGTAATGCAGGCGGGGGCAGTTTAGATCTTGCTACAGGGTTGGCGCAGTCGGAAAATGTGGTGGCGCTGCGCGTTGCCCAAGAGGTGGGCTTAGACCGGGTGATTCAGACCGCCCGCCAAATGGGGGTTCAGTCTCCACTCAAGTCAAACCCCGGCTTAGTGTTGGGCGGAAGCGAATCGACGCTGCTGGAAATGACGGGAGCCTTTAGTGTGCTGGCAAACCGGGGGTTGCGAAATCGTCCCCATGCCATCAGTCGCATTTTGGATGGCGGGGACTGTAGCGATCGAAACAATCTCCAAAGTTGTCGCGTGATCTATGCCTACGATCGAGACCCAGAGGTGAATCTCAAGGTTTTACCGCCGGAAGTTGCAGACACGATGACGACCCTGCTGCAAGGGGTGGTGCAGCGCGGCACCGGGGTGAATGCCAATGTGAGCGCTGGCGCAGCAGGTAAGACGGGCACCACGAACGACAATGTAGACCTTTGGTTTATCGGCTACGTGCCCCAGCAACAGTTAGCCACGGGCGTGTGGCTCGGAAACGACAACAACTCTCCTACGGGAGGAAGCAGTGGTCAGGCGGCGGCCCTTTGGGGCGATTACATGGGTCAAGTGTTGCGTTAGGGCCGATCGCGATCGGTGACCAGCAGGTTTCACCCAAAGGTTCACTAACTCAAACGCGGAAAGCTGGGCAAATCGATCGCCGCTAGGGACTTGCACTTCTTCTGGGTGCGTAGGGGATAGACGATCGGAGATGGGGAGCTAGAGTAAACCGCGCAGGCTAATTCCAATTCGTCATTGAGGGCCGGGGCAGTGGGTGCAGAGGGGGGCACCGCATCAGGGACAACAACTGAGCTATGCGTTACCGATCTGTGCAACTGGGTTTCAGGCAACTGGGTTTCAGCGTCACTTGAAGCTTGATCAGACACGAGCTTTGCTAACTCTTGCCAAAGATAATTTTCGATTTCCCCAGATTTCAGCAGCGCGGAAAAGTCGGGAACGGGCAGGTCACCATCTGGGTCATCAAGTTCCGCTTCAAGGGGTAGGACGATCACGTCTCCTTCATCGGTTTTTGCCACCGACCCATCAAACTCAACTAAATCGGGCATGGCTTGCAATACGCAGGCTTCAATCACCGTTGGTGGCAATCCCCGCAGAGCATCAACAACGGCGTTTAGCTCCTCAGTCACAGCGGGGGGGAGAGGCTCAGATTCAGATCTGGGAATATTCGTGGTCTCTCCAGGGAAGATATCAGGAAGAACATTGGATGTCGCTGTGGGGAAAAACTCTGAGGCAAATTCTGACAATGGAGGTCTGAGGTTAAAGCTGATGGGTTGAGAAGTCGAGCCGATCGCAGACATCTCCTCCGCAGGGGTTGGAGTGGAAAATGCTGTGGCGATCGTCAACACCGGGGCAACCTCTGCATCGCGGGGTTCTGGTGACCATTGGGAGCCAGCAGCAACAACAGCGTGGGGGGCGCTGTCCTCTTCCTTGAGGAGCCAGGGCTGAGTAGACCAGGGCTGAATCGACTGCACCTTGGGCAGAAATACCTGCGGGACTGCCATACCGCTAAAGGGCTGAAACTGAGTCGCCACCGAGAGATAGGTAGGGTCAGGGGTAGGGGTATAGTGCGGAGCAGGCATTTCCAGACATTTTTCCAAAGCAGCTTTGAACTGCAAGGTGTAGCGTTGCTGGCGATAGAGTCGGGAGCGCAGGTCGCGGCAGGTCGTCTCGGTTTGCTGCACAAGCTGGGACTGCTCATGGTGCCGTTGTTGCGTCAAGGCACACTCTCGCTCCAGTTGGGCACAGCGCTCTTGGCTATTCTCTAGCTGTTCCGTCACCGTTTCGATCAAAATTTGCTGGCGCTGGGATACTTGATGGGAACATTCCAATTCGCGAACTAGGCAATTAAGGCGGTCTTGGACGATCGCCGCCTCCTGGTTTTGCTGCTGAAGCTGTGTAGCTTGAGTTTGCACTTGGGCTACCTGCGACTGCCAATCGGTGTGGCGCTCACTCAAATTGGTTTCCAGTTGCGTGACTTGATTCTGCAAGGACGCATTTTGGTGCTGCAATTCCTGAATTAGACTGACGAGGTTAGCAACTTCCGCCAACGATAGCGGGGACAGAGCAGATGCAGCCAGAGCTAATTCCTGGGATGCCAGACTCAATGTTCCCGCTTCACCCTCCACCAATAGGCTCATCCCTGCTTCGCCGATCTCAGTGCTAGACTCACGTTCAACAGCGTGAGATGGGTTGGCCATGCCTGAGTCAGTTAGGGACTGTTCCAACTGCCCCAATGAAGTCACTGCGGGAGAGGCAGGAGACACGTCACTCCGATCGCGATCCTGAATGCGATCGTCCTTCAAATTCACGGAATCATGGCTAGCAGGGAAATTAGCTTCTTGCATTGCTCTTATCCAAAACGTTATGAAGTCTTTAAAGGTAACTTTTTTGATTGGACAGATCAGAACAAATGTCCTAACCTGGTGTAGATGTGAACGATGAAAGTAAACGAGCTATCGACTAGGTAGGCTGAGTAGCACTTGAGCGGCAATTTTTGAATTGGAAGTCCTTAGATGCTAAATCAAATCTGCCTAAATCAAATATATTTGATGGAGAATTTATAGAGATTAAACCTTGTGGCTCTTTTGCAGCACGACGGCTGAAATGCCTCCCATCCAACTCTTTGTCTCCCTCGATACCGTTGTACCATCATTTCAGACTAAAGCCTGGGCATTTCGGCCCTTTTTTGCAGCCTTTTTAGAATAGTCCATCGATTGAGCTATCTATCTACTGAGACAATCAAGATAGAATACTCATCCTGAAAATAATGATGTCTAGACTACATGCCGCTACAATTTCCCATCTTGCTAGCCTAGTAGTCTGTCAATCATTAATTGACGGGTAGCTGAAAGCCGGGAGGTTAGTTGGAGTTAAATTTTGAGGGTCTTCGACCTCTCAAAATTTTCTTGACAGACCACTGGATTTGCTGATCCAGCAGCGTAAAACTTCAGGGAACTCGACTTTTGGCGAATGGATTAGCCCGATCGCCCTCAGTACAGTGAGCTAAGCCAAAGGATGGAGCAGGTATGCCTGAAATGAAACCCCAGTCGCGCAATCACCTGGGTAAAGGATTATCATTCCCGCTGCGGGTTAATGTGCAAGGGGGGCTGCAACTCAGTAGCGCCGATCGCAACGTCGAAGAATCAATTCACATCATTCTACGAACAGAACTCAAAGAGCGTGTCTATCGACCCACCTTTGGCTCTCGGATGTCTGAATTGGTCTTTTCGCCCATGAATCCCCAAAACCTGCTGTTACTAAGGATGCATGTCCGGGAAGCCTTGGAGATGTGGGAGCCGCGCATCATTCTGCAAGAAGTCCAAACCGATCCTGATCCCGTTCGCGGCAAAATCAGTATTGTCATCCTCTACCGACTCAAAGACAGCTATGATCCTCGTAGCTTGGTCTTTCCTTTCTACCTGATGCCTCCAAGTTAGTTAATGAGATTCTTCGGAAAATTAGGGCCGAGGCATTCGGGTGATATTTTCTCCAGAAAATCTCTAGCAAAGCAGTCACATCTATTAGTTTTCCAGACTCTTAAAGTCGTGAAGTCGTGATCCTCAGAGACGCAAATAATGGATTTTGATTTTCTGCCCAACCTACCGAAGTCGGATTTGGATGACCGAACGTTCAAAGATTTGGTAGAAGAGTGTATTCAGCGCATTCCCCGCTACTGCCCAGAGTGGACAAACTATAACCCCAGTGATCCGGGAATTACCCTGATCGAATTATTTTCCTGGCTCACAGATCAAATGCTCCTGCGGTTCAACCAGGTGCCCCGCCGCAATTATGTGGCGTTTTTGGAGTTGCTGGGGATTCGCTTGCAAAGTCCAGTGCCGGCGCAAACTGAGTTGACGTTTTACCTAACAACGACTTTAAATGACACTTACTCAATTCCGGCGGGGATTGAGGTGGCAACTGTGCGGACGGAAACTGAAGAGGCGATCGTCTTCAGCACCGATCGTCCCTTAACTGTTGGTCATCCTCGACTGTGGCACTTTTTGACCGCCGAAGTATCGGAATCCGTCCCTCAGGTTTTGCGCGATCGGTTCACGGGTCTGTGGACTCAGCGTCCTGATGGCGAGTGGGAAGGGCGCGAGCAGGCAATTTTTAGTGAGCAACCCCAGTCAGGTAACTGCTTCTATCTTGTATTTAGTCCCGATGAATCGATCGAAGGGAATGTCATTGCCCTCACCTTGAAGGGAGCCGCCGCCACCACAACGGGGATTAATCCTGACTTCGCTCCTCGGCGATGGGAAGCGTGGAACGGTGAGGCTTGGCAGCCAATCCTATTGCAGGAAGCGGATGATAATACGGGTGGGTTTAGTTTTAACGAATTTACCCAACAGGGACGCAACCCGGCCCAGGGTGGAGACGTAATTTTGCACTTGCCCCAGAGTTGGCCGGTGACGCAGTTTGTGGCGTATCAGGGGCGTTGGGTGCGTTGTAGTTACACGAATCTGCGTCCGAACCAACCCGGTTACCTGAACTCGCCCCGCATTATCGGACTGGGTGTGCGATCGATCGGCGGCACGGTGAACGCTAACCAAAGCACCTTGATTCGGAATGAACTTCTGGGAAACAGTAGTGGCGAACCTGGACAGACTTTTCAGTTGCAGGGTGTCCCCATTCTCGATCGGCGGGAGGGAGAGTATATCTTAGTTGTGCCCCCTGGCGGTTTGCCCCAAACGTGGCAGGAAGTGCGGGATTTCGCTGACTCTAGGGCTGAGGATTTGCACTACGTTATTGATTCATTAACCGGTACAGTCCAATTTGGTCCCTTGATTCGGGAACCCGCCCAAATTCTGCAACAGACGCAATTTCGGGCCAGGGGCTATGACTCCCCCAGAGCCGATCGTACCTTGGAACCCTCCCAGGGCAGGGCATTGCTCGCGGCTGCCACCGAGCAAGAGATGGGTATGGAGCAGCAGTATGGGGCAGTTCCCCCCAGAGGAGCGGTGATTCGGATGGTTGCCTACCGCACGGGCGGCGGTCAGCGGGGCAATGTCCAGGCGGGCAAGTTAAAGGTGATGAAATCATCGGTGCCCTACGTTGCCAGGGTGATTAATCATGTCGCTGCGTTCAATGGCGCAGATGCTGAATCTCTGGAACATGCAGCTATTCGCGCCCCCCGAATGCTACGTACCCGCGATCGGGCAGTGACCCGCGAGGATTTCGAGTCCTTGGCCCTCCAAGCGGGTAGGGGAGCCGTTGCCCGGGCTATCTGTCTCGCCAATGCCCCCGATACGCAACCTGGAACCGTGAATCTGCTGATTGTGCCCCAGGCTAATTTGGATGCAGTGACCCGCAGTGAAGGAATTCACCCCGATCAGTTCATTTTGAATCCCCGTTTGCAGGAGCGCATTCTGGGCTATCTGGACGATCGCAAACTCCTGGGGGTGCAGGTGCACCTCCGCACCCCGCAGTATGTGGGAGTAGCAGTGCAAACGGAGGTAGCCCTAGAGCCAGAGTACAATAACCCTCGGGCCCGCCAGGAAATCCTGACACAGCTACGAGTTTCCCTCTACCGTTTCTTTAATCCCCTCATTGGGGGCCCTGATGGCAAAGGCTGGGCTTTTGGTCGTCCAGTCTATCCCTCAGATGTCGTCACGCTGTTTCAGCGTGTTCCTGGAGTGCGTTATCTCGGAGTGGTGCAATTGTTTGAGTTACGCAAGCGCGACCAAGAGTGGGTGAGAACCCTGCCTCCTGACCCGGTGATTAATCCTGGCCCTTTAGGGTTGGTTTGCTCTTGGGCAGACCCGCAACTCCGCTCCAGTCATGTCATTAACTTTATCGACAATTGATTAGACAATTGATTAACCCCCACGATCGATGACTCAAGCCCGTTCTGGTCAAGCTCTACGCCTACGCCTGACTCCGATGCAGCCTCCAGAGGCCGTATCTTCGATCGAAGTTACCCAGGATGCAGCCGTGCTAGCTGGGGTCGCCTCTGCTTCTACTCCCAGCAGTTGCAAGCTGCTAGTTCACCCCGGTGAAGCGGGGGAAATCCTGGTACACCTAGAGAATCTCAGTAGCCGCACGTTACAAGTCAACTTGCAAGTGTCGGGGGATTTCCCAGCAACATGGTGCCAGATTGGCATGGAGGGCTATGAACTGATCCCCGGTCAGCAGATGGAGGCAGTGCTGTATTTTCAAGTCCCAATGGGTTTCTTTGAAGATGCCGCTGCCCTGGCGTTGAATGAACCCGTGATTTTCGATTACCGCAGTTGGCTCTATGTGTACTACACCGAGCGGACGGCTGACTCGGAGCCGGGGTTAGTGCCACAAACGACCGCAGTGTCTGGGTCTTTTGACTTGTATGTGCGGCCTCGATCGCTCTACCTCGATTTTCTCCCAGCGTTCTATCGCGAATCAGATTTCACAGGTCGTCTGCTGAAGATCTTTGAGCAGGCCTTTGAACCTGCGGTGCAATCCCTGGATGTGCTATGGGCTTACATCGACCCCCTCACCGCCCCTCGTGAACTGCTCCCCTTCTTGTCCCACTGGGTTGATTGGCGCATGGATGAGCGGCTGGGAGTCGATCGTCAGCGCCGCTTGATTCGCCATGCTGTGGAACTATATCGCTGGCATGGTACGCGTAGGGGGCTGTGTCTTTACCTGCACCTTTATACAGACTTGCCCTTGGATGAGCACTTGACCTTAGAAGCGGAAAAACATATCAGCATTGAAGAATTCTCTGGGAACGGATTTGTCCTGTCAGATACCCGCTTGGGGCAAGATGCCAGAGTTGGCGGCGGGCGACCCTACCACTTTATTGTGCGTCTCCGCCCCGATGCCGGAGAGACGATCGATGAGTCGCTGGTACGCCATGTCATCGATCGAGAAAAGCCCGCCTTTTGTACCTATGACCTTTATATTGAGCCGAGGGCATAAAAAAAGTTGTCCGCCATACATCACTGACACCCCGTCACCCTCCCACCCCGTCACCCTCCCACCCCCCTTCTCATGCCCCACCCCTTCTCGCCGCCACCCATTCAGCCCCTCGATCGTCTTCAGGTAACGGATGGACTATTGATCAACGCCGATCGCTGGCGCATATCCCACGACTACCATCGGCAACGCCAAGGCATTCATTATCAATCCCTCCATCAACCAGGGATTGTGTGTGGTCTGGGGATTTGCCTGATTTCCGCTCCCTTGGATGTGCCTTCCCAGTACCGGGATGGCCGATGGGTGCAGTTGCAGCCCGGCATTGCGATCGATGTGGCAGGGAATCCGATCGTGGTGCCCAAGGCGATGGACTTTCGCATTACCTCAGAAGCGCCTCCCGACAGCCCCATCACGGTTTATTTGGTGGTCAGTTATGTAGATCCCACGAAGCTGCGGCGCAAGGAGCAGCCAGAGGTGGTGCAGGAGACGTTTCGCATTGATGAAAAAATTAATTCCCCCCAGGAACAGGAGGTGGAGATCTGTCGCATCCTGTTGCAACCTGATGTGACGCAACTGCAATCTCCAACTAATATCTTCTTCCCAGAAGCGAATCAGTTGGATTTGCGGCATCGAGTTCAGGTCTGTCCCCGGCCCCAAATGACGGTGCGAGTTGCCCAAATTAGCTACGACGGGTCTAATCCCAGTGCGCCCGATCATCCCGTGCAATCGTTGTTCTATTTGCTGGAGTCGATCGCCAGCCTGTATCCCGCCCTGCAAGGAGTGCCCGACATCGGGCAATTGACGCTGGATGCCGTGGGAGCAGAGCCGATCGCCGATACCTATGATGTGCTGTATCTCTGTGGACAGCGGCCCTTAGTGCCAACGGAGGCGGAGTTTATCGCTCTAAAAGAGTATTTAACTAAGGGAGGAACGCTGCTCGTGGATGCGGGATTGTCGGGAATTGATCTGGCTAAAAGCATCCTAGAACTAGCCCAGCAGTTAGACAGCCCCCTAGAACCCCTAGAGAATCTCAGCCGCTCCCATCCCTTGCGGACTCAGCCTTTTTTGTTTGCTGCACTTCCCAAATTTCAACAAGAACCAACCCAAGTCTGGTCAGGTGGCGGCATTCTGCTGATTATGGGTGGACTCTCCAGTGCCTGGGGGTTGGATGCCGCCCTGTCCCTGCCCCGCGAGACCCTCCGCACCGCCCACGAGTTAGGGATTAACCTGCTTCAGTTTGCCTGCCGTCGGCGACACCTCATGCAACTTGTCTATCAGGAAAAACCCCCATCAACGGCTCAAACACCCTTGCAAAGTATGTTTAACAAGTTGATTGGCTAAACCTGGCTCATTGGCAATCCCATCTTTTGAGTGATTGACATAGGAAACGGTTGCAAAGCCCGATCGCCCTCAGAAAAACGTCTTACACAGCCTGTCAGTTCATAGTTCGACTCTTTAGAAAGGATTTCAGGGATGTCTAAAGCGCTCATTGCGACCAACGTTTCTACGCAAGCCGTCAAATTCAAACCCGGCGGTACTCCTGCATCATTCCACGTCACGGTTGTCAATGAAAGTGATCAGTTTGCCACGTTCCAGCTAGAAGTTTTAGCGCCGGGAGCGGCGGAGATGGAATCTGGCTCCCACTGGTACACCCTTTCGCCAGAGGTTTGTGCTAAAAAGCCGCCGGGAGATTCCACGGAATTTTTTGTGGTGATTAACAGCAGTCCGGTGCCTGGGTTTGTGGGCACGATGAACTTGACGGTGCGAGTGTTTTCTTTGGAACTCCAGCAGGAGTCGCGGCATTCCCTGCGTCTGGGTTTGGAACAGGCAGCAGGAGTGATTCCCCTCAAGGTGGAACTGCCCGTACGATCGTTTCAAGCCTATCCCTCTGACTTGGTGGAAATTACGGCAACGGTCACTAATCTGGGGCAAGAATTTGCCGAAGCAGTGATCCACTGTCGTGGGCTAGACCCAGCTTGGCTGGTAGAAGGAGGCGAACGCCGGGTAGCCCTGAAGCCGGGGAGCAAGGCAGAAACTAGCTTTCTGTGCCAGTTACCCTCCGCTGTACAAACGGTGAATCGGGCGTATCCCTTTGTAATTGAAGCGACGCAACGGCTGGGTACCTCCGCTGGGGCGAAGGGAACGATCGACATTTTACCCAAGGGATGGGTGGACTTTAGCTGCACACCCCTTGAACAACAAATGCCGGCTAAGTTCGGTTGGGTACCCCAGGCGATCGTCAGCAGCGCCACTTTCAAGCTCAAGTTTGAGAATGCTAGCAACCTGATCCAAGAGGTTGGGGCAGGGGTGAAGGGAGAGGATCAGCGCAAGTTCAAGATGAAGGTGGTGCCCTCAAAGAAAACCCTGGAGCCAGGAGCTACCGAAGAATTGACGTTGATTATGAAGAAACGGCGACCCTGGCTAGGCTTCCGGTCTCAGAAATACGTGTTTGCCCTCAATGCCACGACATCGGACGATCGGCTAGATGTGCGGAACGATAGCCAAATTGTGCGGTTGCGCGTCCTGCCCGTCCTCCACCCCGTTGTGCAAATCCTGCTGCTGGTATTGCTGTTGTGGTTGGCATGGTGGCTCTCCTGGCTGAACCCGAATAACCCCCGCTTTGGGCATCAGGCAGCGGTAAACTCGGTGCAGATGAGCGGGGCTTCCAGTGCTGTGATCAGTAGTTCCGATGATCAACGGATGATTTTCTGGCGAACCTGGGGATTTCGTAACCCTTTCGTCCCACCCTATGTGGGAGATGTGGGCAACGCGGGTAAGTCAGTTCGGGTGATCCGCTACAAGCCTCTCGATAATGATTTACTGGCGGCGGGTTTGGAAAACGGCGAAATCCAAATCTGGAGCGCTTTGGAAGAAGGCAAAAAACCAGTGCTGTCTTTTTCCAACCAAAAAGCCGATCGTGTATTTTCCTTAGTATTTTCTAGGGATTCACGCTATCTGTTCAGTGGTCATGGCAGCGGCTTGGTGTTGCTGTGGGACTTACAGAGTAATTTACTCAAGAGAGATTTTGCCAATCGCCAACCCCTATTGCAAAAGAAAATGGATTTTGCCGTCTCCAGCATGGCTTTGGCTGGATTGCGATACAACAACTTGATGATCGCTGGACGCTATAACCAGCTTCGGTATTGGGACTTGTCTACCAATCAACTCAATAAGCTTTCCTACCGTCAAGGTGGGCAAGATGACTATATTTTGAGCCTCAGTACCGCAGAGTACAAACCGACGCTGATGGCAGCCGCTGATAGCCAAGGCTACATTACCCTATTTGATGTTTCAGAATGCTTAGTGAATGAGGTGGATTGTAAAGTTCTTGACCAATGGTCTACCGGACACGGTGGCAAACCAGTTCGTAGCTTGGCGCTCAGTGCCAATGCCTGTTACCTAAGCAGCGGCGGAGATGACGGACGCATTATGCTTTGGCCGCTCACTCCTGAAGGTAAGCGTGTTCCCAGTGTCTTGGGTGGGAAGGAAATTGGCACCTCGTTTGGGAGGGCTGGGAAGATCAACTCTGTGGATATCAAATTGGTCAATCGCAATGTCTATGTCGTTAGTGGTGGCGATGATAAACAAGTCCGTTTGAATGTGGCAAAACGAATGCTCAATTTAGGATGCGATCGGCTTGAAAGTGCTGCTCTCTCGCCCTCACAGCGTTATGCGTTTCACCAACCCTAATGGTGCCAAGCCGGAGATAATCGGCAACAAAGGCTGGCGATGCTTAATGTGTGTCCCGATCGCTCGTACAATAAGACCATTAAATGAAGCCACACCTTAAATACAAACAGACCGTAACTACTCAGTCCCCTAGCTCATTGTCGAGCCGCCCTCATCCCCCAGCCCCTTCTCCCAGTGGGAGAAGGGGAGCCGGATTGAAGTCCCTCTCCCTCAGGGAGAGGGATTTAGGGTGAGGGCAGGCTGAGTAGTTACAGCAGTCCTTAAATACGAGCAGGATTTCATCAGTTACAACACGATTAATCCCTAAAGATTAGTCATTTGGTTACTGATAATAGTTCACTGATAACGGTTCACTGATGGTTGTTCAGTGGAAGGGGGACAATGACCAGAAGCCGCAATGATTTGAGTTCTTTTGCAGAAGCCAGGGTGGAAGACGGTGCAGATGGCTTGACCATGGCAGATGTCTTGGGACTACCTGAACCTCAGGCTCAGCTAATGACGTGGTTACTGCGACAGGGAGAAGTGCCCCTGACGGCGATCGGGACGTTCACTGGACAGTCGGAGGCGGTAACCAGCCTCTTGCTGAAGGATCTGCTGGGGCGTGGCTATGTCCAGGAGACGATCGTTGAGGGAGAGTTACGCTACCAAGCTCGCTTAGCTACCCGGCGCGGCCGCGCTGTCCCCGAGAACCTGCTGCAAGCGCTTGTCCCTGGCAACCCGCTGGTGGTCATCCTTAACCCCTCTGGAGACCAGGCCATTAAACCCGGTTCGACCTTAGATTTGCACGTCACGATCACGAATAACGGGCATCAGAGCGCCCTCATTGATATTTATATTGATGAGATGTCTCAAGCGGTGCATCAGTGGTGTAAGTCTCCCCGGGAGCGCATTGCCCTGGGGCCCCAGCAGAGCAACGAGGTGATTTTTCAAATTCAGGTGCCGTCGCAAATTCTGCCTGACACCTACCCCTACATGCTGGTCGTGGATGCCCCCATCCACTACCCCGAATCCACCCCCCTCAAGTTTTCCCAGCGCCTTCAGGTGTTGCCAGGAATTCAAGATGCTGTGCGGGCCGGTGACCCTGCCTTTCTCCTCCAGCCCCAGACCAGCCCAGAAAAGCCAGTCATTCTCAATCCAGGGCAACTCCAGCAGGTGATTGTTCTGGTACATAATCGCTCCGATCGCGTCGATCGGTTCCGCCTCACCTGTCCTGACTTAGCTCCAAGCTGGTTCAGCATCAAATATCCTCCCGGCTTGGATGAGCCAGGCTTGATTTTGGAAACCGATCGCCTCGACTTAAACCCAGGCGAACGGGGACAGATTGTCCTCCTCATCACGCCCCCGCTGGATACCCTAGCCCGCAACTACGTTCCTACGCTGCGGCTCTACTCGGTCAATAATCCCGACTTGGTGCTGTTGGATTTGGTTTACCTGCGGGTGTTGCCAGTCTACAACCTGACTCTAGAACTTCGTACCTTAGTGGGTAAGGTGCGGCTGATGGCTGGGTTGTATGAGATCAAAATCACCAATCCTGGCAATACCGATCGCCACATCCTGGTTCGCAGTGTCAATTTGGATGAGGATGAGGTCTGTCGCTACACCCTCGAATTCAATGAAAAGACTCTCCGCACTCTCGATCGCAGCATCCCCGCCGCTCCAGAAAACTCCTCTGCCCTAGCCCGCCGCGAGTTGGGTCAGATGGGCCTACCACTGCTCGTTTCTGACAAATCTGCCACCGAGGAAGCAGAGTCCTTAGACGCGGAATTACCCGTCTTCATTCCTCCCAAGGGCTTTGTGCTGTTGAACCTCCAGGTCAAGCCCATCAAGTGGTGGAAGCGCCCCCTCTACGCTGCTCCGCGACTCATCAACTTCAGCCTGGAACTGGAAGACGCTCAGCAACTGCCCCTCCCTGCCTACATCCCCCAAGGAACGCTGCTGTGGGAACCTCGTCCCTGGTGGCAGTTTTTGCTAGTGTTGCTGACCGGGATTGCCACCTTGCTGACGATCGCCTTCCTGATTTGGTGGATCTTTTTCCGCCCCCGTCCTCCTGCACAAATTTTGGAGTTTTACTCCCAGGACAATCTGTACCAGGAAGCCAATGGCGATGCCATTCGCCTCAGTTGGCAAATCAACAATCCCCGCCAGATTCGCACCTTGCGCCTGGTGGGACAATCTCCCGATGGCAAAGTCTCCAGTGGCTTAATTACCTATGATTTCAGCAATGGGTTGCCCAGTGAGTTGAAATCCTTCTGTGCCATGGCAGAAGTTCTCACCTGTAGGGATGTGCAAACCGATGCTCGAAAGTCGGGGGATTACGTGTTTGAACTGTCGGTGTTGCCGCGCCGCAAGCAAAATCCGATCGTCCTAGCCAAGTCGGAAGTGATTAAGATTGAAGCCCTGCCGCTCCCCAAAATTTTAGAACTCGCCTCGACTAAACCCACCTACGAAG
>JARCMD010000343.1 GCA_030248885.1 Leptolyngbyaceae cyanobacterium MP9P1.79 | reverse complement strand
GGTCGGGGGGCGTGTTGACCACGGGAGCCGCTTCGTTGTAGCTGCGATAAGCAGAGGGAGCTTGATTGGCGGTTTGGATGGCATCGCGTTCTGATAACCAGCGATCGATCGCATTTTGGGCATCATAGTACAGCGGTCGTCCGGGGGCAATTTGCACCGCAATCTGGATCGCGGTGGTGAGGTTGCCTTTTTCTGCCTGGGTAGTCGCCTTGCTCAGCAAGATTTGGTCTTCGGCAATGGCAGCTTGGGTCGTCCACTCGTCGATCGCCGTTCTCGCATCTTGATACAAAGCCCGCTTAGAGCCAATTTTAGCCGCCAGTTGAATCGCCGCTCTGAGTTTGCCGCTCTCTGCTAGCGTTTGGGCCTTTTGCAGCAGCGGCTGGTCTTCCAGGGTCTGAATCTGGCGGTACCAGCGAGCAATCTGTTTATCTGCGTCTCGGCGCAGGGCCCGCCTTGGTGCAATTTTCTTGGCTTGGGCGATCGCTGCCTTCAAATCGGCAGTCTTGCCACTGGCAGCCAAATCTTGAGCCATGGAGAGGGTGGGACGATCCTCAATGCGTTGAATATCTTTTTGCCATTGTAGAATCAACGTCTGGGCCTGAAGGCGGTAGAGGCGTTGGGGGGCGATCGTCTTTGCTTGCTGAATCGCCAGTTGCAGGGTAGGAATTTGTCCGAGAGCAGCCAAAGAATTGGCCATCTGAAGCTGAGTCAAATCTTCAATCTGGGTTTCCCAGCGAGCAACATAGGGCTGGAACTGCTGATAAATGGGACTTTTATCCATACTCCGCACTGCATTTGTGGCGCTCCACAGCGTCCAAAGTTGGTTTGAAACAGACTGCTTTGCTAGTTGAGCGGGGGTAGCCATCGCTAGTTTTTGAGCCTGAGCAATTTGAATCAGTTGCAGCGCTTGGGGAGCCAACTCGCTTCGAGGCGAAATATTTTTGGCGATAACGATCGCCTCGTTCCCATCCTGCTGGAGGAGACGATCGGTCGCCAGCTTCAGCAGAGTACGGTTCCATTTACTAATATTCGCTTGGGCATCAGTATAGGCATAGCTTTTGGGTGAGATTTTTCGGGCTTGGATCGTCGCCTGCGCTAATGCATCAGGTGCGCCATCCATTGCCAAATCGATCGCCCTCTGTAACTGCTTCCGCGCCTCCTGCTCCCTAGCAATTTGGTCTTTCACGTCGCCTAAACGTAATCGCCAATAATCACTACTCAGACTAGAAAATCCCTCAGCTTGATTAGCCGCCTCCTGCCACTTCTGCGCTTTTAGATCAGTCTGGATCGTCGCATACAAGGTCTCGCCGGAATCCCATCCCTTACGCCATGAAGCGATCGTCACTTCTGCATCGTTGTAGCCAGGGCTATCTGGCGGAATCTTTCGAGCAATAGCGATGGCTTTTTCTAAGTCACTTTGGTAAATTTTTTGCCGCGCAACTGCTAAAACTCCCTTTGACCAATCCTTCATTAAGCGTCGGGAGTGGGTATAGAGGGGATGATCAGGAGTCCAATTTTCGACAAGGGCATAGGCTTGCAGCAATGCCTCTAAATCTCCAGATTGGGTGGCTTGCTGGGCGCACTCTAGTCGCTCCCAATCAGAGGATAACTGGGAAACAGCATCACACTTGGGAACGGGGGGCAAGGATGCCATCCACAGGAACGCCCCGATCGAGGTGCCCCCACTGAGTAAAAGCAAGATCAGCCAGGTCACCGTGAGTCCCCAGAACCCTTTGCCACCCCCAGTCTTACCCCTAGCCTGATCCAGGGGCACGTTGCTGCTAGCATCCACAACCCCCACTCCATCGGTCGCCACAAAGGGTTCCTCCAACCCCACCTGGGGTGAAAGCGAATCAGAGTTATCTGAAACTGAGGTCATGCTATCTGCCACAGAAGCACCAGAGGGAATTTTCTCAGGCTGACTCGCCACCCATTCGCGCTCTTTTCTCCAAGGACGAAGCTGGTTGACTGTGCGGGCAAAGAATTGAGTCAAGGGTCTCTTCGACATAGGGTTCAACGTCTGGAGGGTTGAGGGGGATGGGGCGATCGGGTTCAGGCTATGTTGTAGAGTTCCCGCTAATTAAACGTTATAACCTTGGCAATCTTAGACTATTGCAATTTTAGGTTTAGAAAAAACAGCTACAGTACGGAACAGAAATTCCGAGGGATAGCAACGGAACATTAAGTTGATTCGTAACGACTCAGCCTGCCCTCACCGTTCGACTGAGCGCTGTTCGACTGAGCGCTGTTCGGCTGAGCGCTCACGTCGAAGCTCACGTCGAAGCTTAAATCCCTCTCCCCAAGGAGAAGGACTTCAATCCGGCTCCCCTTCTTCCCTAAGGAAATGGGATTGGGGGATGAGGGCAGGTTCAACATTGAGTGAGGAGCCTGAGTCGCTACATTGATTCAACAATACCCGATCGCTGTTTAGGGAACTCCGGATCATTAACGAGATCAGGTAGAGTTCTGAGAAAGATGTTACCTGTGTAGGGGCATTCGTGAAGCGTGTGCGTTGCACTTAGCAGTGGGCAAAAGATTTTGCATGAATCCCCAGATTATCGCCCCAAGGCTTCGCCCTTCCGGGATTTCCGGGACTTTGCTTTTATAATTTTGGGTTGGGTGGCGCGACGCTGAGGGCAAAGCATCGGGGCAAAGATTGTCTGACACAGCAGAGGTGATCTGCCCAATGCTTTGCCCCTACCCCTATCTGAGGGCTTGTCATTACCAACATCTTTTAAACAGCTTAAAGGGTGTCTGAAAAATGCCATAGACCTTGCACTTGCCCCCTAAATCCCCCAATTCTGCTTGTCATTACCAACATCTATTAAAAAGCTTAGAGAGTGTCTGACAAATGCTCCAGACCTTGCACTTGCCCCCTTTTCATGTATGACTGAAAGGCTTTAAGGCCCCAATTCTGGGGGACTTCAATCTCATAACCCCCCAGAATTGGGGGGCAGGGGGGCGGTTCGGGCGACAATTTGGGACTTTTCAGACAGCCTCTTACACAACGAAGCTGCTGAAGTTTGACTTTCTTCTCAACAGTCACTGTTTATTGACAATAAGTAACAAAGGTATGGGGTTTAGAATTTACATTTTTGAGAAATCTTCGATTTCTCAAAAATGTTGGTAACGACAAGATCTAAGGGATGGCCCGTAGGATCATCCCCACGATTGGTTCGTTGTAGTGCCTCGCACTGTTTTGTTGACAATCTACCTAAAGGTGATTTAACCAACGTCAGCAATTGCCTAAATTTACTGCAACGCTTTTTGTCTAAATTTTAGGGCTTTATGGACACCTACATTGCCAATTTACTGGTCATTGGACTGCTGCTGCTCTTGGTCACTTTGGGATCAAGCTGGATTTCTCGGCTGCCCCTGTCCTATGCCCTCATTTACCTAGTTGTAGGCGTGGCTTTAGGGCCCTACGGTGTCAATCTCATTGCCTCCCGTCCAGAACCAAAGCTCCTAGAGCATCTCACAGAATTCGTAGTCATCGTGTCGCTGTATAGCGGCGGCTTAAAGATGAACCGTCGCGTCCAGCTTTGGGCCTGGAATTCTACGGCTCGTCTGATTGGGTTTTTGATGCCGATCTCTATTTTTGCGATCGCTGCCATCGCCCACTTAGCGCTGGGTTTAAGTATCGGTGCTGCCATTTTACTTGGTGCAATCCTTGCCCCCACAGACCCAGTTTTGGCCTCAGAGGTGCAACTGACTGATACAGAAGACCGGGATGAACTGCGCTTTGCCCTCACCTCAGAAGGGGGTTTAAACGACGCTTTGGCATTTCCCTTCGTCTACTTTGGGCTGTATTGGCTGAAAGATCCAGACTGGCAAAGCTGGTTCAAAGAGTGGGTGATCATTGACGTGCTGTGGGCAACGACTGCTGGCATTGTGATGGGATATTTGATTGCCAGAGGGGTAGTGCTTTTCGACCGCTACGTGCAGAAGTATCGCCCCATGGATGAACTGATTGAAGACTTTGTAGGCTTAAGCACCATCTTGCTGGCTTATTCACTCACAGAACTGGTGAATGGCTATGGCTTCGTAGCGGTTTTCGTCGCCGGAGTGACTGCCCAGGAAAGCTACCGCCGCCACAACCCAGAAAAACGCAACTCGCAAATTGCATTTATAGAGCGCATTGAAAAGCTGATGGAAGTGGGGATGATCGCCCTCCTGGGTTCCCTCCTCCGCATTGAACCTGCTTGGCGATTTCTCGATGAAACGGTATTGATTGCTGGACTGTTGATTTTTGTGATTCGTCCTGTAGGAGCCTGGATTAGCACCATTGGCTTTCCGGCAAGCCCCGCCACTCGCTGGTTAATGGGCTGGTTTGGGATTCGTGGCGTTGGCTCCCTCTACTATCTAGCTTATACCTTGAGCAAAGGGTTACAAGGTGAGACGGGAGAGGAAATTGCCTGGATTGTCTATTTAACTGTGGTGATTTCTGTCGTCATTCATGGCATGACCTCAACTCCCTTAATGAATTGGTATGAGAAGCACGGAAAGCTCCTACCCCAGGAGGTTACCCCTCTATCAGACGATTCAGCAGAATGAGGATGTTGCTGATCAGCTTATTTCGCCTGACAAGTAATTAAAGAATAATTCAGTTTAGGTCAAGATATCGATCGCTTTGTGAAGGGTTTTGTAACTCTTATGTCGGCTTGTATACCCAACAGTCTGCTAAACATAAATCAGAGTAATTTGACTACAAAGAAACCGTTAAGCGAGATCCCCATGAGTCCATCCCTGCTACGCCAACTCTGGTCTCTAATTGAAGATACTCAGTCCAGCACGCTGCTGAGCCTGGATGACTCAACCTTGATTCAATGGCTGTTGCGTCAGGTTAGACAGCACTGCGCTTTGAACTACGATGAGACAAATGTCTTAGACAACTACTTGCGCTCTAAACTATCCCTGATCCGTGATTTGGCTCAAAGCCGTCCGGCCACAAATCCCTAGTGTTCTGTCAAGAAAATTTTGAGGGGTCGAAGACCCTCAAAATTTAACTCCAACTAACCTCTCGGCTTTCAGCTATCCGTCAATTAATGATTGACAGACTACTAGGGGTTTTGAAGAAGTAGCGTTAGCAGATAAGGGGTTTGAGCGTCTTGTGCAAAGATAAGGAAAAAGGTGTCCCATGGCTGAATATCAGAAAATTGAGTATCGCATCGGTAAGGATGGCAAAATTACAGAAACCGTGATCAATGGGGTTGGAGCTAGCTGTACAACGGCAACCTCAGGCTTTGAGGCAGCACTGGGGGCGATCGAATCCCAGGAGTTGCTGCCAGAATATTACGATGGGTCAGAGCATTTAACGGTGGAAGCCGTCCAGTCGTCAACATAGGGCGGGTAATGCTGAGCGATCCGAGTCAGGAACTTTATCTGTTTGGTAGCCTTTTATGCTTTAGTAGCCTCCTGATGGGAGGCATTTTTGTAGTGCAGCGCTTTGCCCACAAAAATTTTGGTTTAGGGCGATCTCAGGCACCGATCGCTACACCTACAACCCTTGAGCTAGCAGACGTTCAACCCTCAAACACGGCGCAATTGGAGAAAATGCAGCAGGAAATCCAAACCCTGCGCCAGGAAGGGTTGCGATTGCGTGCTGAACTTGAAACCCAACGATCGCACCTGACCCGTGAAGCCCACCAAGCGACCTTTCAACAGCTACAACCGTTACTGACCAACTATCCCAGCCTACGGCAGATGATCCAGGCAAAACCAGACTTGCCTGCCAAAAACATCGTGTCTCTGTTTACACCCCTCGATGGAGTGTTGGAGATTTGGGGCTATACGGCGATCGGCTCTGCCTGGGAGCAGGTGCCCTATGATCCCCAAATCCATCAACCCGACTGCACCGACCTAGCCCCCGGAGACCCTGTCTACATCCGCTTTGTGGGCTACCGCTATCATGAAACTATCCTCTCCCCTGCTAAGGTCAGCCGCACTCTGCCAGCAGGAAAATAAATAGATTTCTGGGAAAATGTTATTGCTGTCTGATTTAATGCAGATTCTTAAGTAAGCTCAATGCTGCATCATGACGTTTCTCAGTCTCGTCCTGTCGGTTTTCCCTGCCTTGGTCATGGTGGGGGCGATCGTATCCTTTCTTTATCTGTGTGCCTTTCCCAGTTTTCTCAGCTTAGCGGCACTCCTATTTTTGCTGTATGGGTTGCCCCTAGTCGTATATCGGCTCCATCACTGGATTTCCCCCATCCAAGAAGGGATTAGTTATTTAGGCGAAAAAACCTACAGTCCCTGGTGGGGGAGTCATCAAATTCAGGCAATTTATATTACGTTCCCAGCGCTGGAAGCAGGTTTGCGTTTGATTCCGGGTGCATTTTCTCTCTGGTTGCGCCTGTGGGGATCAAAGGTGGGACGAAATGTCTATTGGACACCGGGGTTAGAGATTGCCGATCGCGGCTTGCTGGAGATTGGCGATCGGGTCATTTTTGGCTACCAAATTAGGCTCTCCTCCCATGTGATCAA
This sequence comes from Leptolyngbyaceae cyanobacterium MP9P1.79, assembly GCA_030248885.1. Lineage (GTDB taxonomy): Bacteria > Cyanobacteriota > Cyanobacteriia > JARCMD01 > JARCMD01 > JARCMD01. Next base: position 265 of record JARCMD010000343.1, on the reverse strand, counting down.
GCCTCGCAAACAGAACCTGGTGCTGTATGTCAAGCGGATCAAAATTGGCAATGATGTGTTTTTGGGCGCAGGGTCTCACCTAGGGCCCGGCACCCTCATCAGCGATGGCACCTACTTGCCAGTGTTCACCATTCTCTATCTCAACCAAAAGCTTCTTAACCCAAAGGTAACTACTCAGGCTGCTAACTCAATGTCGAGCCGCCCTCATCCCCCAGCCCCTTCTCCCTGGGGAGAAGGGGAGCCGGATTGAAGTCCCTCTCCCTAG